>CAIYYA010000092.1 GCA_903930255.1 uncultured beta proteobacterium
GCATCGATCTGGATATGAATGACGGTGAACTTCGTTTTTGTGGCGGTTTTGACATTGAGGACGGGCAACTCTCTGGCAAGATGCTGGACAACTTGCTGGCCATTGGCAACCGCACGCTTGACACCTACCTGCCAGCCATTTCGGCTGTCATCTACGCCAACATCCTTCCCGCCCAAGCCATTGCGCAGGCTAATGGCAATGCTACAGAACAGCCAATACCTGCGCCGGAAACCAGTGCAGATGCGCCGCCATGGTGCCGCATTGCCGGTGCTGACTTGCTGCAGCCCTGGGCACAAGAGCTGCAATCTGCCGTTGTGTCCAAAGATGCTGCCGAATGGCGCGATGTGGGTCGCGCCGTGCTGCTGGTCGCTGATGATGAAGCACGCTGTCAGGTGGCGCTGCAGCGTGTCGCACAGGACGCCGGTATGCACTTTGTGGTGGTTGAGAATGCAGACGTCCTTGATTTACCGCCGCGTGCGGCGTTTGCAACATCGGCTCCTGCCTTGATTTTTATGGAGCCTGGCCGCTGGTTGCTTGACCGCCAAAAGGGTGACAGTGATGAAGAAGCCGCCAAGTTCGGGAAATTTCAGCAACGGCTGGTGAAGTGGATCAAAGCCTTTGATCCTACCCAACCGGTGGTGCTGTGCAGCATGGTTTTTGAACTCGGTGACATGGCTGATACGCTGGATGGCCCGGAGCGTTTTGACCGCTACTTTGTATTGCCAGCGCTTACCCATGCTGCACGAGGCGCTATCTTTATTGAAAAGATGGGGAGTGAGCTTTGTGGCGAGTCCATCACCTCATCACCAACCAAATTGGGTAAATTGCTTGAGGACAAATATCAACGAAATGAGCGCTGTGAGTTGGCACTGCTGTACTTGCGGCGCTTGTCCAAGCGGGTAAAGCGCCCGCTTGACTTCCTGGACTTGTTGCATATGTCAACCCATGGTTTTGGCGAAGAAATTGCCATTGAGCAAGACAATGATGATGTCCGGCATCAAACCGCTGTGCATGAAGCTGGCCATGCAGCTATGGCCATTCTGGATTCTGCCGGGCGCAATGTGCCGGACTATTGCTCCATCGTGCCCGGCGTTGATTTCAAAGGTGTGGTGACGGAATCGATTGGCTACCACCAGTCTTTGGGTGAGCGAAAAACGTATGCCGATTTTCGGCACTACATTCGCATTTGTTTGGCCGGTCGTGCCGCCGAAGAACTGGACTTGGGTGCCGAGCGTGTCTCCAGCGGTGCATCCGGTGATCTTGAAGATGTCTGGAAGCGCTCGCACCGTGCCTTTAGTCGCTGGGGATTTGCACCACAGATGGAGCAAGCCAACATGTCAGGATCCAATTTGGCTGTGATTGTGGGCGATGCCACACCAACAGAGTTCGCGCATGTGGAGGGACTGATTCGGCAATTTTTGGTCATTGAATATGCCGTGGTACTGAAGTGCCTAGCCGACAACCAAGGTCTTTTGAATGCCATTACCGAGCGTTTGCTGAGTGATGCCATCCTTGATCAGGCGGAGCTGACTGGCATTTGTCAGTCGCATTTGAAGCTCGCGGTTTGAACAAGTGCGCGTAAGTGATTTGATCGACTCAGCAGGGGCAGTCCATCAAACTTTTGATGATGGTCTTGCCAACAGCTCAGCCATTTGACCAATTTCTTCCTTCATCGTCAACTTTTGCAACCAATGTGAAGGAATGCCGCTCGCACCATAAAACGCACCCGCCAGTTGCCCGGCAATGGCCGCAGTGGTGTCGGCATCGTCACCCAGGTTGGCGGCCAGCAGCACGCAATCCTTGAAGTTGTCGGTTTGCCAAAAGCACCAGAAGGCAGCCTCCAAGCTTTGCACGACGTAGCCAGTGCCTTTGATTTGGTCTGCCGTTTTGCTTTTGTACTGGCCTTGGGCAATGGCGGCAAGGGCTGCCAATTGGGGCTGATCATGCTGCATAACTGCCAATACGCCTTCTTTGGTTTGGCCCCGCAAGGCGCGTATCAGCGCTTGAGCCAGCAGGTGGCAAGCCAGTAAACATTCTGGCGCACGATGAGTGGTTTTGGATTGCTCCAGAGCATATTTCAAAGCCAGCTCAGGCGTGTCTTGAGCGTAAATAACGACAGGGGCAAGGCGCATGATGGAGCCATTGCCGGCGCTGTCGGGTTTGCTGGAGCCAGCTTTGGGGTTTCCGGTGCGGCGATAACGCTCAAGTGCATCCGATGTCGTGCCACCAATATCAAAACATTTGCCGGTGCTGGACATGTAGCCTTCGTCATGCCACTGCAAGTAGCGGTCTATTTGATCGTGCAGATCAAAGCCGTGTTCCAGCAAGCTGGCGCCCAGACAAAGTGCCATGCTGGTGTCGTCTGTCCATTGGCCGGGGACGAGGTGAAACGGGCCTCCACCGACCATATCAGTCAATGGGGGGAAGGTGCCTCGTGGTTTGAATTCGACCGTGGTGCCAACGGCGTCTCCAACGGCAAGGCCCAGCAGGGCACCGCGAGCGCGGTTGATTCGATCAGTCTGTTGAGTGGGCATATGTGTTTTGCAAAAAGTTGATTACCTGCGCCC
>CAIYYA010000093.1 GCA_903930255.1 uncultured beta proteobacterium
CACAATGCCGTTTTCGGGCTCCAGCACATCGCCGTTGCCGGTGATGATGAGCGACGCGCTGCTGTCGGCCACCGCCAGCATGGCCTCCAGGCGGCGCAGCACACGGTCGGTGCGCCAGTCTTTGGTGAGCTCGATGGCCGCACGCGTCAAATGCCCCTGATGCTTTTCAAGCTTGGCCTCAAAGCGCTCAAACAGGGTGAAAGCATCGGCTGTAGCGCCGGCAAAACCAGCCAGCACTTTGCCGTGGTAGAGCTTGCGCACTTTGCGCGCCGTGCCCTTGACCACGATGCTGCCCAGCGTGACCTGCCCATCGCCACCGATGGCCACCTGCACCCCGTCAGGGGTTTTTCGGCGCACGCTGATGATGGTGGTGCCGTGAAACTGTTCCATAGATTCTTTCGTTAATCGACTCGGGTCAAAATTTTGGCGTGTTCGTTGATGCCAATCAGGGTAAAAAATGCGGCTACCAAATGGGGCACATGGCGAAACTCAACGTGACAGCCGAGTGACTCGCACTGGGCCACCCAGTTCAAAATGCTGCCAGCTGCAGAAAAATCAACCCGAATCAAGTTCGTGCAATCAATCACCAGCTTATTTGTCGAGAGAATTGCTTTTTCTTGGGGTAGCACGGCCTGCACCGCGTCGCCTTGTAATTCACCGCGCAATTGCACGGCCAGGGGCCCCGCGGCCTCGGGCTCGAGCAACACCGAGCGGGCAAATCCCGACGATCTGCGCCATTCATCAGCCGTCGTGTCAAGCCCGCCGCGTTGCAGCGGGGTTTGTGCGCCTGCGTTGGCGGGCAGTTGATCAATGCGCTGGCAACGCGCTTCACGCCACGACGGTGGCGAGACCTCATAGGTCACACAATAGTCGAGCGCGACCAAGTCAAACTCATCCTGCATGCGCAAAATGCGCAACAAATCAAGACGCAGCTGCCACCAATAGCGCTCGGTTTGTGCTTGCGCAACCGGCGTTGCTGCACGCAGCAAGCGCTCAAGCACCGCCACGTTTTCAAAATGCAGCGTGCAAACCTGATCTGCCCATTGCGCCAGCAAGCTGGCCAGTGCTTGCGCCGCTTGAGGGGTGATGTGTTCAAGTTGCGACCAATTTAACGCCCGTAGGACGTTGGTCGATGCCAAGCTGGCGGCCAGCTGCGCCACGCTTTGGGGGTCAAGTCGAGCCGGACAGTGCCACTGCGTTTGCGTCGAGTTGGCTGGTGTTGCACGACTCGGTTCGGCGGCAGTTTGGAGCGCTGATGGGCGCAAGTTATCGGGCGACCAGGCCGGAGCCGAGCGTCCAAAGCGCTGTGCATAGTCCAGCGACTGCTCTTCAAAGCGGGAACGCTGACCGGTGCAGCGATACAAATCGAATAAGGCGGCAATCCAGGTTTGCGCTGCGGTTTCGGTGTTGCCGTCAATTTGATAGGCGCTGAGCAACACGGCTTCTGCTCCGGCATCGTCGTTGTTGGCGAAGCGGATGGCCGCCTCTTCGAGCTCGGGGTCGAGCAGGGCGTCGCCCATTTCCACGGCAAAAAGTTTTGATGACTCGAAGCTCTTGCTGTCAAACCCTGACACTGGCGCCGCTTTGGTCGCTGCATCGTCGATCGCTGCAGCGACTGTCGGCATGTCAAACTGCTGGGTGCTGGCGCCCATCACGGTGGGCATGTCATAAGATTCTGCCAGCTCTTCGTTGATGATGGTGGTGGCAAAAATGGCGCTGTTATCGAGCTTGGCTTGCGCGGTTGAGCGCATCACGGGCACGCTCAATGGTGGGCTCTGGGGGACACCTTTGGCATGCCCTTTCCACCACTGTTTGGACATTTGGGCTTCGATTTCGTCGATTTTTTTCAGCGTCATGGCACGGTCATCCAGATCGGAGTAGCCCGTGGTGTCGCGCAGAAACGAGTTCTTGGCAACCATATCCGAGGTCATGCTGGGTGCATTGCGCCGCAATTTGCGCAAATGGTCAAATTCACGTTTGCGAATGGCATCGTCATGGCGCTTGCGCTCAAGCATGTTTTTCAGCGTCTGACGGCTGTAAACCGAGGCCGACTCGGGTTCTGGTGCTGGCTGAGTTAGCGGTTCCGAACGTGCTTTTGGCTCAAGTTTGTCCAAATCCGACCAATCCGTGGTGGGATTGCGGACAAATTTGACGACTTTGGAGAGTAATCCTGGGCCGTTATTGTCTTGAGTCGCCATAACGTGTGAAATGACACACTGGGTCGCGCATGGGCAGCCTCAGTCGCCAAACATTCTTTGTTTGAGCTCGCGGCGCTGTTGCGCTTCCAAGGACAGGTTGGCCGTGGGGCGCGCCAGCAGGCGTCCAACGCCAATGGGTTCGCCGGTTTCATCGCAATAACCGTAGTCGCCACTATCGACACGGACAATCGATTGTTCGATTTTTTTCAGCAGTTTGCGCTCTCGGTCGCGCGTGCGCAGCTCCAGGGCGTGTTCTTCTTCAATGGTGGCACGGTCGGCCGGGTCTGGCACCACCACGGTCTCTTCGCGCAAATGCTCGGTGGTTTCACCGGCATTGCTGAGCATGCTGTTTTTTAAGGTAACTAGTTTTAAGCGGAAATAGGCCAACTGCGTTTCGTTCATGTAGTCAGCGTCGGCCATAGCCAAAATCTCAGGGTCGGTCAGCTCTTCGATTGTTTTTTTCTTCCAGTTGTTGGCGAGTTTGCTGTCTTTTTTGATGGTCGAGGGCAAGGGCGAAGAAATCATGGCCACCGATGTCATTTGAGTGAAGCTGGCTTTGGCTGCGGTGGATGCGACCGACTGGGCGATCGATGGCACGGTGAGCTGCGCCAAGCGCGACGACGGGCGGGTCGAGCGCACGGGCACACCGGTGACAGACAGATCGGCTTCAACCACGGGTGGTTTTGCCATGCTGGCGATTTCGGGTGCTACGGGTGCAGCGACAGTTTTTGTTTTGGTGCTCACAGATACAGGATCAGTTTTGGGTGAAGATGAGCTGTCAGCTGGGGTCGCTTTGGGCTTGACAGGTTTGACAACTGGCGCAGGCGCAGGCGCCACAGCCGGGTTTTCGACAGGCGCTTTGGCGCTGGTCGTCTTGGATTTAGGTGCAACAACTTTGGGCAAAGCAGCGCCGCTGACTTTTTTGCTTTTGACCTCAGGTGCAGGCTTGGCCGCGGCTTTGGGGGGCTTTGCGGCTGGCAATTTGCTGGCACTCGCTTGGGCTTTGACGGTTGGCACTTTCACGGTTGGTCTCCTTGCAGGTTTTTTATGGGCGCTTGGGCTGGGCATTGCTGCAGCGGTTGGCTCGACAAGTTGCTGCTTTTCGTTGGCGCGCGAGTGTACAGGCTGAGCCCCTGAAAAACCGAATAATTGCAAAAATGAGGCAAACATCGGTATTTCTGGGTCAGATCGCCAGACTCAAGGCGGCAGACTCAGGGCACCAGACTCTGCTGCATCCCTTGCAAAAAAATATCCTGCGGCAGGTTGATGCCAATGAAAACCATTTTGCTGCAGGGCTTCTCGTCAGGGCCCCAGTCGGGCCCCAGGTCACTGCCCATGAGTTGGTGCACGCCCTGGAAAATCACTTTGCGTTTGGTTCCCTGCATATAAAGAACACCTTTGTAACGCAGCATGCGTGGCCCATAGATGTTCACCACAGCGCCCAGAAAGTCTTCTAACTTGGCGGGATCGAAGGCGCGGTCTGAACGGAAAACAAAGCTTTTGACATCGTCATCATGCGCATGATGGTGACCTTGCTGGTGCGCGGGATGGTTGCAGGACTCACCGGGGGCATGCTCGTGGTGCTCGTGGGCGGCGTGGCTGTGGGTGTCTTCTTTCAGAAAATCAGGGTCAATGTCGAGTTTGGTGTTCAGATTGAAGCCACGCAGGTCAAACACCTCTGAAAGTGCCACTTCGCCAAAATGCACGGTTTTTTGCGGTGCGCGCGGATTCATGTGGGTGAGCCGATGTTTCAGAGCTTGCACTTCGTCAGGCGTAACCAGATCGGTCTTGCTGATAAAAATCTGGTCGGCAAAACCAACCTGGCGGCGTGCTTCTTGGCGATCGTCCAACTGCTGATTGGCGTGCTTGGCATCAACCAGCGTCAGAATCGAGTCGAGCAGATAGCTCTCGGCAATCTCGTCGTCCATAAAAAAAGTTTGCGCCACCGGTCCTGGGTCGGCAACCCCGGTGGTTTCAATCACCACGCGGTCAAAATCGAGCAAACCCTGGCGTTTTTTAGCAGCCAGCAGTTGCAGCGCTTCACGCAGGTCTTCGCGGATGGTGCAACAAATGCAGCCATTGCTCATCTGGATGATTTGCTCTTTGGAGTCGGTCAGCAAGATTTCGTTGTCGATGTTTTCTTCGCCAAATTCGTTTTCAATGATGGCGATTTTTTGCCCATGTGCCTCTGACAGCACACGTTTAAGCAGTGTGGTTTTGCCGGAACCCAGAAAACCGGTAAGGATGGTGGCCGGAATAAGACTCATGGTGCGCCAAGAATGAAAGATGGCGAGTTTAACGGCACCCAGCTTAAGGGTTCATTAGGGCTTGCGCATCACCACCAGGCCTTTGAGGTATTCGCCTTCGGGGAAGTTGATCGTCATGGGGTGGTCGGGTGCACCGCCCATGCGTTCATGAATAAAGCCATCCACCCCGGCGTCGCAGCCAGCCGAGGCCACGATTTTGTGAAACAAATCAGCACTGATGCCGCCCGAACAACTGTAGGTAAAAAGCACGCCACCAGGGGCAAGCAATTTGAAAGCCAGCCGGTTGATGTCTTTGTAAGCCCGCGCAGCTCGCTCGGCGTGCGCCACCGTGGGGGCAAATTTGGGCGGATCGAGCACGATCGCATCAAAAGTCTGACCCTGTTCGATGAATTGTCGCAACGACGCATTCACGTCTGCGTCTAAGAAAGTGGCACGCTCAGCGGCCAACCCGTTCAACGCCAAATTGGCGGCCGCTTTTTCAAGGGCTGGCGCCGACGAATCAATTGACGTGACATGTGCTGCGCCCCCCATCAGTGCCGCCACGCTAAAGCCACCGGTGTAGCAATAACAGTTGAGCACCCGCTTGAATTGCAGGCGTTGGGCGTAGTCAAAAAAGCGTTTGCGACTGTCGCGCTGATCCAGATAAAAACCGGTTTTATGGCCGCTGGCGATGTTCAGCGCCAGGCGCCAGCCATGTTCTTGCAGCTCCAGCTCGGTGTCACCCTGGCCGCGCAACCAGCCGGTGGCTTCAGGCAGGCCTTCGAGCGTGCGGCTGCTGGCATCGCTGCGCTCATAAAGCTGGCTTAATCCGGTGGCGGCCAACATCGCGTCAGCCAACACGGTTTTCCAGCGCTCAACACCCGCCGAGGTGAACTGTGCCACCAGTGTGTCGCCATAGCGGTCAACGATCAAGCCGGGCAAACCATCGGACTCGCCGTGCACCAGGCGCAGGCTGTCACTTTGTATGTCAAATCTGGCTCTAGCGCTTACTGCACGGGCGCAAGCAGCTATAAAAAAAGCAGCATCAATGCGCTGTGTTTCATCAAAGCTCCACACTCTGGCGCGAATTTTTGAGGCTGGACTGAACGCCGCCCAAGCCAAAAACTGCCCCGAATCGGACTCCACCCGCACGGTTTCACCGGCGTCAGCGCTGCCGCGAGCAATGGCCGATTCAAAAATCCAGGGATGCCGGCGCAGCAGCGAACGTTCTTTGCCGGCGCGCAGGCGAATGCTTTTCATTCAAACCAGGTTCAATAGGTGATGGCCATAGAGGGCACATCCACGCGAATCATGGGTTTGCCCAGGGCGGTGCTGACGGCGACCACGTAGTCTGCGGCCCATAGCGCATCGCCCAGCAGTGCGGCACCGGCTGCCTGCGTGACCACCAAAATTTTGTCGGCCGTGAGCACCTTGCCGCTGGCGCGCAGAGGCTCGCAGTCGAGCGTGGTGAACTGCTTGTCGAGCCAGGCACGCGCTGCGTCATGCGCCATGCTCACGTCGGGCGGCACATGAAACGAAAACTCAACACCTTTATCCAACACAACGCTGACTTGCTTTTGCATACAACACCTTTTTTAAAAACGAATGAAATCTGATGACCGCTATTTTCGCTCAGCTGACTTGATGCGCGCGCGCGGGTGCGCTGCATCGTAGGTTTTTGCCAGATGCGCAAAGTCGAGCCGGGTATAAATTTGCGTGGTGCTGATGTTGACGTGACCCAACAGCTCTTGCACGCCACGCAAGTCGCTGCTGGACTGCAGCACATGGCTGGCAAACGAATGGCGCAGCATATGCGGGTGCACCGGTGTGGCCAAACCCGCACTTAAGCTGCGTTGGCGCAAGCGCTGCCAGATCGACTGCGCCGTGAGCCGGGTGCCGTTGCGCCCCGTGAACAAGGCTGCCTGCACTGCCGTTGGTGGCAGTTCAGCATCGCGCTGTGCCAGCCAGGCTTGCACAGCTTGCAGGGCTTTGCTACCGACCGGCACAATGCGCCGTTTGCTGCCCTTACCCAGCACATGCGCAACACCATCTTGCAGGTCAACCCAGCCGCGTGCCTGGGCACTGGCCTTGACGTCCAGACCGGTCAGCTCGGCCACACGCAAACCACTGCCATAGAGCAGCTCAACCATCGCGCTGTCACGCGTTTGCAGCCAATCTTTGTCCTGATCGCTTTGGAAACTGGCCAACTGCACCGCAGCATCGACGCTTAAGGCTTTGGGCAGGGGCTTGGCTGACTTGGGTGCGCGCACATCCAGCACCGGGTTGCTCGCCACCAGGCTCTGGTGGCCGAGCCAACTGTAAAAACCGCGCCAACCCGACAAAATCAGCGCAATGCCGCGCCCGCTGCGCCCACGGCTGTGCATTTGAGCAACCCAGCGCCGAATGTGATGGCTCTGCACGGCAACCAATGCCACATCAGCTTGGTTGGCAACGGTTTGCAGCTTTTGCAGGTCCAGTGTGTAAAGCGCCAGCGTGCGCTCTGCCAGGCGTTTTTCAAATTGCACGTGATCAAGATAGCGCAGCACCAGCGCGTCGGTGCCTGGCATGCGGGTTGTCTGCGTCACAGTGGCCTGCAGTTATTTTGGGATGGGGGTGTTATCAGCGCAGTGGCGACAGCGCGGCACTGGCCAGCTCAGACAAGCGCACCAAAAAATCGGTGCCCATGGTGCTGCTGTAACGCTGGTCGTCGGGCGAGGCCAACACCAGCAGGCCAAAGGCGGGAGTCAAGTTGCTGACCGACCCGCTGCGCAGCGGCAAAATGGCCAGCGAAGCCACGGCTTTGGGTTTGGGCAGCCAGTTGATGGCCTCGAGCCCGGTGTTGACGCCACAAAATGGCTCGGTCAGCGAGCTGGCAAAGAGCTTGGCATCGTCGCTCACGCCCTGGGCAAAGTCAAAGCTGGCAAATGCCGGAGCCACGTCCCACACCTTGATGCCAACTTGCGGCACATGAAACTGATCGGCAACCTCGTCGGCAATGAGTTGGGGCAGTGCCGCCGCATCGGTATTCAGAAACAGTGTGCGCGCCCACATCAGCAATTTATCCGACAGCAGCGTGTTGTCGTTGACATTGCGAATCATGTCCATGATGCGCGACTCGAGCAACTTGATTTTTTCGCGCAGCAAGCTGGCCTGACGCTCTTGCAGGCTGATGGCACGCTGGTTGTGCGGGCTCGAAAGCTGCACCGCGGCCAACAGGTCAGCGTGGCGCTCAAAAAAATCGGGCGAATTGGCCAGGTAATTGGCAATATCGTCTTCGGTGATGGGGTTGCCCACGGCTTGGTTCATCGAGGTAAAAATTTGTGTCATAAAAGATCCGGTAATTCAATCAAACCCTGAAAAACGGTGGTGGCTGGGCCGGTCATAAAAACCGGTTCGTTTGCACCTGCCCATTCAATGCCCAGGTTACCACCGTGGGTTGCTACGGTCACGCATGCATCCAGCAAGCCTAGTCGGATACCGGCCACCACGGCCGCGCAGGCCCCTGAGCCGCAGGCCAGGGTTTCGCCGGCACCGCGCTCGAACACACGCAAGCGAATCTGGCTGCGACTCTGCACCTGCATAAAGCCAGCGTTGACGCGATTCGGAAAACACGCATGCTGCTCGATCAGCGGCCCCTGCAGCAGCACCTGTGCCTGATCGACAGCCTCAACCAGTTGCACGGCATGTGGGTTACCCATGGATAAAACAGCTAGCAAAACAGGAGCTGTCTGCGCTTGTCCATCAAGCGCTAGAGGCCATTTTTGCCATGAACCACTGGGCTCGGGCAAGAGGCCGCCAGGGGCAAACGGAATGCTGGCCAAATCAAACACCGGCACCCCCATATTCACCGTAACCTGGCCATCGGCTTGCAGCACTGGCTCGATCACACCAGCTTTGGTGAGCACCCGAATGCGGTCTTTGTTTGTTAGCTGTGCATCGCGCACAAAGCGCGCAAAGCAGCGTGCGCCATTGCCGCATTGCTCCACCTCGGCACCGTCAGCGTTGTGAATCACATATTCAAAGTCGATATCTGGCGCGGGGCTGGGGCGCACCGTCAAAATTTGGTCGGCACCCACGCCAAAATGGCGTTCGGCCAGACGACGGTAGTGGGCTGTGGTGAGCCCAAAGCGCGCCCGGGTTTCGTCCAGCACCACAAAATCGTTGCCAGCACCTTGCATTTTGGTAAATGGAATTCGCATGGGGCGCATTATCAGCGCACAGCCGCGGCTCGCGTCAAAACGCAGGCTACAGTGTTTTTGAAATTAGCCTCACGGCAGATTAACCCAAACCCCCAGCGTGGGCGCAAGTGTCCCAGTGCTTGCTGGCGTGGATGCATTTGGCAACGTAGCAAAGTCCAGATAATTCTTGCTGCTCAGATAGCCTGCCAGCGTGCTGTTGTTCACCAGCGCAGGCGCCCAAAAGTACCACATCGATTGGCTTGCATCCCACGCCCAGAGCGAGGTCAGGTTGGTATAAAGCTGCCCGGCTGTGGGTGGTGTGGACGCTGCCGTTGTCAAAGCCGCATTGAGTTGGTTGGG
>CAIYYA010000094.1 GCA_903930255.1 uncultured beta proteobacterium
CGCCGCTGATGCTGATGCTGGCGGTGCCACTGTTGCTGACGATGATGTTGCCGAGCGTGCCGGTCACGGTAATGACCCCTAGGTTGTCGACAATGCCCTGGTATCTGGCAGCCGCCAGGGTCTCATAGGTGGTACCAAACAAGTTGTCCGTAGCGCCAGCCGTAATGGCCACAGTGGCCGAGGCTACGGTGTCAAAAACAATCGGACCGGTGACGCCGCCAGTCGAGTCCACATCGCCAATGGTCATGTCGGCGTCGACAATCGCCACTGCTGTACCGCGCACCAGAAATTCTGTGGCAAAGCTGGCACCGCCACCCGCGCTGTTGCCGGCGGCACCGCTGGAGTTGTTGCCGTCCAGGTCCAGCAGCGGCGCGTCGTTGACATTGCTGACCACGAGGTAGGCCATGTCTGACAGCACTGAATACGGTGTCGCGTTGCCGCGTGTCGTCACATCGACCTTGGTAGCGTGGCCGGTGCCGTTGGCACCATCCCACAGGTAGTAGTTCAGCGCGCCTATGGTGCCATTGGCAATGTCCGGGACAAAGCGCAGCTTGTCGGTGGCCGAGAGCAGTAGGGCGCTGCCGGTAGAAACCGTGCCGACAGCAGTCCAAGACGTGCCAGCGTTGGTCGAATACTCCCAATAGCCGCCACCGGTGCCGTAGTCGGCAAAGGTCACACCGTTGTCGGTCGTGACTCGGTTATTGTTGGTCGCCGAAATAATGGCGATACCCAGGCCGACGGATTCGGGCGCATTGCCCAGCCCACCGTTGTTGAGGGTGTCCACATCGGTGATGCCCGATTTGTTACCCAGAGCGGCCCCGCCACCGGCACGGTCGATCAGGTCGCTGACTAGATTGCCGGCGTTGGTGGTGTCGTTTTCGGTGATGGTCGTGAGCGTGGGCCTGCCGTCGACCAGCACGGGCGCGTCGTTGCTGGGGGTGACGGTCAACGTCATGGCTGCTGGCGCTGCCGACCAGGCGATGCCATCGTTGACCGAGTAGGTGTAGCTGTCGCTGCCGCTGTAGTCGGTATTGGAGGTGTAGGTCAGCGTTTCCAGGACAGTTTTGGGAATTTCATCACCAGCAAGCACATCGACATTGTTGAGTTTGAGTGTGCCGTGGGCGGGAAGCGTGTCAATGCGAATCTTGTCCAGCGTCGCACCGTTGGCGACGGAGCCGCCCACAGAGAGGTCAAGGTCTGCAAAGTTGAAGTTGGCAGGGCCAAAGGTCAGCACCGCATCTTCTGCCACCGTTTGAGCGGCAGGGCTGGAGATGGTGGGGATGTCGTTGATATCTGCGGCTGCACCGGTGGTGATGGTGAAGGTTTTTTGAACAGGGTTTGATGTACCGGCACTCGTGGCGCTTACAACCATCAGATAGTTTTGACCGGCAAACTCAGGGGCCACGTTGGCCGTGATCGCACCGCTGCTTCCATTGATCGTCATCCAGCCCGGCTTGGCTGCGCCGTTGACTGAAACGATGGCATAAGTGATAGCGTCGTTTTCTGGGTCAGTCGCGCCGTTCAGGGTCGTGGTGTTGATGCCACTGGTGCTCCAGGTCATATTCCAGTTTGAGGTGGCAGGGTCGGTTGACCATGTGGTGGGGTCGTCATAGTAGAGGACGTTCCAGGTGTAAACACCGCCGGTGCCAACCAGGCTGCCGGGGTCTGTCACTGTGTACGAACTGCTTGAAACACCGTTAACAGTCCCCTTCAAGCCGGGATTCCATGCTGGGGTGTAGGACACTGATCCAGGGGCAAACGTCAGTGCATTGTTCTCAGGGTCACTGGCGGTGGTATTGCTAATGCTCAACGTGACGCTAGTTGTTGAACCCTCGTAAGCAAGTGCCACGCCGGAGCCTGCGGTGGGGGCGGTGTTGGCTGGAGGTGGCGGGGTTGAAGCTGACCCTGTATCCACAACGGTAATCTCAATGGTGTAGTCAAAGTCGATGAACGCACCGTTGTTGTTATCTCTGACATTGAAGGTCTTGGTCAGTGTGCTGGGTGCAAATGCATCCCAATTGATCGCAATCCGGTAGTCGACGTTGATGCCTTGAACAGAGGGGCCCCAAGCACCACCGTCCTGGTCGAAGGCACCGTCAGCATTCGCGCCGCCAGTCAAGCCTAAGTTTGGAAAATCCACCCATACATCGTCTGCCGGATTTGCCGATGCTTGGTTGGCTCTAATTTGCAACTTGAAGTCACTCCCCGCACCCGGACTCACGAAATTGGTGAACGTCACACCAGTGACTTGCCCCGTTGTAGACATCGCGCCGAAACCCTGAGCGGTATCCAGGTACTGCCACCCGGTCGTCCCCGTGACTTGCGTGTAGGTCATTCTCACCGGTGAGGCAGCCAGCACATGCGAATAGTCAGGCAGGGCCACTGGCTGTGCCTCAACTACGCCGGCCTGCGCCTCCAGCACCCAATCCCCCCCCAGTGCCGCCGCCCCGGTCAAATCGGTCGAGGCCGCCACATCCGCCCCGGTCAACTGGGCAATCTGCTGAATAAACGCCTGCCCAGCATCCCCCTGCGCCACGTTGCAGCCGTACAGCAGCAGGTCGCCGGTGGCTGTCAGGCTCTGCCCAATCTGCGCCAGCGTGCTTTGGTACAGGCCCAGGTTGCTACTGGTCAACGCGGTGCTGCACAGCAGCGCACTGCCTGCGCTGCCGTGGCCAAAGAGGTGAATGGCTTCTATGCCAGAGCGCCCGGCCAACAGCGCGCTGATCTGCGTCAGCCCATCCAGGCTGGCATCGAGCACATGCACTTCAATGCCCGCAGTCAGCCCCGCCAGCAGGGCAGGAATGTCCTGCACGCGGGAGTCAATGAAAACAATTTGGTTGGTGAGTGGGGTGCTGTTTGCCATGGTAAAACCTTGGGTCTGAATGAGGGGAAAAATCCGTTTTCAAAAATTAAGCAACTCTGCTAAAGCTTTTGTGGCTTCAATCAACAGAGAGCGAACGAAGCTTAATCAGACAAAGAAAATAAAACCTACCAATACCTACACCTCAACCTGTTTGGCAGGCCGGCAAGCACGTCATGCCAATTCATATAGCTATATATTTAGTAGTGCTTAATGCTTTATTGACGGGCGTTACAAGCCAATTGAGTGATATTTTTGTGTGCAGAGATAGCCCAACTGTGAACCACACACTCGGCGCCAGTTTGCTACAAACTAATGAGCATCTTGCGCTTGATAGACGGGCGTTACAGCCTGATTTTGTCTATCTTGTAGGAAATATTTGAGTTCTGCGCAAACAGCAGGCGTAACGCACGCTGCGGTGGCAAGCCTTGTCTGTTTAGCTGCGTGCTAATCGACCCTGATGGCCACCTTCAGGCACAACCGGTAACCCTGACCCCGCACAACCTTCAGGCTGGGTTCCAAAATGCCGGCTTGCAAAAACTTTTTGCGCAGACGCACGATTTGCACTTCAAGGGCTTTTTTGCCGGCTTCGGTGACTGCCTTTTCGGTCAAGGTAATGAGTTGCCAGGTTTCGAGTTGCTGGTCTTTGGCGCGGATCAGGGCTGCCAACAAGGCGCAGTCATGGCCGGTAAGAGGGATCATGCCAAGCGGGCCATGCAGGGTTTGGCTGGAGGGCTTGAGGGTACACGCAAAAGCCGCCGGGTCCTCAGGTTTGATGCGCCGTGTGAGGGCGCGCACGGCGGCCAACAGTTCATCGGTCGAAGTCGGTTTGGTTAGGTAAATGTCGGCCCCACTGTCGTAACCGGTGAGCCGGTCGCGGGTCTGCGTGCGCGCGGTGACCATGATGATGCCAATGTCAGGCTGGGCCGCCCGTATGCGCCCGGCCAGGCTGAGGCCGTCTTCGCCCGGCAAATTCAGATCAATCACTAGCAGGTCGATCGGTGCCGGGCCGGGCTCGTCAGAGAGCGCCTCTGCGCAGTCCACGCCCCGCACGTTGTGGCCGTGTTTGCCGAGAGCCTCAACGGTAACGGCACGCAATGCGTCGTGGTCTTCCACCACCACAATGTTCAGTGATTTGGTCATGGCCGCAAGCTTAACCCCACCATGGGCGCAATACCTACCAATACCTACACCTGATGGAAGACCTCAGCAGGCACCACAGCCTTGGCGCTGAGTGATTGATCCAGCCTGATGATGTTCAAATCCTCAAACTTATGAACCGTCAGGGCACCCCCCATGCGTGTAAACTTGTGCCCATGAGCACCATCACATTCGACACACTTGATGCAACTCGCAAACTGCGTGATGCTGGCTTTGATGAAAAGCAGGCTGAAACCGTGGTGCGCGTGCTTGCTGACGCACAGTCTGGTCTTGTCACACGTGAGCACTTTGATGCAAAGTTTTCAGTTGTCGAAGCCAAAATGGACAAACTGTCATGGATGCTTGCTGCCGTGCTTGCCTTGGCTGCTGCCAACTTCGCAAAACAGTATTTCTGAGACAGTCCTTTAGGTTGGTAACCACAACTCAAAGCAGACTTGCCCGGCACTGGGCACATAGTGCACCCAGCCACCCAGTTGACGCGCCACGTTGTGCACCAGGTACAAGCCCAAGCCGGAGCCGGTTTTGCTGTGGGCGCGTGGGCTGCGGTAGTATTTTTTGAATACCTGATTCGCATCGGGCAACCCCACCGTGCCAGGCGTATTGGCAACGCTGATCAAAATGCCGCTGCGGTGCCGGTAGGTCTGGCTGCTGGCATTGATCTGCACCAGGCTGCCAGTGGCCGCATATTTCAGGGCGTTGTCGATCAAATTATTCAGTGCGATGCTCAACAATGGGATGTCGCAACTAAAAATGGGCAGGTCTGCCACGCTGAGATGCAGATTTTGCGGGGCAGCGCAGGCTGTTTGCAGGTCTGCCAGCAGCTCACGCAGGCTGCAAGGCTGGCGCTCAATACCCTGATGACGAGACTCCAGACGATCTGCTTGTAAGCAGCGGTAAATGAGCGTGTCGAGGTCGTGCACAGATTGTTGGGCGTAGGCACGGGTGCTGTCCGACAGCGTGTCTTGCTCCAATGCGATGCGCAGTACCGACAGCGGTGTTTTGAGCTCGTGGCTGAGCATGGACATGAAGTTGTCCTGCTCATTGCGCTGTCTGATTTCGACGGTCAGTAACCACGCCAATCCCACCACCATGCCTAGCGCAATGAGTGCGCCCAGCAACGGCCAGCGAGCCCGGTTATGCACGCTGGTCGCCAGGTCCGAAGCTGAAAACCCGGTCACCATGACCAGAGGAAGATCGTCAATCTTTTTGTAAACATAGACCCGGGCGATATCGTCAACTGAGCTTTTGTTGGTGTAAACGCCAGACTCAGATTGCGCCAAGGCATCCCACAAGGGCGACTCGACGGGGGTTTGCCAGCGATCGATCTGAGGTTGTGGCGTGCGTGCCCGAAGTTTTCGGTCTACCACACCCAGCAAAGTGGCGCTGTTTTGCAAGCCGGCACCCAGTTGGCGGTAGTGGTGGGCAAACGCTTCAGGATTGACCGTGCACAAAACCACACCGGCAAAAGAGCCATCCGGGTTGCTGATGCGCCGGGCGACCCGGAAGTGGTACTTGCCCGTGACGAGCCCAACTTCGACCTGGCTAATAAAAATTTGGTCACCGGGCGTGGCTTTTTGAAACAAAAAATAATCGCGTTCTGCCAGGCTGAGCCCCAGCGCCGTGGGGTCATGGGAAACCACAAGATTGGCCTGTGCATTGGCAATATAGACGTTGTCAATGGTCGTTCGGTCAAACGGCAGGGCATTGATGAAGCGCTCGGTTTCAACCGGCGAGCCTGTGCGCAGATAGTAGCTGCGCACTGAGTTCAGAAGGGTGTCGATTTGGCTGACGACTTGCTTGCTGTGGCTGACATACGCGTCGTTGGAGAGCGTGGCAGCTTGGGTTAACCGTGCCTGCTCCAATTCGTATGAATTTGCGGAATACAAGCCCATTAACCCGCCAATTCCAAGCACCAATATGAGCACCGTTGCCCATAGCAATTGCAGTTGGTTTTGGAAAAATTCGAAAAAGTCAAAAACTGCCCGATGCTGTCGTTGACCGATCTGAAAAAATCGTGGTGATTGATTGGCAGAAGCCCGGCGCAACTCCAGCCAGATAATGCAAGCCGTTAACAAAGAAATCATCACGATGTACCAAAACACCGTGATCCAACTGGTCGGATTGGCGCCGCGCAAAGGTGCCGCAGGTTGCTCTTCCATGAGCAAATAAACACCACGCAAAGCCATCCAGATTGAAAAAACACTATACAGAACGGCCAGAATCAGAACTGGCCAACGGGGTGAACCCGTGGGTGCAGAGCGCACCAACAAAATAGGAATGCGCACAATAATTACGGCCGCAGCCAGCGAGAAAACCACCGAGCGGTAGTTGCCGTTGGGTTCGATCAGCCCCCAATACCAAAAAGGTAGCGCAGTGAGCGCCACGACGCCCCAGCCAAAACGGTCAAGCTTGGGCTTTTGTTGCGCGCAATAGGCTGCAAAGCCGGAATACATCACTACACCTGCCGAGATCATGGTCATGTTGGCGCAGATGACCATCGTCCAGCGGGGCAGCACCGCCCCGAAACCAGCAGCAGTCAAACCCCCTGCAAGAATAAAAATGCCGAGGGAAACATTTCTCAGCACCCAACTGCCGGGTTGACGATGGGCAATAGCCGCCATCAGTGAGGCGAGACTGAGGCTTACGATGCCGGCAACGAGATAGAGTGTGAGCGTGGTGGGTATCAAGATGCGTGGGTCGTCGTCGCAACCTGAATTTGCGGCATCCATTCGGTCAACGCCATCACCGCCAGCAAAAAGACACCAAACCAGACAGTCTGCGTGATCTGTAGACGCAGCTCGGCAATGGCTTGGCGGAGTTCGGTGGCAGGAGCGGACATAGTGGGCGAGTTTAGGCGAGAGAGACGACACCATAGAGCACACATCGTCATGCGTGCTTATTTTCATTGGCATCTGATTGAAAACGCCCACCGCAAATCATTGCATCAACGCTCACTGATTTGGCTCGATCGCAGCGTTGTGCTGCTAAAAATCGGCGTGGCGCTGATCACCTTGCCGGTTCACACACTTTTGCCGAATGTGTATGTGCTGTCACCACTGGCCTACATTGTTTTGTTGTTCATGGGTGTGACAGTTGGCGTGGCTGGTTTTTTCCAGTCACAGCGAGCCCATACCCAAGACGGAAAACTGCTCAGTGCATGGTGCTTGATGGGCATGGTTTTTTGGCTGTACGACTGGCTGCTGCAAAACAACCACACCGGCATTGAAGGCATCTATATCGGCCCCTACACCAATGCCGTCGCGTTTTTGCTGTTTTTATACATCATGTTCCGACGCTATGTGGGTGCTATCAATGAAGTCATACAAGTCAACGCAAACCTGGAACAGCGTTTGCAGGCGCGCGAAAACCAGCTGGAACACATTCACCGTGAGCAGCGCGATATCGCGCACCAGCAAACACTGGCTGCCGAACGCCAGCGCATCATGCAAGATATGCACGACGGCCTGGGCTCTACTTTGCGAACGACCTTGCTGGCCGTTGAAAAAGACCAACTTGACAGCTGCAGCACCGCAGACTTATTGAAAGACTGCATCGACGACCTGAAACTCACCATTGATGCGATGGAGCCAGTGCAGGCAGATCTGCTGCTGGTGCTGGCCACCCTGCGCTACCGGCTTGAACCAAGACTTGAAGGCGCAGGAATTGGACTTCGTTGGGAAATACAGAATATTCCAGAACTGGAATGGTTCGACCCACGGAATTCATTACACATCCTACGCATACTGCAAGAGGCCTTTACCAACATCATCAAACACACCCAAGCCAGCGAAATTCGGGTTGCCACCAGCCATGACACGGATTGGATAGTCGTGACCATCACCGACAACGGACAGGGTTTTGATGTTGCGCAGGGTCTGAAAAAAGGCGGTAAAGGCTTAAAAAACCAGCTCAGCAGGGCTGAAGCCATTGGCGCCACGATAAGCTGGGATTCCAGCAGCGAAGGTACCTGCTTAATCCTACGCCTGTCTATCAAACGTGACGTTATAACCCTGTGAACACGGTCAACACCCCGGTATAGCCATACAAGTGCTTGCGGGCGATCTCCCCGCTGGCAAAAAAGCCAACCAAGGGCACATCACCCAAAGCCCGCCGAATAATTTGCAGTTCGGCACTGGGGCCACCAAAATGCGCACCGCCGCGCCCTGCACAGCTCACATAAATAGCGCCGGCAATACCACGCGCCGGATTTGGGGCGGCTTCAGCCTCGGAGGCGGCCAGCGCCGTAGCAGACTCCAGCGCCATTTCTTGCGGCTCGAGTTCTTCACGAATTTCAGCGCACACGCGCATCAGGTCGGCGCGTGCCGCTTGCACATTGCGCTGGCAAAAGGCCAGTTGCATGCCTTCGCTGACAAAGTCTGCCACGGCAATACCGGCGCGCGCCGTATCCAGGCCAATGATGTGGCGCACCATCACATCGTTGCCAAAGTTGCCGGTTCGTGTGATGGTGGGGTTGTCCGAATGTATGGCGCTGGGTTGGCTCAACCCCACCAGCGTAGCGCGCAGCGCTTGCAATGCCTCGCGTGGCTGCTCCAACGAAACCTTGAGTTCGCGCAAGACAACCTCCAGCGCGGGCTCGCCATCAAGTTCCAACACCACGTTTTTTTCTGCTGCCGTGATATGGTGCGCTTTGGCGACTGGCAGACACCCCTGTGTGACACGCGACACCAGGCCGATGCCGGCTCCAAATGCCACACCACTCAAACCACCGCTAAAAACGCCACTGGCGGCTCCTTGCCCCTTGAGATTGCCGTCACCTGCCACGGCAAACTGCACCACTCGGCCGCGACTCGCAGCCAACCCGCCAAACAGATAACCCGAATCGGTCCGCTCGGCCAACTCTGCAATCAGCTCGGTCAAGTCAGGGGTATTCGGATCGGCATGCACCAGTGCGGTGTGCGCTTCAAAGCCGAGCCCCAGCGGGGCTACGCCAGAAAACACGCGGTATTGATCACTCGGCAACTCGCACAGCATCAACACCAACGCGGGTTCGTCAAAATATTCAACATTGTTCGACGCAATACCGACCCCCACCGTGCCCGACCAATCGGTGATTTCGGGCAACTCAGCACTCAAGTGTGCCAACAGTGCTTGCGCATGCTCCGCATAACGGTCGGTGATATAGAGCAGCGCCAGGGTGGGGTTGCTGGCATAGCCATGCAAGGCCATTTGGGCGCGCAACTGAGCCAACACCAAACCGGCGGCCATTTGCCACTGCGGGTGCGTGGCGTGGGCATAGGGGAACAATCTCATGTCAACGGCTGCGCGGCGCCACTTTTTTTACGGTTTTTTTGGCTGTAGCGCTTGTAGGACGTGCGCTAGAAGCTACTTTTTTTGTAGCTTTAACGGTTTCTTTGGCAACCTCTTTGGCCACATTTTTGGTGAAATCAACGGCCGTTGCTTTGCCCGCTTCTGCCATCGCAGCACCCGCGATATGGCTAAATTGCTGCGTCAACGACGTCCATAAATGCATCGGATCAACCAGCGCAGCGCCAGCTGCAGCGGCAACTGGCTTGGCTGCTGCAGCCGTAGAGACCGCTTTATCGGCAACTTTTTGCACCCCCGACACCACCGTCTCGGCTGCCTTGAGTTTGAAAGCATTGGCGACATCCGCAATGTTGAAGTTCATGCCCTTGAGCGTTGCCAGGGTCATTTTTTGCACTTCCAACGCTTGCACGGTGGCGCCCAGTGCTTTGGAGTTTTGGTCGAGCCAAAAATGCACTGATTTAAGCTCGGAAATGCGCTTATCCAGTTCTTCCTCATTCAGCGTCGGCGCAATCCAATTCGATAAATTGGGCATTTGCGGCACGCTCTGGCTAGCGCCTTTGGCCAAGTTTTGCAAAAAGTCAAAACCTGGCACGAATTTGCCGAAACCGGCGTTTTCTGAATCACTCATAGCATCTCCAAAAGGTGGTAACAAACATCAAACGGTCATCAGCTTAACCCAATGTGACCGAGGGCGGGTAAAGTCGCTTGATATCAGGCGCAAACAGCGCCCTTGAAACGAATTAAATATTCCGTATGAGTAAAGCTTTTACCAAAGAATCCGATAGCGCCGACGACGACGACGAACTGCAATTGCCGCCCCTGCCCGCAGGGGGCAAAAACTACATCACGCCGCAAGGGTTTGCCACGCTGCGCGCCGAGTTGAAAGAGCTGGTCGAGGTGGAGCGCCCGAAAATCGTCGATGCTGTTCACTGGGCTGCCAGCAACGGTGACCGCTCCGAAAACGGCGACTACCTTTATGGCAAAAAACGCTTGCGCGAGATTGACCGACGCATCCGCTTTCTGATCAAACGCCTGGAAATCGCCGTTGTGGCCGACCCAGCGCTGCACACTGGCTGCACGCAGATATTTTTTGGCGCCAGAGTGACCTATGTTGATCAGTTGGATGTGCAGCGCACGGTCAGAATTGTTGGCATTGACGAGGCCAACAGCGCCTTGGGTGAGGTCAGCTGGATCTCCCCAATAGCGCGCACCCTGCTTAAAGCGCATGAGGGCGATGTGCTAAAGCTGGTCATGCCTGATCGCATCGACGAAATCGAAGTGCTGCGAGTCCGCTACCCCTAGATCTAAAAATGACAACTTTGTCATTTATCAACGCGACAAACTGTTAATCAGGCACTTTAAGCTGATGCTTCTTTCGGTCGTTTGAAAAGAAGCACCCATGTCACCACCACTCTATTCATCAGGGTTGCAACCCTCGAACCCAAGCATCAAAAAACCAGGTGATTGGATCGTTCGCATGAACCATCGCAATCGCAGCGGGTGTTTCGCGCTGCTGTTTGCCGCGCTGGGGGCGCACATGTTCAGCCAAGGAGCCTCCCCGCTAGCCTGGGGTTTGCTGGGTTTTCAGTTTTTGATTTATCCGCAACTGATGTATTGGCGCGCAGTGCGTTCCAGTGATCCGGTGCATGCCGAGCTGAACAACATGCGCCTTGATGCTTTGCTATTTGGCGGCTGGGCGGCGGCATTGGCTTTTCCCCTTTGGATCAGCTTTATTTTGTTCATTGGCGCTACCGTCAACCTGACCGCGTTTCACGGACGCAGAGGTTTTGAGCGTGCTTTGGGGCTGTTGCTGCTGGGTGCGCTGGCGGCGACACTCGCATGGGGGTTTCAGGTTTCACCGCATACCGACTGGCCGGCGACGGCACTCAGCATTGTTTGCGTTTCGCTGTTTACCATCATCATCGCCGAAGGTGCCTGCACCCGGGCGCGCAAACTGTATGACACACGCGAGCAACTCCGCCTCAGTGAACAAGCCCTGAAAACGGCCAACAAGGCTCTGGAGCAGCGACTCGACGAAAACACCGCACTGCAGGCTCTTCTCAGCGAGCAGGCTCAGCGCGACCCACTCACCGGGTTGTATAACCGGCGCTACTTTGACGCGACGCTACAAAGGGAGATGGCGCGCTGCACCCGAGAAAGACAGCCCTTGAGCTTGATGCTGATCGATGTTGACTTTTTTAAGAAAATTAACGATGGTTACGGCCACCAGGCTGGTGACGAAGTGCTAAAAAAGCTGGCACTGTTTCTCAACCAACGCGCCCGCGCCACCGACATCGTCTGTCGCTTTGGCGGTGAAGAATTTCTGGTTTTGCTGCCCAATATGCCGTCTGACATCGCTTTTGAGCGTGCCGAGCAATGGCGTCTGGCATTCGCTGAAAGCCACACTTTGCTGGGCGAATTGCGCTTGAGCGCGACCATGTCGATTGGTATCGCAACTTTTCCGGATGATGGCACTGCGCCACAAGAACTAATTCAGTGTGCCGACCAAGCCATGTACCAGGCTAAGTCGCAAGGGCGCAACCGCGTGGTCACTTACCAGGCTGAAGCCACATTGCAGCGCAAGCCACAGCCTTATTTTTGCCCAAGCACCAGTGGTTCGGATACAAAACCAATGCGTATCAGCCCGGCCTTGCCGGCCTGCGCCATCACTTGAGCGACCTTTTCGTAATGGACATGTCGATCAGCCCGGATATGTAACTCGGGCTGGGGTTGCTTGCTGGCTTCTGCTACAAAGCGCTGAGCCAGAGCATCTGATGCCAGTGACTCACCGTTCCAGAAAAGATCGCCATTTTCCCGAATGGCTAATTGAATGTGCTCGGGTTTGGTCATATTCACCTGACTCGACACCTTGGGAAGATCAATTTTGACCGAATGTGTGAGCAAGGGTGCGGTCACGATAAAGATCACCAAAAGCACCAACATCACATCGACCAAAGGCACCACGTTCATCTCGGCCAAAGGCGGCTTGTTGCGGTAGCGACTAAAGTTACGCGATGCCATGGCTTAAGCCTGCTTGGCCGACTTGACCATCAGCAACACATACACCTCGTGTGAAAACGATTCCAGTCGCGCCAACCACATCCGATTGCGCCGATTAAATGCGTTGTAGGCCAGCACGGCGGGAATGGCCACCGCCAGCCCAAGTGCCGTCATGATGAGTGCCTCACCAACCGGGCCAGCCACTTTGTCCAATGTGCCCTGACCACTCATGCCGATTTGCACCAGGGCATGGTAAATACCCCAAACGGTGCCAAACAAGCCGACATAGGGCGCAGCCGAACCCGCCGAGGCCAGCACAGTCAAGCCATATTCTGCTTGGGCTGCTTCCAGATCAACCTGGTTATTCAGCGTGCGCGTCAGATAGTCGCCCAGTCCGCCAGCAACAGCCAGACTCTGCTGATCAGCATGCTGCATCGCCAGCAGGGCTTGCTGCACCAAGTGTGAAAAGGCATGGTCAGCCGGCTGCAAACGCAAGGCTTCGGCGACCGATGTCAATGATGGCGCTTGCCAAAACTGTTGCACAAACGCATCGGCACGCCGCTGCGCCTGGGTATTGGCCAAGGCTCGCGTCACGATCAGATACCAGCTTGCCACGGAAAGCAGTAACAGCACCAGCAATACAGCCTTGCCAACCCCATCGGTTTGGCTTAAAAAATGGGCAAAACCCAGCCCTTCTACGACAGTTTGTTGCATGCGGTCAGTTTCCTTGAATGACAAAATGAAAGGGTTGCAGCGCAGTGGCGCGAACCGCTTGCCCTTGACGACTCGCCGGCGTGCAGCGCCAGCTGCGCACGGCATTCAACGCCGCATTATCCAGTCGAGCATAGCCGCTGGAACCTTGCACCTGGGTGTCTGTTACGTCACCGTCTGCATTCAACTCAACCCGCAATAACACGGTGCCGGACTCACCCAGACGCCGCGACAAAAGCGGGTACGTTGGCGCCGCACGCTGTGGACAGATGACCGAAAGCTCAGTTGCCAGTGCCAGCGGTCCCGCATTTTGGGGTGCCGATATATCTGTCAATACCTTGGCAGGTGCGGGGGGGGTAACAGTTGCAGGTACAGCGTGCAACTGGGCAGGCATAACTGGGGCAGCAAACTCAGCCGAAGATGGCACTGAAGTTGCGACTGATATGAACTTGGGTGGTTCTGGTTCAGTGGGTTGGGTATGAAATTTTGCTGCGGCAACAGGTTTGGGTCGATGGGCCACCTCAGCTTGATCTGAGGCCACAAAACTGACAAAAACTGCCGCTGTTTCATCGACGAACAGAGCGATCTGCTGGCGCCATAACCAGCCCAGTGCACCGGCGTGCAAAGCCAACACGAGCAGCAAGCCCGTCATGCGCGACCACCATGGACTCAGCAATGCTTTGTTTGACATGGGCTGAACGAACAGGTCACCGTCAGTCAATGGGGTTGAGCGCATTGATCGCACCGGCCGTAAAGCGTCAGTTCATGGCGCTCCACGGTAAACCCGCTCGGCGCCAGCTCCAGCAACTTGCCCGGGCACTCGTGCACGTCATACACCCGGTTGCAGTGGGTGCAATGAAAATGGTGATGGTGGGTGTGGCCAGAAGATTCATAGCGGGCGCTCTCGCCGGGCAAGCTCACCACGACCAGGCTGTTTGACTCCACCAGCGACTTGAGGTTGCGGTACACCGTGGCCATGCCAATACCCTCCACATGGCATTTGGCATCGTCCAGGATTTCTTGCGGCGACAACGGGCGCTGAGCCGAGTCGATGACCGCCTTGATGGCATCGCGTTGACGGGTAGAGCGTTTCATAAACCAATCTTTGGCAAAGAGTTGGCGAGTTTATCAGCCCTCTGCTGTATGATATTGGGAATCCATTATCATTAATTTTCCATGAAACGCACAACCCTCAAAATCTTGTTCTTTTCGGCACTGACGGGGGTCAGTCTCTGCCCCACGCTCGCCACAGCCGCCGAGCCACTGCCGGTAGTGGCTAGCTTCAGCATTTTGGGTGACCTGGTCAAAGTGGTGGGAGCCGAGCGCGTGCGGGTTACCACCCTGGTCGGGCCAGACCAGGACGCCCACGCCTTTGAGCCCAAACCAGCTGACGCCAAAGCCATGCTGGCAGCCAAGTTGTTTGTCAGCAACGGCCTGAACTTTGAGCCCTGGGCCAACAAGCTGGCCAAATCGGTGGGCTACAAGGGCGAAACTGTGCTGACTTCGCAGGGGGTCAAACCGATCCTGAAAAGCGACCCGCACGCCTGGCAAAACCCGCTCAACGTGATTGTTTACGTGCGCAACATCGCCACAGGCCTGGCGCAAGTTGATGCAGCCGGTGCCACCAGTTACCAGGCCAACGCCGAGGCCTATGTCAAAGAGCTAGAAAAGCTGGATACCTGGGCCTTGGCGCAATTTGCAGCCATACCGGCGGACAAACGCCAGGTGATTACCTCGCACGACGCCTTTGGTTACTTGGCTGATCGCTACAAAATCAAGTTTTTGGCTCCGCAAGGCATCAGCAGCGACACCGAGCCCAGCGCCAAGGGCATTAGCCAGTTGATTCGCCAGATCAAGCGTGAAAAAATCAAAGCTCTTTTTGTTGAAAACATCAGCAACCCCAAGCTGATTGCCCAGATCGGCCAGGACACCGGTGCCAGTGTGGGCGCCAGTTTGTATTCAGATGCCTTGTCTGCGCCAAAGCAACCCGGCACCACCTACCTGTTGATGATGCGCCACAACGTGATGGAGCTTGTGGCGGGCATGAAGCTGAACTAAGCAACGCTGCAAGCAGCTTTATATTTAAGTGCGCAAAATGAATTTGCTCCTTCCCTCCTTTGGGTGAAGGCTGGGATGGGGGCTTGCCTGCGAACCCGGGATTATGGCTTGCGCAAAAAAGTAACTGTCGGCTGTTGGTCTCTGGAGCTGCGCCCACGCTGCGCATCTTCTGGTGATTGCTCCCCGAGATCAAGCCGATACAGGCTGCGCCCAGCCGGAACTGGGCTTTTTCAGTGGCCGCCATCACCACGGCCTGACTGGCGATGCACGCGCGGGTAAAGGCTTGCACAAACCATTGCACCCACGGTGTTGCATCAATCGATATTGCCTCGGGCGCAATGTCGCGCAGGCGCTGCGCATGGCTAAGCGCATCGCAGTACGTTGCACGGGTTTTCAGCATTTGGTGAGCCAAACCGTACACACGAACCAGCACCGGGCTTGCCTGTGCGTCTTGCGCGTGCATGTCCTGCGCCAGTGCCATGTCGGCCAGGGCGCGGCCCAAGCGAGCGTTGCCGTCTTCAAACGGGTGGATGGACTCAAACCACAGATGCACCAGCGCCGCCCTGACAATGCCATTCACTTTGGCAACTGAACTGGCTCCGCTAGCAGGACGGGTGCTTTCAAACCAGGCTAAAAAACTTTTCATCTCCGCAGCCACCTGCGCCGATGGCGGTGCCTCGTAGTGCACGACCTCTCGCCCCAGCGCACCGCTGACGATCTGCATGACATCGGCATGGTTGCGCACGCGCCCCACGGCAAGGCGTGTGATGCCTGACGTGCCCCCCGGAAACAGCGCCGACTGCCAGCGGCACAGCCGATCCAAATCCAGCACGGCACTATGGTTTGCCAGCGCGTCTTGCATCACCTGAACCAGACCCTCTACCGACCGGTCGGGGCCCGGCGCATCGGCCAGTTGTAGCCGGTGCGCCACCGACGAGCGCAAGGATTCCAGGTTGAGCTGTTCGCCTTCAATGGCGGCGGTAGCCAGCGCCTCTTGCACCCACAGCTCGCGCTGCACCGCGTTGGCCTGCTCCAGCCCAATGGCGCCCAACAAACCCAACAACCGGCCTTGCTCCAGCCGGGCCTGCTCCAGCGCTGTAGCCAGTGCCGCAGCGTCAAACGTCAGTTGCGGCCATGCGCTGTGTTGCCAGATGTAGCGGGGGGGATGCGGGCGGGTTTGGGGTGACCATAAGGCGTATTTTAGGCAATACGGCTCATTATGTGAGGTGTATTTGAAGAAATGCGGCTCGGCGGAGGTGCTGAGAAGGCAGCGTATGGCCCGCTCAGCAGGCAAAATTTAACGTATAAAGTATTGAATTTAAATGATTTACGGTGTTAAGTTAATAAATGTACTAACATACCGAGATGCTAGAAATCAGCCCCGCCATCGCCCGCCAGTACATTGATGCCGTTTCCACTTTTGAAGCTTTGGAAGAAGCTCAAGAGGAAGCCGCCCAAGTGCGCGGTGGTATGTACTGGCACGCTGGGCCAGCCTCATCGCCTGATGCTAAATATCTGGTGCGGACCACCCCTGCCGGGGCTGAAACCAGCTTGGGCCCGCGCACGCCAGAAAACGAGGCTATTTACGAGCGTTTCACCCTGCGCAAGCGCGAAAGCGTAGAGCGCGTGTCCGGCCTCAAAGCCGCCTTGGAACAGCACCAGCGCCTGAACCGTGCCCTGCGTGTGGGCCGGGTGGACCCACTGGTGGTGGCGCTGCTAACTCGTTTAGTCAGCACCCAACTGAGCCCGCACTTCCGGGTGGTAGGCACCCACGCGCTCTACGCTTATGAGGCCACTGCCGGAGTGCGGCTGAACTCGGACACGCTGGCCACCCGCGACATGGACCTGCTGTGGGACACCCGCAAACGCATCCTCTTCTCAACACAACTTGCCAAGGTAGATAGCTCCATGCTGGGCGTGCTGAAAAAGGTGGACCGCAGCTTTCGTATTCGCAAGAGCCAGAAATACACCGCCGTCAATAAAGACGGCTTTGAAGTGGACATCATCCGCCGCGAGCGTGCTGGCGACGACCCGCACCCCATCAAACTCAGTGGCGAGGACGATGATTTTTGGGTGGTTCAGGCCCGCCGCGCCAACGTGCTGTTGGACTCGCCCGGTTTTTCCGCAGTGATCGTGGCCACCAACGGCACCATGGCGCGCATGAACACCGTGCACCCCGCCACTTTTGTCGCATTCAAGCGCTGGATGGCCAATCAGGCCGATCGAGAAGCCCTCAAACGACGCAGGGATGTGCTGCAGGCGGATGCGGTGCAAACCTTGCTGGACAAATATTTGCCGCTGGTTTAATCACTATGGGTCAATTCCGCGCCGCTCTGCGGCGCTATTCTGATGCCTAAGCATCAGAGGTTGTTTGGTATTTCGGCAGTTGGCTATCCATGGATACTCCGCCCCTTGGGGCGGGGTTTTTCATTAAAAATCGGCCTCTAACCATTGCGGAATTTGCGTAAGCAGCTATTAAAAACAGAGCAACTCACACACATCACAATTCGAGCTTGCACCAAGAGCGCAGCGGGTTGTCAACCCTATCTGGACGGACGAAGAGAAAGAAAAGCTGCTACGCCTGCAACAGCAATCCGAACTGTTTGACGAGGTGGAAGAAGGCAAACAAATCAGGCTGCTGGAAAAACTGCCGTATGACTTTCACTACCGCTATGAATGCGAGGTTGACGGGCAGACTTTTGCGTACCGCCACAAACTGGTTGACTGGAAAATTGGCGCGCTGTATAGAAACGTTCAACGCAAACATGGCGATAACTGGGAGGCCGCATTCCGCGCCAAACTGGAGCAGGATTTGCCGTCAAAAGACCTGATGTTTCTGTTGGGGACGATTCACCGCTTTCCCCACCAATGGCTGCTGATCAGCGTAATCTATCCGCCAAAGCCGCCTGCTGAAAACCCAAATCAGGCAGGGCTGTTTTAGCGGTCAGGTGCGTCACCGTTGGCCCGCCCATCTGGCGCGCTGCACGGGCCACATAGGTGCGGTGGCAGGTGGAATAGTCCGCCTCAAAACACACCAGGCAGACCGGGGTGGCGTGCGCGATCTTGACCAGCTCGCGCAAGGACGCATCTTGCGTCTGGATGTACTTCAAAAATTCGCGGGTGTAGGTTTGCCAGTTGCCATCCGCCTTGTATTGGTTGCGGACGGGCTTAGGGCAACCCAGGACGGGGGCGTGCAGATAAGCCATGCCATGGGCTGACAAGGCGGCGCAGAAAGCTGATTTTGAAAACCCCTTCTTGCGCGACAGGGGTAGCTCCCGCACGTCCACAACGGTTTTCACCTGCGCGGTTTGCAAGCTGGCGATGAAGGCCTCAATGACCAGGCCTTCGTAGCCGAGGGTGAAAAGGGTGGGGTGCATGGGGCTAAAGGCAAATGTTCAAGGTTTGATTGAGATATCCGAGTTTTATGCAAGTGGCACTCTGGGTTTGCATCGTGCGCGGTGCAAACAATGTGCTGCGCGTGGAGTCACCCGCGCCGTCTTGCGCAGATGGGATAGTCCGGGGCGGCTTGGGCGTTCTATCCTATATAGAACCTATATAAATCAATGACTTAAACAGAATTAGCTTTGCCTAATAGGATAAAAAGGTAAGTATTCGGTCTTCCCGTACAGGCAAAAGTTGCTGGTGTTAAAAATTACTGGACACAAAATACAATTTCCGTTACCGTTGCGGACATGCCTGTTGCACAGTACACCCAAACACCCACTGGACAATCCCATTGGGA
>CAIYYA010000095.1 GCA_903930255.1 uncultured beta proteobacterium
ACACTCTTGCCACGGTTTCCTTATGGTGTCTTTTACACGGTCAAGAATGATTTGGTTCACGTGCTGGCAGTCATTCACAATGCGCGGAATCCTCGGCGGTGGCCGAATGAACGTGCCCGTTAAGGTGAGAAAATATGTCAAAAACATCCAGTAAGCGGGTCATCATGATGCCATCGGTCAAGGACAACGCGAGAATTGTTGCTGCGGCCAAGGCCGATCCAAATGCCCAACCCATGACGAAGGAGCAGCTAGATGCATTTGTGCCAATCAGCGTTGCGCGAGGCAGGCCAAAATCCGAGAATAAAAAACTGCTGCTCTCGATACGCCATAGCGTTGAGGTCGTTGAGTACTTTCGCTCGACGGGTGACGGCTGGCAGGCGCGCATGGGCAGCGTGCTGCGTCAATATGTAAGCCAACATGTATCCTGCAGCAATGCGACATAACAAGGTCGATGTCAATCACGCAGAGCACAGTCGAGCCACACCCCCTGTCATGCCCGCTCATTCTTCGGTTATTTCCATGTCGCCCGGCATGATCGTGCTGCTGCTATCGCTGCTGCTGGGCTTGCAGCCCATCACCACCGACCTGTATTTGCCGGCACTGCCGCTGCTGCGCGCTGACCTGGGTGCCAGCATGGCGCAAACCCAGCTCACACTGAGTGCCCTGCTGCTGGCTTTTGGCTGCTCGCAATTGGTCTGGGGGCCACTGTCTGACCGCTTTGGGCGTCGGCCTATCTTGCTCATAGGGTTGTCAGCCTATGTGCTCGCCTCAATTGGCAGCACCCTGGCCCCCGACATGGCGCAACTGATCGTTTGGCGTACCGTGCAGGGAGCCGCCATGGGCGCCGCCGTGATGTGCGCGCGCGCCATCGTGCGTGACTTGTATGAGCCGATGCAGGGTGCTCGTGTCATGAGCAAGGGCTTGAGTGGCTTGGGCGTAATTGCCTGTTTGAGTGCGCCTGTAGGCGGCTGGCTCACCAACAGTGCCAGCTGGCGCTTTGCCTTGCTGGCGCTGGCGATTTTTGGCGCTGTCTGTCTGGGTTTGATTGCTTTGCGTTTTCAGGAAACTGCACGCCAGAAAAATTCCAAAGCACTGCAATGGGGCACCTTGCTGAAAACTTGGCACGGCATCTTGCGCAACCCGACGTTTTGGGCCTTTTCTACCCTCTCAGCGGCATCCTACGGCGGCTTGTTCACTTTTCTGGCAAGCTCGTCTTTTGTCTTCATGGGTGTTCTGGGGATGAGCAAAACCGACTATGCCTGGCTGATGGCACTGAACTCACTGGCCTATATCGGCGGCACCTTTTTATGCCGGCGCTGGCTGGCGCGATTTGGCGTGCTCAAAACGCTCAAGTTCGCAGGCGTGCTGTCACTTTCCGGAGGCACGCTGATGGCTGTGCCGAGTTTGTTGGGCTGGCAAAGTGTCTGGCTCATCATGCCTGCGCAATTACTCTTCATCATGGGTCACGGGCTGCATCAGCCCTGCGGCCAAAGCGGTGCCGTGGGTCCTTTTCCGCAGGCGGCAGGGGCTGCTTCGGCCATGAATGGCTTTTTAATGATGCTCACGGCTTTTGCCATGGGTCTCTGGTTGGGGCAAAGCATGATCACCACGGTGCTGCCGCTCACACTGGGTATCTGGTTCTGGAGCATCTTGATTTCACTGTCGGCCTGGACGCTGGTGCAACGCTACGGAGTCCCTCGTGCTGCCTGAAGCCTTGCCGCCCTATCTGGCCTTGGCCGGCCCCACCGCTTCTGGCAAAACTGCCGCGGCGCTGGCCATTGCCAGCCAGCAACCCGTTGAGATCATCAGCGTTGATTCGGCCCTGGTGTATCGGGGCATGGACATTGGCACAGCCAAACCGAGCGCGGCAGAGTTGGCCAGCGTGCCCCACCACCTGATCGACATTCGCGACCCGGAGTGCGCCTACAGCGCTGCCGAATTTGTAACCGATGCCACCCGGCTGATCCATGACATCAGCGCACGCGGCAAGCTGCCCCTGCTGGTGGGCGGCACCATGCTGTATTTCAAGGCGCTGCGCCAAGGTTTGGACGACATGCCGCGTGCCGACGCCAGCGTGCGTGCGCGAATCCAGCAGGAGGCGGCAGCGCTCGGCTGGCCAGCTTTGCACACCCAGTTAGCCAGTTTTGACCCCATTTCCGCCGCACGTCTGGCACCCGCTGATGCCCAGCGCATCGCCCGGGCGATCGAGGTCTATCGGGTATCGGGGCTGCCTTTGTCGTCTTTTCAGACTATGAATTCAGGAGCTACTCACGCTCAGCAGACGGGCGCCAGAGCCCAAAATGATGCACAACATCATTGGCTGATTTCGCTCGAACCTAACGACCGCAGCTGGTTGCATCAGCGTATTGCCCAACGCTTTGAGGCCATGCTGGCGCAGGGACTGGTGGCTGAAGTGCAAAGCTTGCGCCAGCGACCCCAGTTGCACGCCGATTTGCCATCGATGCGCTGTGTGGGCTACCGTCAAAGCTGGCAAGCCCTGGATGAACACTGGAGCGCTGCCGATCTGCACGACAAAGGCATTTTTGCTACACGCCAGCTTGCCAAGCGACAAATCACCTGGCTGCGCGCCATGCCCGAGCGCCGCGTGGTCGCCTGCGATGCTGCCGATGCGCTGACCCAGGTGCTGACGCTGTCCCAACAATTTTGCCAACATGCGCATCCTGCTTGATTTTTGCGACCCTCGGGCTTTAGGTGCCGCAGCAGCTGGCACTGGCGCTCTGCGCTGCGCCTTTGATGACCCCTTGCAAACCCTGGTGGCGTTGACACCCGAGCAAGTTAAACCCGTGTTGGAGGCGGCACAAGCCCAGGCGCAGTCTGGGCGCTGGTGTGTCGGGTTTGTGCGCTATGAAGCGGCCAGTGCGTTTGACTCGGCACTCTGCAGCCACGCTGGCGACAGCCCATTGGCCTGGTTTGGTGTGTTTGACAAAGCCCTGCCCTGGCCACGCCCAGCCAGCGGCACAGAAAACACCCAGGTTGAATGGCACAGCACACTGCAGCGCAGCGAATTTGACGCCAACATCGCACGCATTCACCAAGCCATTGGTGCTGGAGATTTGTATCAGCTCAATTACACCGCTCCCTGGCATGGCAACTTTTGCGGCGCTGCGCCGGCACTCTTTGAGCGACTGCTGCGTGCCCAACCGAATGGCTATGCGGCTTATATCGACACGGGTGCAGAGCAAGTTTTATCGGTCTCGCCCGAGCTTTTTTTTGACTGGCAGGCTGGCAACATCTTGACACGCCCCATGAAAGGCACGGCCGCCCGCACCGGCAATGCCCAAGAAGACGACGCACTGGCGCTTGCACTGCGCCATTCGGCCAAAGAGCGCGCCGAGAACGTGATGATTGTGGACTTGCTGCGCAACGATCTGTCACGTATCGCCGAGCCTTTTTCGGTGCAAGTGCCCCAACTGTTTGCCGTGCAGCGCCTGCCCACGGTGCAGCAAATGGTGTCAGACGTAACGGCACGCACCCGCGCGGGCACCACACTGGCCGATGTGTTTGGAGCGCTGTTTCCCTGTGGCTCCATCACCGGCGCACCCAAAGTGCAGGCCATGCGCATGATTCGTGCGCTCGAACCCAAGCCGCGTGGCGTCTATTGCGGTGCCATTGGTGTGTTGCGTCCAGGCGGCCATGCCACCTTCAACGTGGCCATCCGCAGCGTGACGCTGAAGGGCACGCAGGCCACTTGCGGCATTGGCAGCGGCATCACGTTTGAAGCAAGCGCAGCGGCCGAATGGCAGGAGTGGCAACACAAACGCGGTTTTCTGGAACGCGCACGGGCGCCGTTTCAGTTACTCGAAACGCTGCGTCTTGAACAGGGTGTGTTGCACAATTTGGTAGCGCACTTGGCTCGTCTGGCGGGCGCTGCAAGCCATTTTGGCTATGCGTTTGACGAGACCCGGGTGCGTACCGCATTGCAGCAACAGGCGGCACAAGCCGCCTACTCAGACGACAGCTGGCGAGTACGCCTGCTACTCGATGAGACAGGTCAGCCTGAAGTAGAAATATTTAAGCTAAATAGCACACCAACGCCCGTCCAGCTTGCGCTGGCAGCTACACATTTTGAAGCAAATCAAAGCGAATTCACACGCTTCAAAACCACGCGCCGTGCCCATTACGAAGCCTTTGCCCCCAATCATTCAAGCATTTTCGACACCCTGCTCTACAACCCCAAAGGTGAGCTGACCGAGTGCACACGCGGCAACATTGCCCTGCTGCTCGACGGGAAATGGCAAACGCCAGCACTGAGCTGTGGGCTGCTGGCCGGGGTGGGCCGTGCCCAACTGATGGCACAAGGCCGCTTGCAAGAAGCCGTGATCACTCTGACTGACCTGCCCCGGGTGCAGGCGTTTGCCTTTATCAACAGCCTGCGCGGCTGGCTGCCAGCAACATTGCAAGGCCACACGGTATCGACAGCTGCCGATTTATAAAATCACCGCCATGCGTTACGCCATCCTTTTTGTTTGCATGGGCAATATTTGCCGCAGCCCGACGGCTGACGGTGTCTTTCGCCACAAAATTGCCGAGCTTGGTTTGAACGATTGGGTTCAGGTGGATTCTGCAGGCACGCACAACTACCACCCCAACAGCCCACCCGATGCACGCTCGCAAGCGCACGCCGCCAAGCGTGGTTACGACCTGTCCGGATTACGTGCACGCCAGATCGTCACAGCGGATTTTGCAAGCTTTGACCTGATTCTGGCGATGGATTGGGACAACCTGGCCTTATTGCAAGACAGCTGCCCGCCTCAGCACCGGCACAAACTGCGCCGTCTCACCGAGTTTTGCCAGAAACTCAGTAGCCCTGTGGTGCCAGACCCCTACTACGGCGGAGCCAAAGGTTTTGAGAATGTGCTCGATTTAGTAGAGGATGCTTGCAAGGGACTACTGGCGCATGTGCAGTCGGCTAGCGCGCACGATCACTGAAACAGCTCAGGGTTTCTATCTCCTTCTATTGCTTGGCATCAACCGAATCGGTCAGCACGGTGATGACATCACTCAAGGCAAACCACCACGCCTCGTTATTCCAAACGCGGCGTTCAGCATCGCTCCCAAGTTCACGTTCAATCTGCTCAATGCTGGGCAAACTGGTTTCCAGGTCAGCAGGTAAGGCCGCCAGGAGCTGATATTCGGTCACGCCAATCGGTTTGTTGGAGTCGCGCAGCGCGTATTCAGCTACCACGCGGTTTTTGCTCTTGCACAGCAGCAGTCCAATGCTTGGGTTGTCGTGTTCGGTCTTCATTTGGGAATCGACCGCGCTGAAGTAAAAGTTGAGTTGACTGGTGTGCTCTGGTTTAAAGGCACCTGCCTTGAGCTCCACCACCACATAGCAACGCAGCTTGCGGTGGTAGAACAGCAGGTCAATAAAAAAGTCATCGCCACCCACCTCAAGTGGCACTTGCTTGCCAACAAAAGCGAAACCGGAACCCAGCTCAAGCAAAAACTGCGTGATATGCCCAGCATGTTGCGCGACCAGCCGTGCTGGATGGCACGCTGGGCATAAGACAACCTAGCTTCTGGCGTTTTGAGCTTGGTCAGCAACACCAGGTTATGCCCCCATGGCAATTGTCCAACAGCCTGCTGGACAATTTCAGCATTGGGCCAGACAGCGGCAAATGCGCGCATGTACATCAAGTTGACGCGAGAAAACCCCTTCATATCCGGGAACGCGGTACGCAAATCGTGCCCCAGCCGCGCAATCACCTTGGCACCCCAGCCTTGTTTGGCTTGTCGCTCCAGGATGTCGTGCCCGATTTGCCAGTAAAGCAGGTCTAAGGGATTAACGGCCAGCGTGGCGCGCTGCTCGGGCGCTGTGGCTGCGGCCTTTCAAGTCTGCCAGCCAGTCGGTATAACCGGCTGGGGGCTGCATCAGCGCCACCGGCGTGTCGGGCGTGGGTTGTTTTGGCTTCATGATTTACTATGTATTCAATAGCTGCTTACTCATGTATTTAAAGGGCTTGAGACCGATTTGGCTTGTAAATGATGGCCGAGTGGCGGTCAGGCCTCAAACCATCCAGTCTGCAAGTTTTAGGTTTGGAATATTTTCAAAATGGCGCGTGTTGTGGGTGACCAGAATCAGCTTTTCGGCCAGGGCGTGGGCGGCGATTTGGGTGTCCATTTCGCCGATGGGTTGACCCTGTCGTCTGAATGTATCTTTTAACGCACCGTAGAGGTCGGCTGCTTTGGCATCCCACTCAAGGTTTGGCAAGCGTAAAAAAAAGCCGTCGATTACACCGCGACGGCGGTCTTCGGGTGTCATGCCCGCTTGGCCGTAGCGCAATTCGGCGCGTGTAATGACCGAAATGGCTACGCTGTGGTGCTTGAGTGCGTCACTGAGCTTTGCATCCAACGCTGGCGAAGAACGGCGAATAAAGTAGCTGACGATATTCGTGTCGAGCAGATAGCGCATCACTCGACCCAATCCTCAAATGGGTTGGGCCGCGCTGGATCATCGCGTGGAAGTAAAAACTCGTCAGAAGGTGGCAAGGCATGGAGTTCTGCCAAAAATGACGCAAGGTCGTCTGCTGTGGGTTTGGGCAGAATCGTCATGGCGCCAGCGTTGCCGGTTTTGCTGATCCAGACTTCTGGCACATCTACACGAAACGCCTTGGGCAACCGAATGGCCTGACTGTTGCCTGTGGTAAAAACTTTGGCGGTGGCAAGCATGGTGCAAGTCCTTTGAGAATAGATATAAAAACGTATCTACTTTATCACCAACCACGTCACCAGCTCAAAGTCTTGCTGCCCTTGCACCGCCTGCGCCGCATCCATCAGTTTGCCGCCGCGCCCGTCAAACAAGTTGGCGGCATTTCTCTGGGCAAATTGAACCACGCTGGCTTTGACGGCTTTGTCCAGCAGTGCGGAATAGACCCGCATGTCTTGGCCGTGCTGGGTCTCGGTATCAAACAGTTGGATTGGGTGCGCACAGACCATTAGCACATGTTCGCGGTGACCGTCGTCAATGTGCCTCTCTTAATAAACCATTATCGATGTGCACAAGCAGCCTACATCGCCTGCAACAGCATGGCACGGTAATCGTCGGCGCTGGCAAGGCGCGGGTTGGTTTTGTGGCAGTGGTCGGCCATGGCGCCATGAATGATGGCGTCGAACATCAACTCGGTCACGCCCATGGCAGCCAGTCCGCTGGGCAAACCCAGACGCGCATTCATGGCCCCGATGGCTTGGCCAATATCATCCGCATTTTCCAGCCCCATGGCTTGTGCCATGCGCGCCAGGCGCTTCTCTTTCTGTAGCGATTCAGCGCTGGCATTGAAGGCAATCACGGCGGGCAAAAACATGGCATTGAGCGTGCCGTGGTGCAAGCGTGGATTGACCCCACCCAGGCTATGGCTGAGCGAATGGACGCAGCCCAGCCCTTTTTGAAACGCCATCGCTCCCTGCATCGAGGCACTCATCATGTTCAGGCGCGCCTCGCGGTTGCTGCCGTCACGGGTGGCTTGCTCAATATGCGCCCATCCGCGTGCCAAACCGTCCAGCGCAATGCCATCGGCGGGTGGGTTAAACGCTGGTGCCATAAAGGTTTCCATGCAATGGGCAATCGCGTCCATGCCAGTGGCAGCGGTCAACATAGGTGGCAATCCAAGGGTCAGCTCCGGGTCACAAATGGCGGTTTTGGGCACCAGATGCCACGAATGAAAACCCAGCTTGCGGTGGTCGTCCACGATCAGGATGGCGCCGCGTGCCACCTCGCTGCCGGTGCCAGCCGTGGTGGGCACCGCTATCAGCGGAGCAGCCCGCTCGGTGATGCGAGGTGAGCCGCCTTCGATCGTGGCATAGCAACAGAGTGGCCCGGCGTGGGTAGCGGCAATTGCCACGCCTTTGGCGCAATCGATGCTGGAGCCACCACCCACGGCGATCAGGCCGTCGCATTGATTGTCAAGGTAGAGTGCTGCTGCAGCCCGCACGGCGGCTTCAGTCGGATTGGATGGCGTTTGATCAAACACGGCAACTGTCATGCCTTGCAAGGCGTCCAGTGCGGTTTGCAAAATACCTGCCGCTTTGACACCCGCATCGGTGACGATCAGCGGCCGTGTGATGGCGCTGCGCTCGCACTCTTGTTTAAGCAACTTGATCGCACCAAACTCAAATTGAATTTGCGTCACGTAATAAATCAACGCCATGGCATGTCTCCGGCTTGGTTATTGTTCGGCCTTATGTAGTCAGTCCGAACGGAACTTTATACATCATCGGGACGGATTAATAGTAATGAAACTGCACTGTACCAAGATAATCCAAGCATGAGCCATCACCGCAACCCGCGCGCCTTACTCACCCCCGCCATGCACAGCGTGCTCGATCGCATGGCGCGCGCTGCGCATGTGCCGCTGCACGCGCTAACCCCGCAGCAAGCCCGAGCCGCCTACGAGCTGGGCGCCAATGTGCTGGACCTGGCACCGGTAAAAATTGACCGCGTTGAGAGCTTTACGCTGCCCACGCGTGATGGCTTTGAGCTACCCGTGCGCCTGTATGCACCCGCCGAACCCAAGCCGCCGGTGCTGGTCTATCTGCACGGCGGTGGTTTCACCGTTGGCAGCATTGCCACGCACGATGTGCTGTGCCGCAGCCTGAGTCATTTAGCCGACTGCGCTGTTCTCTCAGTAGGCTACCGGCTGGCACCGGAATACCGTTTTCCGGTGGCGTTTAACGATGCCTTTGATGCGCTTCAATGGGTCGCTCACCAAGGCGCAGAAAAAGATCTCGACTGCTCACGCATTGCCGTGGGCGGCGACAGCGCCGGTGGCACGTTGGCTGCAGCCTGTGCCTTGCAAGCTCGTGATATCGCTTTGCCGCTGAAGCTTCAATTGCTGTTTTATCCTGGCTGCACGGCGCATGCAGACACCCCTTCACACCACTCATTTCGGCAGGGTTTTTTGCTCGAGGCTTCGCACATCCACTATTTTTTTGACCACTACATCCCCCATCGGGCCGAGCGTGAAGACTGGCGTTTTGCGCCTTTATGGGCTGACGATGTTGAGGGCGTGGCTCCTGCCTGGTTTGGCTTGGCAGAATGCGACCCGCTGGTGGACGAAGGTATCGCTTATGCCGACAAACTGCGTGCCGCTGGCGTGACAGTTGATCTGGAGATTTATCGGGGCGTGGTGCACGAGTTCATCAAAATGGGGCGTGCCGTGCCAGAGGCGCGCCGTGCGCACATGGATGCCGCGCGAGCGCTCCGACAAGCTTTTGCAACATCAGAGCCGACCTAACTGCCATGTTTTTTCACGAAACCCCGATTCATGAATCCGTTCGCCCTGAGCCTGTCGAAGGGTGGTTCGACAAGCTCACCACGAACGGTGTTTCACGTTAAGCAGAGTTTCCAAGATTGATAAAGTTCATAGCAGCTCACGCATGCTAGACAAGCTCTAGAAGGTCTTTTTTATCAAATTTGCAGCCTGATTGACCAAACCCGGCCCCTGGTAAATCAAGCCCGTGTAAATTTGCACCACATCCGCTCCGGCGCTGATTTTGCTGACTGCGTCTTGTGCACTCATGATGCCACCCACACCCATGATCGGGAACTGTTTGCCCAGAGCAGCGCGCAATTGGCTGATGACCAGGTTGCTCATCTGCAGCACTGGTGCGCCTGACAAACCACCCGCTTCTTCGGCGTGCGCCAAGCCTTGCACGACTACACGGCTTAGCGTGGTATTCGTGGCCACCACACCCCAGGCGTTATTCACCTGCCCGGCCGCATTCAGCCCATAGCGCTTCAAGGTTTGCGCGATAACACCCAATTGGGCTTCATCCAGATCCGGCGCAATCTTGAGAAAAATCGGGGTGTATTTGCCATGCTCGCGTGCCAAGCTCTCACGCCGCTCGGAAATGGCTCCGAGCAGCGCATCCAGCGCCTCGTCACTTTGCAAACTGCGTAAATTTTTGGTGTTAGGGCTGGAGATATTCACCGTCACGTAATCCGCATAAGGGTAAACAGCGTTCAGACACGTCAGGTAATCGTCGGTGGCGCGTTCAATCGGCGTAGCGGCGTTTTTGCCGATGTTCAAGCCAAGCAGCATCGGCGTGGCCTCGGTTGAGGCAGCGAACTGGCGTTGCTGGTAGAGCGCCGAGCGCTTCACATTGGCAATAAAGGCAGCCAAGCCTTCATTGTTAAAACCCAGCCGATTAATCAAGGCACGCGCCTGCGGCAGGCGAAACATGCGTGGCTTGGGGTTACCGGGCTGCCCCAGCGGTGTCACGGTGCCCACTTCAACAAAACCAAAGCCCATAGCACCCAAGCCATCAATGCAGCGGGCATTTTTGTCCAGACCAGCGGCCAGACCCACCCGATTGGGAAAGGTCAGACCCGCCAATTCAACCGGATCATCGACTCGATGGCTGCTATAAGCCCACTTGAAAGCGCTGCCTTGCGTGCGCGCCAACGATTCGATGGTCAATTCATGGGCGACTTCGGGGTCTAGCCCAAATAAAAATGGACGGGCAAAGGCATAAGGGACAAGAGCCATTGGATAATTCCTCAGAGTTTTGTGTATTTTCCCCGATGACCAACCCAAGGAAACCAAGCATGTCAACACTTTCGCAAGACGAACTCAAAACCCTGGTCGGCCAAGCAGCGCTGAAATATGTTGTGCCAGGCGAGATTGTCGGAGTTGGCACGGGCTCAACGGTGAACAAATTCATCGACGCATTGGCCAGCATCAAAGACCAGATCAAAGGCGCCGTATCCAGCTCGGTCGCCAGCACCGAACGCTTGCAGGCGCTGGGCATTGCGGTGTTTGACAGCAACGATATCGCCGAGTTGTCGGTCTATATCGATGGCGCAGACGAAATCGACCACCAGGGCTACATGATCAAAGGCGGTGGTGCTGCGCTCACCCGCGAAAAAATTGTGGCGGCGCAATCTCGCCAGTTTGTCTGCATTGCCGACGAAACCAAACTGGTGCAATGCCTGGGCACGTTTGCCCTGCCGGTTGAAGTGATTCCGATGGCAGCGCAGCGCGTCAAGCGCCAGTTTGAAGCCATGGGCGGGCAGGTTGTGCTGCGCCTTAAAAACGCTGTCCCACTGGTGACTGACAACGGTCAGCATATTCTGGATGTCACTGGTTTAAAAATTGCAGACCCACTGGCGTTTGAGTCGCTGGTGAATCAATGGCCCGGCGTCGTCACCGTGGGTGTATTTGCCCATCAAAAAGCCCATATTTGCTTGCTAGGCAGCAGCAGTGGTGTGAAAACTCTTAGCTTTTAAGGGTAAACCCGCATGCTTAATCAGCCACTGTCCTAAACTTCAAAGAGCATACTCAGCCCCACTCTCTAATTGCACAATTTTTCACCTTTCGTTTTTCCACCTTTCGTTTTTCCACCGTTCGTTTTTTTCACCGTTCGCCCTGAGCCTGTCGAAGGGTTTGCATTTTTTACTAGGAGCCATGATGAGCCAGCAGACCAAGTTTTTATTGAACGAAGATCAGATGCCCAAGTTTTGGTACAACTTGCAGGCTGATCTGCCCAAACCACTACCCGCTGTGCTGCACCCCGGCACCCTGCAACCGATCGGGCCGGATGACCTTGCGCCTTTGTTCCCAATGGCACTCATCATGCAAGAAGTGAGTCAAGAGCGCGAGATCGAAATCCCCGAGCCGGTGCGTGAGGTCTACCGCCTGTGGCGTCCGGCGCCGCTGTTTCGGGCACATCGGCTAGAAAAAATTCTCGGCACACCCGCCAAGATTTTTTACAAATACGAAGGTGTCAGCCCGGCCGGCAGCCACAAACCCAACACGGCAGTGCCACAAGCCTTCTTCAACAAAGAAGCGGGCGTGAAACGTCTGGTGACCGAAACCGGCGCAGGCCAGTGGGGCACTTCGCTGGCTTTTGCCGGGTCGCTCTACGGCATGGAAGTTGAAGTGTTTCAGGTGCGCGTGTCATACGACCAAAAACCTTATCGCCGCGCAGTCATGGAAACCTATGGCGCACGTTGTGTTGCCTCGCCCTCCAACGAAACGGTTTATGGCCGCTCGGTGTTGGCAAAAACCCCCGATCACCCGGGCAGCTTGGGCATTGCCATTTCTGAAGCGGTCGAACTGGCGGTGCAACGCGACGACACCAAATATGCGCTCGGTTCGGTGCTCAACCATGTGCTGCTGCATCAAACCATCATTGGCCTGGAAGCCATGCAACAGATGGAAATGGCCGACGTTTGGCCCGATGTGGTGGTGGGCTGCACCGGTGGCGGCTCCAACTTTGCCGGCATTGCCTTTCCGTTCATTGGCCACGGCTTGCGTGGTGGCGCCAAGCCACGCATCGTGGCGGTAGAGCCGGCGGCCTGCCCGTCGCTCACACGTGGCAAATATGCTTATGACTTTGGCGACACGGGCAAAATGACACCGCTGACCAAACTGCACACACTGGGCAGCCAGTTCACGCCTCCCGGCTTTCACGCCGGTGGTCTGCGCTACCACGGCATGGCGCCCATGGTGTCTCACGTTAAAGAGCTCGGGCTGCTGGAGGCCGTGGCCTACAACCAGATTGAATGTTTTGAGGCGGGTGTCATGTTTGCCCGTGCCGAAGGCATCGTGCCAGCGCCTGAAGCCAACCATGCGGTGAAGGGTGCCATCGAAGAAGCGCTGCGCTGCAAGCGCGAAGGCAAGGCTGAAACCATTTTGTTCAACCTGTGCGGGCACGGACATTTCGACATGACCGCTTATCAAAAATATTTTTCCGGTGGTTTGACGGATGAGCACTATGATGAAGCCGAACTGGCCATGGCACTGGCTGGTCTGCCCAGCGTGTCAGCGTAAGCCGGTTTCAAGGGGTTCATCAACCCCTTCATTCAACTAAAAAACAGGAGAAACCCATGAAGACATGGAAAATATCGAGCCGACTGAATCTATTGATCAGTCTTTCCATGTTGGTCATGCTGACTTTGGTGAGCGTGATTTGGTTCAGCATGAACCGGCTCAGCAATTTGCAAAATGAGACCCACCAGCGCACTCAGGATGCCGGGCAATTAAAAGATATTTCGGGCTTGGGCGCGCAGGCCTACCGCATCGTGGCCGACACCTTTATCAACCGCCAGTTTGATGAATCCGCCAAAAAATGGCAGGCCATGTCGCAAGAGATCGACAAAGCGCTCGAGTTCACCCGCAAGGTAGCCGACACCGAGCAGGAACGTCAGTGGGCTCAAGCTGCTCAACAGACTATGGTTGAAATGAAAAAACTCTATATCGAGAGTTTTCTGCCGCTCGTCAAAGCCGACGCACCGGCTGCTGAAATAGCGGTCATTGACGACAAGATCGACAAGCTGATCGATCAATATGATGAACTCATCAAAAAGTGTGCGACCAGTATGCAGGCCGAGGCCAACCAAGCTGACGAAGCTTTCGACGCAGGCGTCAGCACCATTCGCCTGCTGTCGGTTGTTTCGATCGCCCTGGCGGGTTTGCTTTTGGCTGGTTTGGCTCTGTACATTTCGCGCGGCATCAACCGCCAACTCGGCATGGAGCTCAAGGAGGCCATCGAGGCCACACACCGCGTCGCCAGCGGTGATCTGATCAATAGACCCAGCGACAAACCGCACGACAAAGACAGCCTGGCCGCTGCACTCGACGACATGCTCGTGACGCTGGTATCGACCGTGACCCAAGTGCGTTCCGGGGCCGAAAGTGTCGCCACCGCCAGTGCCGAGATTGCCCAGGGCAACCACGATTTGTCGTCACGCACTGAGAGCCAGGCCAGCGCACTGGAGCAAACCGCCGCCACCATGGAAGAGCTGAGTTCAACCGTCAAACAAAACGCTGACAACGCGCGCCAGGCCAACCAGCTGGCGCAAAGTGCCTCGGTGGTAGCCGTGCAGGGTGGTGAAGTGGTGGCTCAGGTGGTGGACACCATGAAGCACATCAACGACAGCTCCAAAAAAATCTTCGACATCATCAGCGTCATAGACGGCATCGCTTTTCAGACCAATATCCTGGCCTTGAATGCCGCTGTTGAAGCAGCTCGCGCGGGCGAACAAGGGCGCGGTTTTGCGGTGGTTGCCAGCGAGGTACGCACGCTGGCCGGCCGCTCTGCCGATGCAGCCAAAGAGATCAAAGGTCTGATCAGCGCCAGCGTCAGCCGGGTTGAGCAAGGCAACGTGCTGGTCGATCAGGCCGGTGTGACCATGGCCGAAGTGGTCAGCAGCATCCGCAGGGTGACCGACATCATGGGTGAAATCAGCGCTGCCAGCACTGAGCAGGCCTCTGGCGTGTCCCAAGTAGGCGAAGGCATTTCGCAAATGGATCAGGTAACGCAGCAAAACGCAGCGTTGGTGGAGCAAATGGCTGCGGCTGCCAGCAGCCTGAAATCGCAGGCCAGTGAGCTGGTGCAGACCGTTGCCGTCTTTCAATTGTCTGGTGCTCAACAGATGCCCCCTGTCAGGCGCACAGCACCTGCATTGCGCCAGCTGCCCAGAGCCACCCGCGCACCGTCACTCGCTGCGCCAGCCAAAAGACCAGCTCTTGGCGTTGCCAAAAAACCTGCGCCAAGCGTCAAACCAAAGGCTTTATCAGCGCCTGTCAAAGCTGCGCCAGCAGCCAAAGCCCAAACCAACGACGAGTGGGAAACGTTTTAAGGCACTCAGTGAGGCAGACGAAAACGTGTGCCCCTGAAACTAAATTCTGAACTATGCGGCTGGATGCGCTCCAGCCGCAGTTCTTTGCTCAGCTCAGTCCCTTCATTGAGCACCAGGTTGTTCACCAGCAGCAAGCGCTGCGCTGCTTGCTCGGAGAAAACAACGCCTGTAATGGTGAGCTTGGGCAGCTGACTGCGCAAACTCTCGGGCAAGTCACTCAATAGCGGGACACTCGCCAGCGGGGCAGCAGCCGGCAAGGCCTGCTTGGCTTGGGGTGCAGGACGATTGGGCACGGATGAGGCAGGCAAGCTCACGGCTGCCAGCATCGGCATCGGTGCTGCTGCGGATGCCTGCAGCTGTGCCACTGGCGCAATAACCACGGGTGTCGGCGCTGCTGGCGGCACAGCCAGCACTGGAGAATTTTGCGCTGCCATTTGGGGCGCTTGCGAGTTGCCTTGCCACCACCACCAACCCAGCACGGCAAACCCCCCGATAGCCACCACTTCAAGCACACGCCAAGCCCTTAAAAACGAAGCCGATGCGACCGCTGGCAACGCTTCAGGCATCGTATGGCGCGAGTGCAAACTCGGTGCAGCAGCGCGCTCACGCTCGGTGTCGGCCCGGTTCAATGCATCCAGAATGTATGACATGGGCTTTAAGGTTTGGCTTTTGAAACAGCCCCAGCATTTGAAGCAGCATTCAGCGCAGGCTGACGCTGAGGGCTCGACAGCGTGGTGGCAAAGTGCAATTCGGTGCTCGCAGCACCCGCCGCTGAACGTTGCTGCACAGGTTCGGGCTCCGGCCACAACTGCAAAACCAGCAAAACCAGCAAAACCAGCAAACTTAGCACCGCGAGCACCGCCAAACCCAAGGCAAACCAGCGCCAGTGGCGCAATAACTCGTTGACATCAAGCGCAGAAACCGGTTCGCCAAATACCTCAATCGCCGCTTTCTCAACCACCGCGCGTGTCACCGCTTCCTGCCCATTGGCCCAGGCGCCCAACAGCGCTCGCCCACACAACAGGTTGATGCGCCGTGGCACACCCAACGTGAGCCGATGAATGCGGTGCAGCGCGCGCCTGTCAAATGGCAAGGCACCCGCAAAACCCGCAACACCGAGCCGGTGCCGAATGTATTCGGTGGTTTCTGCTTCAGAGAGCGCATCCAGATGGAAACGTGCCACCACACGCTGAGCGAGTTGCTCCAGGTCGGGCCGCTCGAGCATAAAACGCAGCTCGGGCTGACCAATCAGCACAATCTGCAACAGTTTGCGCTCACTGGTTTCCAGATTGGTGAGCAAACGCAATTGCTCCAGCAGATCGGCTGCCAGGTTTTGCGCCTCGTCGATGATGAGCACACAGCTTTGCCCGTCAGCATGGCTTTGCAACAAAAAAGCGTTGAGCGCGTCAATGTAGTCTTTGACCGTACGAGTTTTTCGGCTGCGCCCCATGTTGACGTGAAATTCCTGGCAAATCGACTGCATCAACTCCAGCACATTGAGCTTGGGATTAAAGATGTAGGCGACATGACAACCGGGCGGAATCTGTTCCAGAAAGCAGCGACAAATCGTGGTTTTGCCGGTACCGATGTCGCCGGTGAGCAAAACAAAACCGCCACCCGTGCCACTGGTGGAAGTGGCTGAACCTGCCACACCAAACAGCAAATGCGCCAAGGCCTCACGGTGGCGCTCACTCATGAAGAGGTAACGCGGGTCAGGTGCGATCGAAAAAGGGTCTTGCTTCAGACCATAGTGCTGTGCGTACATGGGGTAATTATGCGGTCTGCATGAGTTCGAGCAAACGGTCAAGCCCACCGGACTCGATCGACACATTGGCATATTCCCGTACTGCGGCCTTGGCATGGTAGGCCACTGAGAGCCCCGCCACACTCATCATGGGCAAGTCGTTGGCACCATCGCCCATGGCAATGGTTTGCTTGGGGTTGATGCCCAGCGTGTCACACATTTGCAGCAACATCGTGCGCTTTTCAGCACCATCGCAAATGTCGCCCCAGGGTTGCGGCAGCATGCGCCCGGTGAGTGCACCTTGCCGAACCTCGAGCACATTGGCACGGGTGTAATCAATGCCCAGTCGGTCGCGAATGCGGTCGGTAAAGTGGGTAAACCCGCCAGAGACCAGCAACACCTTCAGACCGGCGCTCTTGCAGGCAGCCACCAGCGCAGCCGCACCAGGGTTGAGTTGCAGGCGCTCCCGGTAGATTTGTTCCATTTGCGCTTCGGTCACACCTTGGAGCAGTGCCACGCGCTGACGCAAACTTTCTTTGTAATCGGTAATTTCGCCTTGCATGGCGGCTTCGGTGATGGCTGCCACCTGCGCTTTGCGACCGATGGTGTCGGCAATTTCGTCCACACACTCAATGTTGATGAGGGTTGAGTCCATATCAAAGGCAATGAGTTTGAAGTCACTCAAATGCAAGGGTGGAGCTATGCCGGCAATGCTCAGTCCGGGGGCAAATTCAGTGGCTTTCATGGGGCTTTATGGCTATAAATGGCAGCGCTGCACGGGCACAGGCCGCGAGCTGTTTCAAGTATAGATGTTTCAACTGGTTTTCAGTAGCCGGCTGTGTGTGTGGCCATTCGCATCAAAGCCCTGCTCGAAAAACTCGAAACACCCCGACGCAAAGCGCACCATGCTGCAAGCACGGGTTCCGTAACCAGGCATGGCGACAAAGGTAGCCGAGAGTGAGCGCTCAAGCGCCAGCGCAATGCCGGTGTCTGGCAAATCAGCGTCTGCTGCCAGTTGCCGGTTTTGCAGCAGCGCCAACAACTCTGCAGCACTCAGCTGGCCTTGCACGAGCAGCTTGTGCAAACCCGTTTTCAAGTTCTGCACCTTGGGCCAAGGTGTGTTGAAGTCAGCATTTGACACGGCACCAATGCCCGCTGGCATGGCCATGATTTGAGCATGCCGACTCTCAAAACCCCACAGCCCAACAGCATCAAAAACCAGCAAGTTAAATGGGTTGTAATCTGCAGCCCGGTCAGCAAGAGCACGCAAATAGTCGGGCGCGGATACCCTGGTCTGCAAAAACTGGCTGACCAGTTCACCTCTGGAGGGTGCATCGCTGCGCTGAGCCAAGCCATCTCGATAATTTGTCAGCACAGCCAAGCGGCCGGTGCGACTCACCCCAAGCCAAGTGCCGCCAGCTTGCAAGTCACGCCCAGCCAATATGTCGGCATCTGGCCACCAATGCAAGGGTTCGGCTGGTCGGGCAAAATATTCGTCGCGATTGGCGATCAACAGCAAGGGTTCGGGGCTGGCTGGTTGCCAGTTCCAGGCAATCAGACACATGCTTGTTGGCGTTGCGGGTGGCCATCCAAATAAAGTTGCGTTTTCATGAACCTTGTGCGTTAACGTGAAACACCGTTCGTGGTGAGCTTGTCGAACCACCCTTCGACAGGCTCAGGGCGAACGGCTTCATGAATTGGGGTGTCGTGAAAAAACATGGCAGTTAGGGCACCAGTGTAGGGCGTTGCACAGATGCCACCAACAAGGGGGACCTGCTGGTAAGTCACAATACGCAACTTTTATAGTCGAAATTGACTGCGAACGCTTTCAGATATTGCTCACACAGCTATCAAATTTATACCCTACCATGAAGATATTCAGAGGCTTCAAGCACCCTGACATCGCACCCTCCTGCGCCCTCACCATCGGCAACTTTGACGGTGTGCACCGCGGTCATCAGGCCATGCTGTCGCTGCTCAAGGGCGAGGCGAAGCAGCGCGGCGTGCCCAGTTGCGTGCTGACGTTTGAACCGCATCCGCGAGACTTTTTTGCGGCTCTCACCCACAACCCAGCATTGGCACCGGCGCGCGTGGGCACTCTGCGCGACAAGCTCAGCGACCTGGCTCAATGCGGTGTTGATCAAACAGTGGTGCTGCCATTCACCGCACATCTGGCCAACCTGACGCCACAGGCTTTCATCGATCAGGTCTTGCTCAAGGGCTTAGGTGCCAGCTATATCTTGGTAGGTGACGACTTCCGCTTTGGCCAACGCCGCGCCGGTGACTACACCCTGCTCGATGGTGCAGGCCTGAAACAAGGCTTTGACGTGGCGCGCATGAACAGCTACGAAGTGCATGGCCTGCGAGTTTCGAGCTCAGCCGTGCGCGAGGCTCTGTCGCAAGGCCGCATGGCAGACGCCACCCGCTTGCTGTGTCACCCTTACCGCATATCAGGCCATGTGGTGCATGGGCGCAAACTTGGCCGAACGCTGGGTTTTAAAACCATCAACCAACGGTTTGCCCACTGGAAACCAGCTGCCAGCGGCATTTTTGCCGTATTGGTGTATGGCTTGTGCGCACATCCCCTGCGCGGTGTGGCCAACTTGGGGGTGCGCCCCTCGGTAGACCCGGCCGACGTCAATGGCGGGCGCGTGCTGCTCGAAACCCATTGCCTAGACTGGCCAAACAATCTGGGCGCAGAGGGTGCCTACGGCAAAATTGTGCGTGTCGAGCTGTTGCATAAACTGCACGACGAGCGCAAATACGAATCACTGGAGGCCTTGACCGCCGGCATCCGGCAAGACTGCCTAGATGCACGGGCTTACTTTGCCCGGTGAGGTCAATCTGACTCGTCCGACCTGATGCGCTTGGCTGTAAAAAATTGATACAAATGGAACATCGTGAAGCGCTGCCGCAAACGATGTCCTTCACCTATTTTCTTGACCGGATCGTTCACACTTTCTTGCCCGCAAACCGTCACGCCCATGAAACTCTACCAACTCCCCTACAGCCATTACAGCGCCAAAGTTTCCATTACCTTGCTTGAAAAAGGCTTGGCTTATGAGGCACCAGCACTTGACGCCGGTTATCAAAAGTCGCCTGAATTTTTGACGCTCAACCCACTGGGGAAAGTACCTTTCTTGCAGGATGGAGACTTTGGCATCGGTGAATCTGAGGTCATCGTGGAGTATCTGGAGGAGCGGTATCCACACCCGGCACTGCTGCCCGGCACACCACACGAGCGTGCCCGCAGTCGCTGGCTTTCGCGCTTTCACGACCTGTATCTGGGGCCACAACTCAGCACGCTCTACTTTGCACTATCGGATGGCCGAGCAGGCAAACCTGAGTTTCAGCCAGAAGTTGACCGGCTGCACGAACTGGTAGCGCTTCTGGAATCGCAGATTAACCCTGCACCCTATTTTCTGGGCAGCCAATTCACCCTGGCAGATGCGTCCTATGTCTTATCGTACTGGTACATCGGCCTGCTGTCGAAAGCACACGGCAAACCGGTACCTGATGCAGACATGCCACGGTTGGTGAACTGGTTTGCCGCTGTGAAACAGCGTGCTTCGGCAGCCAGCGTCCTCAAAGCGGCTGAGATTTCACTGGCTCAGTGATGCGCTTGAACCCGTAACTTTGATGTCCAAGCCACCCCTCGCCGTTTTGCCCTTTAGCGCATTGGCGGCTTTTGAATGGACCGACACACCCATGTGGGTGTTTGATCTGGGTGGCAAATGCATGCGCTGGGCCAATCCGGCCGGTTTGGCATTTTGGAATGCGGCCACCCTTGAAGCGTTTCTGGCGCGTGATTTTTCCAATCTTTCGCCCAGCACCATCACACGTAACCAGGCACAGATGGACGAACACGCTGCCGGGCATTGCGGGCGTGACCAGTGGACGGTGTACCCGTTGGGGAAACCGACCACCTTGAACGCACACACCATCGGCATAGAGCTCCCGGATGGCAGCCGCGCCATCCTGTATGAAGCCTCACAGGTTCCGACAACGCTGGACCCATCGGTGCTGCGTGGCGTTGAGGCCATGCAGCAAACCCCCATGATCGTCGGGCTTTTTCGCATTTCGGACGGAAGTGCCGTGATGCGAAACCCGTCGGGCGTACACAGCTTTGGCATCATGGACACGGCAGTTCGCAGAGACGACTTTGCTGCCATGTTCGTTGACCCGAATCAAGCAATAACCGCTCTTGGTCAAGTGCGCAGTGATCAAATTTTCACCGCTGAGGCTGAATTGGTTACCCTGAAGGGATCCTGTTGGTACGAGCTCGATGTGCGTCCGGTATTAGACCCAGTCACGGGCGAATCGATGCTTCAATTCAACGCGCAAGACATCAGCGCACGCAAGACCTACGAAAACGAGCTCAAACTCGCCCAAAAGGCAGCTGAAGCCGCCAACCTCGCCAAGAGCCGCTTTCTGGCCACCATGAGCCACGAAATCCGCACCCCCATGAACGGCATTTTGGGTATGGCACAGCTGTTGTTGATGCCCAATTTGAATGAAGATGAACGCCGTGACTCGGCACGCACGATTCACTCCAGCGGACAGGCTCTGCTGACCCTGCTCAACGATATTCTGGATTTCTCAAAAATTGAAGCCGGGAAATTTGAACTTGAATCGGTTGTCTTTGATCCGGTTACTTTGCTCAGTGAGACCGAAGCATTGTTCCTGGGGGCAGCTCAAGCCAATCATCTGCATCTGACGCATCAGTGGCAAGCTTCAGCCCAGAACCGCTACAATGCTGATGCGCATCGCATCCGTCAGATGATCTCCAACCTGGCGGGCAATGCCATCAAATTCAGCAAGCAAGGCACGATCCACTTGTTCGGTACAGAGATTGAACGCGATACAGCAACGGCCTTGCTGGAATTTTCTGTCACAGACAACGGCATTGGCATAGCCGCAGACAAGCAGGACTTGCTCTTCAAGCCCTTCTCGCAAACCGAGAGCTCCATCACCCGCGAATTTGGCGGCTCCGGGCTGGGTTTGTCCATCGTCAGTCAGCTGGCCAGACTCATGGGTGGTGACGTCGGTGTTCAGAGCGTGGTGGGGCAAGGCTCACGGTTCTGGTTTCGTGTGCGGGTCAAATGTTTCATGGATGGCGAGAACACCCGCCAGCATGAACGCGCTGACCCAACGCAAAGTGGATCATCGATTACCCCTGAGCAATTGTCAGGTCGGGTTCTGGTGGTTGAAGACAACCTGGTCAACCGCATGGTGATTGAGTCGCTCTTGGACAAACTGGGTTTGACGGTGACGCTGCTCACGGACGGTCAGCAAGCTGTGGATGCCATCACACAGGGTGATGTAGCGCCCGACATCATTTTGATGGATCTGCACATGCCAGTGATGGATGGTTACACCGCTGTGAGCCACATCCGGCACTGGGAAGCAGAGCAAAACCGCACGGGTCTGCCGATCATTGCGCTCACAGCCGATGCGTTTGAGGAAGATCGTCAACATTGCATGGCCGTTGGCATGAATGACTTTCTGACCAAGCCGATTGATGTGGCTGCTTTGAGGCTGGCATTGGGTAAATGGTTGACCGCCCATCGCAACGATGACCGTGGTGCTTTCGCGTTAAACTGACCCAAGCGTTACACCGGCATCGAATCGACGCACCCACCCCACCACACTACCTACATGCTTGCAACGGCTGTCCTTGTGCCACGCACGCTGCGTAGCCCCCCCCCAAGTTCGATAACGCCCAGCTCGCAGGCTAATAGAGGCGTTAGCGCACCAAAATGACCACGTTTTCACCTAACTTCAGCCTGCGCAGCAATCTGGCCGAGCTGTCGCCTGAGCAAATCAGCCAGTTGCTGCACGATTTGCATGTTTACCAGGCTGAGCGAGATCCAAAAAGCGCTGCAGTTCGAAGCAAGCAAGCAAAACAAGCCTTGCAGGACAGTGAGCAGCGTTACCGCTGGATGATTGAAGAGTTGCCAGTTGGGGTGTTGTTACAAGATCCAACTGCTGAGATTTTGTTGAGTAACAACTTGGCACTTGAAATGCTTGGACTTTCCGAAGAACAGTTGCTGGGCAAATCTTCTTTTGATCCACACTGGAACGTGATCCATGAAGACGGAACGCCTTTTCCTAGCTCAACACATCCGGTGCCACAGGCTATTGCCAGCCGCCAGCCAGTGCGCAATGTCGTGATGGGGGTCTTTCGGCCGACCAGCCAAACTCGGGTCTGGCTACTGGTAAACGCATTTCCACAGTTAAACCGGGATGCCAGCCTGCAGCAGGTGTTATGCACTTTTAGCGATATCAGCGATATCAAACAAGCCTATGCCGAATTGCACGCCAGCACCAAAATGCTCCAGGAAGCCCAGCGCATCGCTCGCATCGGCAGTTGGAAACTCAATCTGCTCACAAACCAACTGATCTGGTCAGATGAGATATTTCGCTTGTTTGAAATCGATAAAACGCAGCTCAAAGCCAACTTTAAGGCATTTCTCAATGTCGTTCACCCCGCAGATCGCAAGCTCGCGAAACAGGCCTACACCAAATCCTTAAGCCGACATCGGCCCTACGACATCACTCACCGTTTGCAGATGGCTGACGGGCGCATCAAATGGGTGCACGTGCGTTATGAATCAGACTTTGATGAGTCTGGCACGCCGATCCGATCGAACGGCACCGTGCAAGACGTTACAGTGCAAATACGTGCCGACGAGCAGTTGCATGTCGCTGCAGCCACCTTCGAAACACAAGAAGCCATGATCATTACCGATGCCAGCACGGTGATCTTGCGGGTCAATCGGTCTTTCACCCGAATCACCGGCTACAGCGCCGAGGAAGCCATCGGTCAAACCCCACGGCTACTGCAGTCGGGTCGTCATGGCCCGGATTTTTATTGCCAAATGTGGCAAGCCATCAACAGCACAGGGAGTTGGCAGGGTGAAGTATGGGACCGGCACAAAAACGGCGAAGTGCATCCCAAATGGCTTTCTATTTCGAGTATCAAAGACAAAACCGGCGCAGTGAGCCATTATGTTGGCACGCACTTTGACATCACTGATCGCAAAATCGCCGAAGCGGCCATGCTTGCGTTGAACCAGGATCTCAGCCGTTCACGACAGTTATTGCGCGACCTGACGGCACAAAACGAACTCGAGCGGGAAGCAGAACGCAAGCACATTGCGCGCGAAGTGCATGACGAACTGGGGCAGGTTCTCACGGCACTGCGGCTTGACTTGTCAATGTTAAAAATGCGCTTTGGGACACTTGAGCCAGCTTTGCTCAGCCAACTCAATGACACCCAGGCGCTGGCCGATCGGGCGATCCGAACCGTGCGCCAAGTTGCCGCAAATTTGCGCCCGATTGAGTTGGACATGGGCTTGGTATCGGGTATCGAATTCCTCTGCCACGAATTTGGCAAACGCAACGCTGGCAACTGCGTGTTGAATGTGGAAAACCCGGACATTCACCTCGATGAGGCCCGCACGGTGGTCATTTTTCGCATTGTGCAAGAGTCTCTGACCAACGTGGCGCGCTACGCGCAGGCCAGCCAAGTCCATATCAGCTTGGGTTGCCAAGGTGATCAACTCGGTTTGGAAATTCGCGATAACGGGCAAGGTTTTGACATGGCGGCAGTGGCCCAGCAGCATAGCTTGGGCTTGCTCGGTATGCGCGAGCGTGCGCTGGCCTTGGGGGGTCGTCTAGACGTAATCAGCGCACCTAGACAAGGCACCGTGGTGGCGCTGACGATCCCGCTCACCCCTGAAACAACAAGGGAAACCGCATGATTAGGCTGCTGATTGCCGACGACCACATACTCATGCGCAGTGGTTTGAAACAGTTGTTTGCCCTGCAAACTGATATGCGCGTGAGCGGTGAAGCGGTGAATGGTGCCGAGGTGCTGGCCAGTCTGCAGCAAGCCACCTTTGACTTGCTGCTGTTAGACCTGAATATGCCGGGCATCAGTGGCGCTGATTTGATAGCGCGGGTCAAAGCGCACCGGCCCGACTTGCCGATTTTGGTGTTGAGCATGCACGACCGCCCCCAAGTAGCCGCTCAGGTACTCAAAGCCGGCGCCAAAGGCTACATCACCAAAGATTGTGATCCAGAGGTGCTGTTGGCAGCCATTCGCCAGGTGGCTGCGCACGGCAACTACATCGACCCGGCGATTGCCAGCCAAATGGCTTTTGCCACGACCGAGCGTCGCGCCGGGCACAACCGCCTGTCCGATCGCGAGCTGGTGGTGTTGCGCTTGCTGACCCAAGGCCTGGCGGTGAAAGAAATTGGCGATCAATTGGCCATCAGCGGCAAAACCGTCAGCACCCACAAAGCCCGCCTGATGGAAAAGCTCGGCACCCCCAGCATGGCTGATCTGATGCGTTACGCCATAGAGCATGAGTTGCTGGGTTAACGTGAAACAACACCCTTAGTGCACCGCTGCGTACGCAAGCCCCAGTCGAGCAGCCGCTGCAAGCAAGCGTTTGTCACGCGTCCAGAGCTGTGAACCCGGTGTCAAACGCACAGCGGCCAGCAGATGCGCGTCGATGTAACCGATGCCGCTCCCGGCCAGCGCGTTTTTAGCAATAAAACCCAGCACTTCGGTATCCGTAGCCACCGTGGCCTGCGGCAAATCTTGCAGCGCTGCAAGCACCTCTTCGCGCTGCAGCAGACTGCCAAGGGCCAATTCACCCGTCACAAAGCGGTGCACCAACACCTGAGTTTCGCCCAATAGCCGCGTCAGACGTTCGTCACTGCTGCGCCAATGGTCAATCCAAATGGAGCTATCAACCAAAATCACGCTGGGTCCAACTGACGTCTTGGAACATCTTCCAACGTGGGCATGCTGCCACCCAAGAGCGCCAGGCGTTTGGCGCTTTCGCGCTGGATCAAGGCCCGCAGAGCCTCGCGCACCAAAGCCGTTTTTTCTGCCACGCCAGTCAAGGCAGTGGCTTTGGCCAGCAAATCATCGTCCAGTGCAAGTGTGGTTCGCATGTTTATTTCCATTTAGTTTAGGCATAAATACTATCATCAAATGATGCGTTTTATTGTGCCTATCGTGTAGGCCGCGCCCTACCCTCTGTCATCAACTCCATACACACAAATCAGCCAAGCCTGATAGTGCAAACGCTGCAAGCAGGTCAACATCAGCCCATGCCCTACAAAATATTAGTGGTAGATGACTCCGAACCGATCCGCATTCGCCTGTGCAGTTTGCTCGCCGGCATTCCCGGCACCAGCACCATTGACCAGGCAGGTACGCTGAGCGAAGCACTGGCGCGGGTGCGACTCTGCCCACCCGAGTTGGTGATTCTGGATCTGCATTTGCCCGATGGTTTGGGGCTGGAGATCATTGCCAGCCTGAAACACACAAACCCGGGTCTGCGCGTTGCCATTCTGACGCTCTTTGGCTACAGCAACTACCGTCAAAGATGCCTGACCCTGGGTGCCGACTGGTTTTTTGACAAAGCTTGCCAGTTTGATGATCTGCTCGATGTGGTGCGCCAGCAGGTGGATTTGTACCTAGCCGCCAACCCCGAAAAAAGCTTGACCTGAACCCATTTCATCCATCCATTCGCTCACTTTAAACCCGTCAATCACCTACCAGGACCCGCATCATGCAACTCAACAACCTGAAAATTTCGACGCGCCTGACACTGTTGATCGGCGTGCTGGCCAGCTTGCTGGTGCTGGTGGGCAGCATCGGGCTGTATGGCGTGAGCAAAAGTAACAGCGCGCTGCAAACGGTGTATCTTGATCGAACCATCCCCATTGGGCAACTCGCTGACATCAATTACCAGGGCTTGCGCAACCGCTACGAAATTGCAGCCGCGCTGCTTGACCCGAGCGACAAGCGAATCAAACAATCGGTTGAAACGGTTGAAGGCAATATGCGCACGATTGACAAGGTTTGGGCAAGCTACATGGCAAGCTACCTGACCACTGACGAGCAGCGTCTGGCAGACAACTTCAAAACCCATTACGCACGCTACCTGCAAGATGGCATCAAACCGGCCTTGAGCACACTGGGAGCCAAAGACTACACGCAGACCCAAGACCTGCTGATGAACAAAATTAGTCCTTTTTTCAAAGACATGCATGCTGACCTGAACGCATTGATCAAGCTGCAACAAGATGTTGCCAAAGTCGAATTTGACAGCGCCACCCAGCGCTATGACACTATCAAAAAGGTGTCGATCAGCTCGATCGTGCTGGGTCTGCTGTTTGCGCTTGGGTTTGGCTGGAGCCTGCTGCGCAGCGTAACGCTGCCACTGCGGCACGCTGCCGAAGTGGCTGATGCCATTGCCGAAGGCGATTTGACGCACACGGTGGATGTCTCTGGCAACAATGAAATATCGGTGCTAATGTGTGCCATGTCGCACATGCAGACCAACCTGACCAAAGTGGTGGCCAACGTGCGCCAGGGTTCAGAGGGCGTGGCCACCGCCAGCGCCGAAATTGCCCAGGGTAACCACGACCTCTCCAGCCGTACCGAATCTCAAGCCAGTGCGCTTGAAGAAACCGCTGCGTCGATGGAGCAGCTCAGCTCCACCGTGCAACAAAACGCCGAAAACGCGCAACAAGCCAACCAGCTCGCATTGGCCGCCAGCAGCACCGCCGTGCAGGGTGGTGAAGTGGTGGCACAAGTGGTCGAGACCATGAAGCACATCAATGACTCGTCCAAACGCATCTCTGACATCATCAGCGTGATTGATGGCATTGCTTTTCAGACCAACATTCTGGCCTTGAACGCTGCCGTAGAAGCCGCCCGCGCCGGTGACCAGGGTCGAGGTTTTGCCGTGGTGGCCAGTGAAGTGCGCAATTTGGCGGGGCGCAGTGCTGCTGCAGCCAAAGAAATCAAAAATCTGATTGGCGCGAGCGTGCAGCGGGTGGAACAAGGGACTTCACTGGTGGACCAGGCCGGCGCAACCATGAGCGAGGTGGTGAGCAGCATCCGCCGGGTGACCGACATCATGGGTGAGATCAGCGCGGCCAGCCGCGAACAAAGTCTGGGCGTCAGCCAGGTCGGTGAAGCCGTCACCCAAATGGACCAGGTCACGCAGCAAAATGCCGCACTGGTTGAAGAAATGGCAGCCGCAGCCACTAGCTTGAAGAGCCAAGCGCACGACCTGGTGCAAACCGTGGCGGTGTTCAAATTGGCGGCAAATGAGGTTCAGCACAGTCCTGGGTCGGGTGTGCAAACACAACCCGTGCGCAAGCTGACTGCTTTGAACAAACGCTATCCCGGACTGGAAAAACGCAACTTCAATGCGCTTGGAAACGCCTTTCAGCCCCAGTGCTGACCTGACGTACCCAGCGCCACCATGAAAACAGATTTCTCCCAGCCACTGACTCCGCACGCCCACCCTTATCAGAGCGCTGCTGGCTGGGGTTTTCTGGCACTGGCA
>CAIYYA010000096.1 GCA_903930255.1 uncultured beta proteobacterium
ACCGGCCCTGATTTGGCGCAACAGCGAGATCAAGGTGTCGCCAACCAGGGCATCGACTTCGTCCAGAAAAATGATCAGCGGCTTGTCGCTGTGTTCAGCCCAGATCTGCAGCAAATGGCGTACAGCTTCGCTGCTGGCAGGTTGCAAAAGCAAGTCGTTCGCCAGTTTCTCAGCCAAGGGAAAGTCCCTCCAGTACCAGCGGGCTGCATCGGCGAATGCGCGAATCATGCCGGCCCCGGCTGCCAGCACGTCATTGCGCACGGCCTGTGCAGACTCAATGTTCACATACAGCGCCCGGTATTGCCCTTGGGCGTTGATAAAGTGCATCAGGTTGATGAGCAAGCTGGTTTTGCCGGTTTGGCGCGGCGCGTGCAAGATGAAATATTTTTGTGCCGCAATCAGGCCAGAGAGCTCGGGCCAGTTGACTCGGTCTTTGGGCAACAGGGTGTAGTGGATGTCAGGTTTGTTCGGGCCAGCGGTGTTGAAAAACTTGTTCATGGTGCAATGGTAGCGCCATCAGGTGTTGGGGATATCCAGCGCTGGAGCAATGGCGATCGGCGTTTAAAACTTCTTGGTCATGTCTGTGGCCACGTTTTGTAAAGCTTGGCTCACCAAGGGGTGTGTGGACAGCAGCTGCCAAAACTCATGCGCAGCTGCGCGTGTGCAGGCATCAGCACGAGAGATGTCGACCTCAAACGGCGCGTATTCGGGTGCACCCAGCATGAGGTCAGGTTTCCAGCGCATGGGCAGCATGTCGTAAACCGGTGCCAAGCTGAAGGAGCCTTGGGCAATTTCTTTGAGTGATGCACCGGCAACAAACAAGCCGGCGTTGCCGTTGTGCATGTCGGTGTTGCCAATCAGGCGACCAAACTGAAGCAAGGTGTGCAATTTATCGGCATCGAGCGGGTTTAGCCTGCCCTGGCGCACCAAGGCATCTGCAGTGGCGGCCCAGTTCACATAGGAGCCTTTGACAAAACCCTGATGCGCTGCACCCATCGAAACAATGTGCCTGCGCCCGTGCGTGGCCGTTCGGTCAAAGCGTTTGCTAAGCAAATAAGTTCGGTAGGACGATGGCTCAACGTGGTTGTGAGCCACAGCGAAGCCGTAGCGCTGCAGCACTTGGCAACACAAGGCTTCAGCGCAAAGCAAATCGTGCCAGCGCTCACCATAAGGGGTGCCCATTGGGGGTGAAAATTTGACTAAAACAGGCTCCAGCTGACTGTTCAAGGCAAGCAACTTGGGCTGTTCGCCAGCGGCAGAAGACCCAGCAGGTAACGTGAGCGCACCAGTGGCCGCCAGTGCATCGAGCACTGGCCCAGGGTTTTCAGTGGGTATGCAAGTGGGTGTGCGCTGCGTAGGGGCAGTTTCGTTACCCAGCAACAGCGCACCGGGTGCGTCGTGGGTGTTTAAAGCAGCGATTAGGGCAAACTGCGCGTCCCACGTTTCGGGATTGGCCGGCACACCCAGCGGTGCAAGTTGCTGAGCCAGCAGTCTTCCTAAAAACCCCTGTGCACGCAAAGGCGACAAATACCACGGCAGCAAGGCTTGTGCATTGGCCTGAAAAATCTCGCTGAAACCCTCTGCTTCCACATACATCTGCGAATGCGCTAACAGGCTTAAGGTGCCGATACGTTTGGCAAAGCCAGATTCATCCACAAGAGAGATGAGTTGCTGCGCTGCGGCTTGGCCAATAGGCTGAGCGAGCGCATATTGGGTGCGTTTGCCCTGCCCACAAACGATGATTTCATCTTCAATTTGCTTGAGCAAGCGCGATGCCGTAGGCTGACTCATTTTTAAGGCAGCCTGTATTTGAGCCGATGATGTGGCGCCCTGCGACTTCAATAAGTGAACCAGTTGAGCAGAAGTTTTCATTCAATCAATTATGAATAGAAGCAATTTTTACTATTCTATTTAAATTCAATTAGTTGCATTAATTTTGAATAATAAATGAATAGAAAATACTGAATTCTTACGCAGCGTGAGCCTGCGCCAGCACCGCTCAAGGTGCAAACCAGCACGTTCACCCTTAGACAATTCGACTGCCTTTGCTAACCAAGGCACCTGGAAATCAAGGGGTAATCGGTCAAAACTGAACTGCTGGGACAATCACCCCATGCACCTCTTGATTCCATCTGCTGCCAGCAGCTCGCCCAACTGCCAGTCTCTGCTGCCCAGCCTGCAACTGCCCCATTTGCAGAAACTGTTGGCACGCCTGCAAGCTCAGGCGCTGGATCAGGGCGAGCCACACAGCCTGAACCCACCGCATGAACGTGCCTTGGCACGCGCGCTGGGCTTGCCGTGCAGCGACGGTTTGATTGCCTGGGCAGCGCAGCAACACGAGCAAAACCACGGAATATTGCCCCAGCAAGCCTGTGGCTTTGTCACACTGTGCCATTGGCGCATGGCCAATCAACAGGTTTTGATGAGCCCTTTGCCACTGCCCGAACTGTCGCAAACCGAATCCGACACCCTGCTGGCGGCCATGCAGCCCTACTTTGCCGAAGACGGCATTACCCTGGAGCCCGACCAATGTGGTCGATATCTTGCGCAAGGCGCATTGTTGGCGGATGTGCCCACGGCTTCTCTCGATCGGGTGATCGGTTGCGATGTCAAAGCCTGGCTACCCACCGGCCCACAGGCTAGCACCCTGCTGCGCCTGCAAAATGAGATGCAAATGCTTTTTTACACCCACCCCCTGAACGATGCGCGCGAGGCGCGTGGGCTGCTGCCGGTGAATTCATTCTGGTTGCATGGCACCGGTTGCGCCAACGCCAGCGCTATCAGCGTGCAGACACAACCCACAGTGAACAGCAGCTTGCACCACGCCGCTCTGGCGGAAGACTGGCCGCGCTGGGCGCAAGCCTGGCAGCAGCTTGATGCCACTGAATTGCCAGCGCTGCTGGCTGCACAGCAGCGGGGTGAGCCGGTGCAACTCACACTGTGCGGTGAACGCAGCGCGCAAAGCTGGCTCTGCCAGCCGCGCAACTGGCTACAAAATTTTGCAAGTATTTTTAAGCCCCAGAGCATATCTGGCGTGCTTCTGCAGCTATGAAATTAATCGTCAGAGACGCCGCCCCGCGCAACATCTGGGCGCTCGAAAAATCAGGCATTCATCCACTGTTGGCGCAGCTTTATGCTGCGCGTGGCGTGGCTGACGCCCACGAAATCGACCCCGCACTAGCGCATTTACTGGCGCCCAACACACTCAAAGGCAGTGCCGAGGCGGCGCGTCTGCTGGCAGATGCTATTGGGCTCGACCAACACCTGTGCATCGTGGCCGATTACGACTGCGACGGCGCCAGCGCCTGTGCGGTGGCGCTGCGTGGGCTGCGCTTGCTGGGTGCGCGCCAGGTTAGCTACATCGTGCCCGACCGCGTGGTTGACGGCTACGGCCTAACGCCACCGATCTCGCAGCGTGTCAAAGCCAGTGGCGCCGACGTTTTGATCACCGTGGACAACGGCATTGCCAGTTTTGAAGGGGTGGCCGCAGCCCGCGCACTGGGGCTGCAGGTGCTGGTGACTGACCACCACCTGTGCGCCATGCAAGATGGCCAACTGGCCTTGCCGGATGCCGATGTGATCGTCAACCCCAACCAGCCAGGCTGCGACTTTGCCAGTAAATCGATCGCCGGCGTGGGCGTGATGTTTTATGTTCTGCTGGCACTGCGCGCCGAGTTACGCACACGCGGTCACTTCACACAACAGGCAGAGCCCAAGCTCGACACCCTGTTGCCGCTGGTTGCGCTGGGCACAGTGGCCGATGTGGTGCGCCTGGATGCGAACAATCGGCGCCTTGTAGCACAGGGGTTAAAAAGGGTGCGAGCGCTTAGCCAGCCTGCAGGACTAGCTGCATTATTTGTAGCAGCCGGGCGCGATGCGAAAAACGCCAGCAGCTTTGACTTTGGCTTTGCCCTGGGGCCACGCATCAACGCTGCCGGGCGCTTGTCCGATATGACGCTCGGCATTGAATGCCTCTGCACCGACGACCCCGGCCGCGCCCACGAACTGGCGCAGCAGCTCGATGCCATCAACCGCGAGCGCCGTGATATTGAAGGCGCGATGCGTGAGCAGGCGCTGGCAGTGGCGCAGTCGCTGTTTGCCGACACCGCCCACCCGCCTGCGGCCTTGTGTGTGTTTGATGCCGATTTTCATGAAGGTGTGGTGGGCATCGTGGCGGCTCGCCTGAAAGACCGGCTGCACCGCCCCACTTTTGTTTTTGCCCGCAGTGGCGCCGCCGGGCACAGCCATGAACTTAAAGGCTCGGGGCGTTCGATTCCAGGCTTTCATTTGCGCGATGCACTGGACTTGGTGGCCAAGCGCTACCCTGGCGTGTTGCTGCGCTTTGGTGGGCATGCCATGGCGGCGGGCTGCACCGTGGCACACGACAAATTGCCGTTGTTTGAGCAGGGCTTGCGCGAGGTAGCCAGCGAATGGCTCGACGCCGCCACGCTGCAACGCTGCCTGCAAACCGACGGCCCGTTAAAACCCGAATACCGCCGGGTTGAGCTGGTGGACAGCTTGCAGCGCGAGGTCTGGGGCCAAGGCTTCGCCGCCCCCACGTTCAGCGAAGAGGTCGAGGTGCTGTCGCAGCGGCTGGTGGCTGACAAACACCTGGCGCTCAAACTCAAACACCAGGGCCAGCCAATCGATGGCATGTGGTTTGGCCACACCGAGCCGCTGCCCGCGCGGGTCAAATTGGCGTTTCGGCTGGATGCCGAGAGCTGGCGCGGCGAGCGCAAGGTGCGTTTTCTCATCGAAGCAGCAGAGTTGCCGGGGCAAAACTAGAATGCGCTACGCATGAACACCCAAAACGCCGACCTGCATTGCCATTCCACCGTGTCAGATGGCACCTTGAGCCCCGAGGTGCTGGCGGCGCGCGCCCATGCGCAGGGAGTCAGACTGTGGGCCTTAACCGATCACGACGAGATTTCTGGCCAGGCGCGTGCCGCCAGCGCGGCAGCGGCGCTGGGGCTGGACTACCTCACCGGGGTTGAGATTTCGGTGAGTTTTCTGCATGCCACCGTGCACATTGTGGGGTTGGGGTTTGACCCCGATAACGCCGCTTTGAATGAAGGTTTGCGCCACACACGCGGTGGGCGCACGCGCCGTGCACACGACATGGCGGCTGACTTGGCGCGCGTTGGCATCAAGGGGGCTTTTGAAGGCGCTCTGAAATATGCAGGCAACCCCGACCTGATCTCACGCACACACTTCGCCCGCCACATGGTAGAAACCGGTGTTTGCAAAGACACCTATGAAGTGTTTCGCAAATACCTCACCGAAGGCAAACCGGGCTATGTCGAACACCGCTGGGCCAGTCTGAAAGAGGCCGTGCACTGGATCACTGCTGCTGGCGGTGTCGCCATCATTGCGCACCCGGCGCGCTATGGCTTCAAACCCACCGAAGAATATGCCTTGCTGACCGAATTCATCGGCCACGGCGGGCGCGGCATCGAGGTGATTACCGGCAGCCACAGTGTGGCCGAAGCCAAAATTTACACCCAAACGGCGCTCGAGTTTGACTTGCTGGCTTCCTGCGGCAGCGACTTTCATAGCCCCGAAGAAAGCCGCATCGAGCTCGGTGCACTGCCCAGACTGCCGGCATCACTCACCCCGGTATGGAGCGTTCTGTCCGAGCGCATCCAGCGTGGTGCGGCAGCACCTGCAGCGGCCTGAAGCATGACTTTTTGGCGCAGCCGCCAAGGCGGTGGTATTTTGCTCATCATCCTCACGGCGTTGAGCTTTGCCCTGCTCGATACCGCCACCAGGCATGCAACCCAGTTGGCACCTGTGCTGATGCTGCTGTGGTTTCGCTACACCTTTCAGGCTGTGGTGACGTTTGCCTTGCGTTTTCCGATTCAGAAAATGACGCTTTTCAACACGCCCAACCCACGCTTTCAAACCTTGCGCGGCGTGCTGCTGCTAAGCACCAGCGCCTGCTCGTTTTTTGGCCTGCAACAGTTACCGGTGGGTGAATTCACGGCCATGGCCATGCTATCGCCCATGGCAGCCGCAGCGTTGGCAGCACATATTTTCAAAACACGCATCAGCCACCTGCGGTGGGTGCTGATGCTCACCGGTCTTTTAGGTGTGCTGCTGGTGGTGCGCCCAGGTGGCCAGGTGTTTGGCTGGGCCTTGCTGTTTCCGGTGGTGCTGGTGAGCACCTACGCGTCTTTTCAAGTGCTCACCAGCCGCCTGAGTGGCGACGAAAACCCCTACACCACGCACTTTTACACCGGGTTGGTGGGCGCCGTTTTGATGCTGCCTTTCGCCATTTTCAGCTGGAACACGGCCGCACTGCTAACACACTGGCACTGGTTTGTGGTGGTGGGGTTTTTTGGCACATTTGGCCATTTGATGCTGATCCGCGCCTTCAACCGCGCCAGCGCCGTGGTGCTGACGCCCTATCTTTATTCGCAAATCGCCTTTGCGACGCTGCTCGGTTGGCTGGCATTTAGCCATGTGCCCGATGTCTGGGCTTGGGCTGGCATTGCCGTGATCGCCGTCAGTGGTGTTGGTAACGCACGACTTTCGGCACGCGAGGCGGCGCAACTGCGACAATAGAGGCATGCCACAGCTTTTTGAAGTTCACCCCAGCAACCCGCAAACACGCCTGCTCAAACAGGCCACGCTTTTGCTCGACAAAGGCGAAGTGATTGCTGTGCCCACCGATTCCAGCTACGCGCTGGTGTGCCACATTGACGACAAAGCTGCCGCCGACAAATTGCGCCGCATTCGTGGCGTTGACGACAAACACCACCTGACGCTGCTGTGCCGCGACCTGTCCGAGGTGGCCAACTACGCCAAGGTTGACAACCAGCAGTTCAGGTTGCTCAAGGCGGCCACGCCTGGCGCTTACACCTTTATCCTGGAGGCCAGCAAAGAAGTGCCACGCCGTTTGAGCCATCCGTCACGCAAGACCATCGGCCTGCGCGTGCCCGATCACACCGTGCTGCAAGCGCTGCTGGCGCTGCACAGCACCCCGCTGCTGGCCACCACCCTGATTGCACCCGACGAATCCGAGCCGCTCAACGATGCAGAAGAAATTTGCCAGCGCTACCACGGACGCATTGCCGCAGTGATTGATGCCGGCGCCTGCCCGCGTGAACCGACTACCGTGGTGGATTTGAGCGGTGGCGACCCCGTGCTGATCCGCCAGGGGCGCGGTGCCCTGACGGTGCTGGGCTTGTAAGCAGACCCTGCCCTACCCTGAGACTATCATCAAATGGACTTTGCACACCTGATTCAAACTATCACGATCTACACCATTCCGGTGTTGCTGTCGATCACCTTGCACGAAGCGGCACACGCCTACGCGGCGCTTTATTTTGGCGACAAAACCGCTTATGCACTGGGGCGGGTCACCCTCAACCCGATGAAGCACATCGACCCTATGGGCACCATCCTGATGCCGTTGCTGCTGTATGTAGCAACCTCAGGCGCTTTTTTGTTTGGCTATGCCAAGCCGGTGCCGGTGCGTTTTGGCAACTTGCGCAACCCCAAAAAACAAATGGTATGGGTCGCTTTGGCAGGCCCTGCGGCTAATTTTGTTCAGGCTTTTCTGTGGGGCTGCGTTTATTACCTGTTGCAAGGTGCGGGTGTGAACGAGCCTTTTTTTATTGAAATGGCGCAAGGCGGCATTCTGGTCAACATTGTCATGTTTGTTTTTAACCTGTTTCCGTTGCCGCCGCTCGATGGTGGCCGCATTTTGGTCGGCTTGCTGCCGACCCGTCAGGCCATTTGGCTGTCGCGCGTGGAGCCCTGGGGCTTTTTTATTGTGATGGCACTCGTTTTGGTGGGTGTGGTCAGCGCCGTGTGGATGCGCCCCTTGATGGCGCTGACTTACGGGCTCATCAACCTGTTGCTATCGCCACTGGCATGGCTGGTGGGCTAATTTTTTTGACTATCTGGTTTAACGCATGGCTATCGAACGTTTTCTGACTGGCATCACCACTTCTGGCACGCCGCACCTGGGCAATTACGTGGGCTCGATCCGCCCGGCTGTGCGCGCCAGCTTGAGCCAACAGGTGCAAAGTTTTTATTTTCTGGCTGACTACCACGCACTCATCAAGGTCGATGAGCCAGCGCGTATTCAGCGCTCCACCCTGGAGATCGCTGCGAGTTGGCTGGCCACTGGGCTCGATCCCGAACGAGTGGTGTTTTACCGTCAGTCTGACGTGCCAGAAATCCCTGAGCTCACCTGGTTTTTAACCTGCGTGCTGGGCAAAGGCGTGCTCAACCGCGCGCACGCCTACAAAGCGGCGGTGGATAAAAACAACGCCGCAGGCAACGACCCTGATGCTGAAGTCAGCGCGGGTCTGTTCATGTATCCGGTGCTCATGGGTGCCGACATCCTGATGTTCAACGCGCACAAGGTTCCCGTCGGGCGCGACCAGGTTCAGCACATCGAGATGGCGCGCGACATGGCGAACAGTTTTAACTACCGCTACGGCGAGCATTTTGTAGCACCTGATGCGGTGATTGAAGACAACGTGGCCACGCTGCCCGGTCTTGATGGCCGCAAGATGAGCAAGAGTTACGACAACACCATTCCTTTGTTTGCTACGCGCGAGCAACTGCAAAAGCTCATTGCCAGTATCGTCACCGATTCACGTGCGCCGGGTGAACCCAAAGAAGTCGAGGGCTCGGCGCTGTTCCAGATTTACCAGGCCTTTGCCAGCGCCGACGAAACTCAAGGCTTGCGCCTGGCCTATGCAGCCGGCATTGCCTGGGGTGAGGCGAAAAATGTCGTCTTTGAGCGCATCGATCAAGAAATTGCACCCATGCGCGCGGCTTACCAGTCGCTCATCAGTAACCCAGCCAAAATTGAAGCCATTTTGCTAGCCGGTGCGGCCAAAGCCCGCGCCATTGCCACGCCATTCATGGGTCAACTGCGCCACGCCGTGGGTCTGCGCAACCTGTGCTCCGAAGATGGCTCTTCAGTTGCCAAAGCCAGCAAAGCTGCCAAGCCGGTCTTCAAGCAATACCGCGAAAAAGACGGTCAGTTTTACTTCAAGTTGCTCAGTGCAGACAACCGCTTGCTTCTGCAGAGCAAAGGTTTTACAACACCCCGTGAAGCGGGTCAACTGATCAGCCTGCTGAACCAAACAGGCGCCACTGCGCTCGCCAGCCAGAGTGAGCAACTTCAGCTCAGCGCGGGTGTATCCGAGCGTGATATTGGTGAGGCACTGGAACAACTCACAGGCCAATAAGGTGTCTATTTCAACCCAAAAACTCAGTTTACGCAGCCAGATCGGGCTTGCGGCAGGGTTGGTTTTGGCTTTTACGGTGCTGCTGCAGGCCGTTTTATTGTTTTCATCAGCACGTGACGAGCTCAAACGCAGCTTGTCGCAGCAGCTCAATGTGCTGGTGCGCCAGGTTGGCAATGAACTTGACGACAAAATGCTCATGCGGGTGACCATGCTTGAGGCCATGGCGGCCAAGTTCCCGCACAGCGCCCTAAACGACATTACAGCCACTGAGCGCTTTTTTGAAAGTTCGCCCAATCTGACCCATCTGATTGACGATTTTTATTTGTTTTCAGATAAGGGCATCTTGCTGGTGGACTGGCCGGTAGCAGCTGGACGGCGTGGCCTGGACATGACAGACCGCGACTACATCCAGCGCGCCATGGCGCAGGACAAGGCCACCATTTCCAAGCCGATTCTCGGGCGCTCGACGAAACAGCCGATGGTGGTGATTTCGGTGCCGATCCGAGATAAAGCTGGCAAATTGCTTGGCATTCTGGGCGGCGTCGTGAACCTAAAAAAAACACTTTTGCTCAAACCCCTGTATGACACCAAGGTCGGGCAAAGTGGTTACTTTTATCTGGTAGGTCCGAGTCGACTGACCATCATGCACCCAGACCCCGATCGATTGCTCAAACCGATCACGCAGCCCGGCCAAAATCCAGAACTTGACCGCGCCTTGAGTGCCGGATTTGAAGGCACAGAAGAAGGCGTAAACAGCCGCGGTCTCAAAGGTCTGTTCAGCTTTACCCAGCTTGCGCACACGGGCTGGGTACTGGCAGCAGTTTTGCCATCCGACGAAGCCTTTGTAGCGGTGAACGATTTGCGCTGGCGCTCCATGCTTTTCACGACGCTTTTGCTGATCATGGCGATTGCCGCTGTACAACTCTGGCTCAAGCGCTTTACCCATCCGCTGGAAAAACTGACCGATTTTCTAAAAACCGCCCAAACACTGGAAACACCACCACCCTTGGTTCACAGTTGCCTGGAAACCGAACGTTTGTCCAAGGCCTTTGCGCAGTTTGTCAGCGAACAACAATCAGCCCAGCAAAAACTGGCCATTGCCACCGAAAAAGCCACCGCTGCTGCGGCTGATCTGCGCGTTGCAGCAACCGCTTTTGAGTCACAAGAGGGTATTTTTATCACCGATGCTGACATGATCATCCTGCGTGTCAACAAAGCTTTTGTTGACATCACCGGATATTCAGCTGCAGAAGCCATTGGCCAGACACCCTCGCTGCTGAAATCAGACCGGCATGACGCCAAGTTTTACCGAGACCTGTACGATTGCGTACTCAACCAAGGCGCTTGGCAAGGCGAAATTTGGAACCGTCGCAAAAACGGCGGCATCTATCCTGAATGGCTCACCATCACAGCGGTGAAAGACGAACAGGGAGTGCTCACACATTACGTGGCAACCCTGATCGATATCAGCGAGCGAAAGGCCGCCGAAGAGCAAATTCAACAATTGGCCTTCTATGACCCACTGACCCGCTTGCCCAATCGCCGTTTGTTGCTGGATCGGCTGCACCAAGCTCTTGCATCCTGTGCACGCAACGATCGCACTGGCGCCTTGCTGTTTATCGATATGGATAACTTCAAAATGCTCAACGACACGCTGGGACACGACAAGGGCGACCAACTGTTGCAACAAGTGGCGCAGCGCCTGATTACGTGTGTTCGCCAAGGTGACAGCATTGCACGACTGGGTAGTGACGAATTTGTTATCGTGCTGGAAGATCTGGATAAAAACTCAACCGACGCCGCCTCGCAAGCCCTGCTGGTTGGAGAAAAAATTCTCGCCGCTCTGAATCTGCCTTTTACACTGACCGAAAACATCTACCACAGCACATCGAGCATCGGCATTACCTTGTTTTCAGAACAGTTGCGCACTGCCGATGAATTGATGCAGCACGCAGACCTTGCTGTGCACGAAGCGAAAAAGGCCGGGCGCAATACATTGCGCTTTTTCGATCCACAAATGCAAGCCGCCATCTCTTCGCGGGCACTGCTTGAGAAAGACTTCCGCGAAGGTTTACTGCAGCAGCAATTTCTCTTGCTATACCAGCCACAAGTCGATAGCTCAGGTTTTATAACCGGGGCTGAAGCACTGGTGCGCTGGCTGCATCCACAGCGCGGTATGGTTTCGCCAGCCACCTTTATTCCACTCACAGAGGAAACAGGCCTGATCTTGCCCTTGGGTCTGTGGGTTCTGGAAACCGCCTGCCAGCAGTTGACACACTGGTCGAGGCAACCCGAAACAGCACACCTGACGATTGCGGTGAATGTCAGTGCGGTGCAGTTTCGCCATAGCAGCTTTGTCGATCAGGTACAAACCGTGCTGGAACGCTCAGGCGTAGATCCCACCAAGCTAAAACTCGAGCTGACAGAGAGCATGCTGGTCAACGATGTAGAAGAGATCATCGAAAAAATGACCTCCCTCAAAAAACTTGGCATCTGCTTTTCTCTGGACGATTTTGGCACCGGTTACTCGTCGCTGACCTATCTAAAACGACTGCCACTTGATCAACTCAAAATTGACCAGTCTTTTGTCCGCGATTTGTTGACCGACCCCAACGATGTCGCGATTGCCCGAACGGTGGTGGCATTGGCACAAAGCATGGGCTTGTCAGTCATCGCTGAAGGTGTCGAAACAGAAGAACAGCGCCAGTGTTTGCAGCAGCAGGGCTGCCTCGCCTACCAGGGTTATCTGTTTGGTCGCCCGATGCACTTGAACGAGTTGGAGCAGCGACTGACTTCGCTCCAGTTGAATCAAACCCAGCTGGAGAAATAGCTGGCTCGCCACAGCACAATCACGCCCACCTTCGCGGCGCCAATGCCCAAACGCACAGATTGATAGAGCTTGCACAGCAACAAGCGTTACACACGTGCAAAGAATGCGGCCGAAACCTCAGGTGACTGCCGCATTCAAGCAGTGCGCGCTCAAGCGTAGCGCGCAGCCATCACATCGAGGTGAATCGGCTTGATCTTGCTGCCCATGCCAGCGCAACCAAAGGCTTCAAAGCGCAGCTTGCAGATGCCGGCAGCGGCTTTGCGTGCGGCGATGAGGCTCTTGCGCGGGTCGAACTCGCTGGGGTTTTGCGCAAAGCTTTGGCGCATGGCACCCGTCATGGCCAAGCGGATGTCGGTGTCGATGTTGACCTTGCGCACGCCGCTTTTGATGCCGCGCTGGATTTCTTCCACTGGCACGCCATAGGTTTCTTTCAGGTCGCCACCAAACTGGCGGATGATGGTCAACCACTCTTGCGGCACGCTGCTGGAGCCGTGCATGACCAAGTGGGTGTTGGGGATTTGTGCGTGGATTTGGGCAATGCGGTCAATCGCCAGAATGTCTCCGGTGGGCTTCCTGGTGAATTTGTAGGCGCCGTGGCTGGTGCCGATGGCGATGGCCAAGGCGTCACAACCGGTTTTTTCGACGAAGTCTTTGGCCTGCACCGGGTCGGTCAGCATTTGGTCGTGGCTGAGCTTGCCTTCGGCACCAATGCCGTCTTCTTCCCCCGCGTCGCCTGTTTCCAGACTACCCAGGCAGCCGAGTTCGCCTTCGACCGAGACGCCGATAGCGTGCGACATTTCGCAAACTCGGCGCGTGATATCGACGTTGTATTCGTAGCTGGACGGGGTTTTGCCGTCAGCCATGAGTGAGCCGTCCATCATCACGCTGGTAAAGCCAGAGCGGATCGATTGCTGGCACACGGCGGCCGAAGTGCCGTGGTCTTGGTGCATCACAACCGGGAGGTCGGGATAGGACTCAACAGCTGCCAGCACCATGTGACGCAAGTAGGCTTCGCCCGCATATTTGCGAGCGCCCGCGCTAGCTTGCAAAATCACCGGGCTGTCGGTGGCGGCAGCGGCCTCCATGATGGCCTGGATTTGCTCGAGGTTGTTGACGTTGAAAGCGGGCACGCCATAGCCGTTTTCAGCGGCGTGGTCGAGCATTTGACGCAAAGAAATAAAAGCCATGAATGTCTCCTTTTTATAAAATAAAAGATGCCTGCAGCGCTTGCCTGATAAGTATGAGTAGCTACACAAAAAATAGCAAATTGAAGTTCTCGGGTTACGCGCATTAGGCTAACCCGACCTACCGAAGTCAACTATTTAATTTGACCGGTTGTGGGTGCGATCGGGTCGGGTTAACGCGTGGCGCGTAACCCGACAAATTTCCAAATTAAGCTTCAGCGCGCTTTTGCAAAATCTCAAAGGCGGGCAGGGTTTTGCCTTCCAACACCTCAAGGAACGCACCACCGCCGGTCGAGATGTAGCCCACATCTTTCTCAATGCCATATTTGGCAATGGCAGCCAGCGTGTCGCCGCCACCGGCAATCGAGAAAGCGCTTGAGGCGGCAATGGCTTGCGCAATCACCTTGGTGCCATTCTCAAACGCAGCAAACTCAAACACGCCGACCGGGCCGTTCCAGACAATCGTGCCAGCCGCTTTGAGCTGTTCGGCCAATTTGGCTGCCGTGACCGGGCCAATGTCCAAAATCAGATCATCATCAGCCACATCGGTGGCGGCTTTGACGGTGGCCACGGCATCGGCCGCAAAAGTTTTGGCGGTGACGACATCGGTCGGAATCGGCACATCAGCACCGCGTGCCTTCATGGCGGCAATCACGGCTTTGGCATCGTCGAGCAAACCGGGCTCAGCCAGGCTTTTGCCGATCTTCAGGCCAGCGGCGAGCATGAAGGTGTTGGCAATGCCGCCGCCGACGATCAGGTTGTCGACGTTTTTCGACAGGGCTTGCAAAATGGTCAGTTTGCTTGACACTTTGCTGCCCGCCACGATGGCCACCAAGGGGCGCTTCGGGTTGGCCAGGGCCAGGTTGATGGCATCAATTTCAGCCGCCAGCAAGGGGCCAGCACAGGCAATGGGGGCAAACTGGGCGATGCCGTAGGTGGTGCCTTCGGCGCGGTGTGCGGTGCCAAAGGCATCATGCACAAACACGTCGCACAGGGCGGCCAGTTTCTTGGCCAGCTCTTCTTTGTTTTTCTTTTCGCCCACATTGACGCGGCAGTTCTCCAGCATGACCAATTGACCCGGCTGCACCTCAACACCGTCAACCCAATTGGCCACCAGCGGTACCTCACGACCGAGCAACTCGCCCAGGCGTTTGGCCACCGGAGCCAAAGAATCTTCGGGTTTGAAAGCACCTTCGGTCGGGCGACCCAAATGGCTCGTGACCATCACGGCGGCACCGGCAGCCAGCGCCATCTGGATGCACGGCACGCTGGCGCGGATGCGCGTGTCTTCGGTGATATTGCCCTCTTTGTCTTGCGGCACATTCAGGTCAGCGCGAATAAAAACCCGCTTGCCAGCAGCAGCGCCACTGGCAATCACATCAGCAAAACGTTTGACTTGCATTAAAAAACTCCTTTTTTATAGTTTTTAGTTTTTAGTTTGTAGTCCAACTATTGATCCGGCCCGATGATGTATTAAGTTCCGTTCGGGTTGAGCCTGTCGAAACCCTTCGACAAGCTCAGGGCGAGCGGTTCAAAGTTCATCGGGCCGTAGCAATAATAACTACCAACTAACGACTAATAACTAATGACTAATGACTAACTAAAAATCAGGCTTGGTACAAAGCGGCCACGCGCGCCATTTCCAGGCACTTGTTGGAATAACCCCACTCGATGTCGTACCAAGCCACCACCTTGACAAAAGTGCCGTCGAGCGCCAGACCAGCTTCAGAGTCAAACACGCTGGTGCAGGGTTCGCCACGGAAATCGGTGGACACCACTTTTTGGTCGGTGTAGCCCAGCACGCCCTTCATGGCACCCTGGCTTTGGGCTTTCATCTCAGCGCAAATTTCGGCGTAAGTGGCCGAGTTGTTCAGCTCGATGGTCAAATCGACCACCGACACGTCGCTGGTGGGCACGCGAAAAGCCATGCCGGTGAGCTTGCCCTTGACTTCAGGAATCACCACGCCCACCGCCTTGGCAGCGCCGGTGCTGCTGGGGATAATGTTTTCCAGAATGCCACGGCCACCGCGCCAGTCTTTGTTGCTCGGGCCATCGACCGTTTTTTGGGTGGCAGTGGCTGCGTGCACGGTGGTCATCAAACCGCGTTTGATGCCCCATTTGTCGTTCAACACCTTGGCTACGGGCGCCAGGCAATTGGTGGTGCAGGAGGCATTGCTCAGCACCGCTTGACCGGCATAGCTGGCATGGTTCACGCCAAAAACGAACATCGGGGTGTCGTCTTTGCTGGGGGCTGAGAGCACCACTTTGCGGGCACCGGCATCCAGATGCTTTTGTGCTGTGACCTTATCCAAAAACAAGCCGGTGGATTCGATCACCACATCAGCACCGACATCGGCCCACTTCAGGTTAGCTGGGTCGCGCTCTTGCGTCAGGCGAATGCGTTTGCCGTTGACGACCAAAGTGCCACCGTCAACTGAGACTTCGCCCTTGAAACGACCGTGCACGCTGTCGTATTGCAGCATGTAAGCTAAATATTCTGGCTCAAGCAGGTCGTTGATGCCAACGATTTCGATGTCGTCAAAGTTTTGCACAGCAGCGCGAAACACCATGCGGCCAATGCGGCCAAATCCGTTGATACCGAGTTTGATAGTCATGAAATACTCCTAAATAATAAATAACAAATCAGCTTCTGGGGCTTGTCTGACATACGTAGATAGCTCCTAATTTAATAGTTCTGAAAAATCTGCAATCACCCGGTCAGGCGCGCAGTCGGCAATGGGTTGACCCATGTTGTAACCGTAAGGCAGCAACCACACCGGCACCCCAGCATTGCGCGCCGTTGCCGCATCGATGCTGGAGTCGCCGACAAACAGGGCACGCTCTGCAGCCACGCCAAACTGCGCCAGGCACTGCGCCACACCCGCCGGGTTGGGTTTTTTGGTCGGCAGGGTGTCGCCGCTCACCACGGCATCAAACAAAGGCCCAAGCTTGTGCACGTCCAGCACCACCTGGGTGTAGCGGCCTTCTTTGTTGGTCACCACGGCCAGCTTGACCCCCTGCGCGCGCAAAGCCGTCAAAGCCTCACGCACTTGAGGGTAAAGGTGGCTGCGGCTGCCGCACCGAACTTTATAAAAGCTGTCATACACCGGCATGATCTGGCCCAGCAGTTGGCTGCTGCGCACCGCGTCGATGCTGCTGTGGGTGACTTGCGCGAGCGCTTGCACCATCAGCTCGCGCGTGCCGTGCCCGATCCAGTCGTTCACCTGCTGCTGCGTCACCTCGGGCAACCCAAATCGGCGCATCGTGTCATTCACTGCGTCCATGATCTCAGGAGCGGTTTCAACCAGTGTGCCATCTAGGTCAAAAAGAACCAAGTCAAAAGTGCGCATGCAACCTATTCCTGTTGGTGATGGGAGCAACAGCTCAGTTACTCGAAGGCACAACCGTGTCGGGCAAAGGCTCGGCCATTTTGTTGGCGGCACGGTGCACGATGGTGCGCACATTGGCCACAATGCGCTCCACGGTGATACCAAAGTGGGCATACAACTGGGGTGCCGGGGCCGACTCGCCAAAGGTTGGCATGCCGATCACCACGCCGTGGCGACCCACGTACTTACGCCAAAAGTCTGGGTGAGCTGCCTCAATCGCGATGGAGGGGGTGTTGAACGGAATCACCATCTCTTGGTAGGCATCGCTCTGGCGGTCAAACAAGTTGGTGCAGGGCATCGACACCACACGGGCTGCAATGCCGCCTGCTGCCAGCTCAGCCTGGGCTTTCACGGCCAACTCGAGCTCGGAGCCGGTGGCCACAATGACCGCTTGCGGGTTTGCCACATCAGACAAGATATAGCCACCCTTGCGAATCAGCTCAACTTGAGCGATGTCGCTCAGGCGTGGCAGGTTTTGCCGCGACAGGCACAGCGCGCTCGGGCCGTCTTTGCGCTCAACAGAATACGCCCAGGCCACCGCGGTTTCCAAACCGTCAGCCGGACGCCACACGTCCAGACCAGGGATGATGCGCATCGAAGGAATGTGCTCAATGCTCTGGTGCGTGGGGCCGTCTTCGCCCAGGCCAATGCTGTCGTGGGTGAACACATGGATGACGCGGATTTTCATCAGCGCAGCCATGCGGATGGCGTTGCGGCTGTAATCGCTGAAGGTCAAAAAGGTGCCGCCGTAAGGGATGTAGCCGCCGTGCAGCGCCATGCCGTTCATGATGGCGGCCATGCCGAATTCACGCACGCCGTAGCTGAAATGGTTGCCCCACACATCGCGCTTGGCACGCACGCAGCCCTTGAAATTGGTCAGGTTGGAGCCGGTCAAATCGGCACTTCCGCCAAAGAACTCAGGCACCAGCGGCGCGATCACATCCAACGCGTTCTGGCTCGACTTGCGGGTGGCAAAAGAAGTAGCGTTCGACGCAATACCAGCAAGCACTGCAGGCAGTTTTTCTGCATAACTTGGATGCAAATCACCGGCCATGCGGCGCACAAATTCGTCTGCTTCAGTGGGGTACTGGGCTTGGTAGGCGGCAAACTGGGTGTTCCAAGCAGACTCTGCAGCCGCACCACGCGCAACGGCGTTCCAGGCGGTAGCGATGTCGGTTGGAATTTCGAACGGTGCCGATGTCCAGCCCAGGGCATCGCGGGTGGCTTGCACTTCGGCTGCGCCGAGAGCGGCGCCATGCACATCGTGCGTGCCAGCCTTGTTGGGCGAGCCCATGCCGATCACGGTTTTGCAGCAGATCAGGGTGGGTTTGCCGTCAGCCAGCACGGCTTGGGCTTTGGCGGCTGTCACGGCGGCATCGAGTGCCACCGGGTCGTGACCATCCACATTGGCCATCACGTTCCAGCCATAGGCATCAAAACGCTTGGGCGTGTCGTCGGTAAACCAGCCTTCAACGTGGCCGTCAATCGAGATGCCGTTGTCGTCATAAAACGCCACCAGCTTGGACAGGCGCAGCGTGCCAGCCAAAGCGCAGGCTTCGTGGCTGATGCCTTCCATCATGCAACCGTCACCCAAAAAGGTGTAGGTGAAGTGATCCACAATGCTCGCATCGGGCTTGTTGAACTCTTGCGACAACAACTTTTCAGCAAAGGCCATGCCAACTGCATTGGTGATGCCTTGACCGAGCGGGCCGGTGGTGGTTTCAACGCCGGGGGTGATGCCGAACTCAGGGTGACCGGCGGTTTTGCTGTGCAACTGACGGAAGTTTTGCAGCTCGCTCATGGGCAAGTCGTAGCCAGTGAGGTGCAACAAGGCATAAATCAGCATGGATCCGTGGCCGTTTGACAGCACAAAACGGTCGCGGTTGGCCCACTGCGGGTTGCTTGGGTTGTGGCTCAGATGGCGGTTCCAGAGCACTTCGGCAATGTCGGCCATGCCCATGGGCGCGCCGGGGTGGCCAGATTTGGCTTTTTCAACGCCGTCAACGGCGAGCATACGGATGGCATTGGCCATTTGTTTGGCGAATTCGGGGGTGGGAGAGTTCATGGTGAGTTATTAGTCGTTAGTTGGTAGTCGTTAGTTGGTAGTCGTTAGTTGCTAGTCATTTGTTGGTAGTCGTTAATTGGTAATTAATTCCATCTGTTTTCTACTTACTAACAACTAAAAACTATCAACTCAAAACTTACGAGGCTTTTTTCTGCCGCTCCATCATGCGCCAGACAAAAGGCGTGAAGATGAGTTGCATGGCCAGTTCCATTTTGCCACCAGGTACAACGATGGTGTTGGCTCGGCTCATAAAACTGTCGTCAATCATGCTGCGCAGATACTGAAAGTCGATGCCTTTAGGGTTGTTGAAGCGAATCACCACCATGCTCTCGTCGGCGCTGGGAATATCGCGTGCAATGAACGGGTTGCTGGTGTCAACCATCGGCACGCGCTGAAAGTTCACATGCGTGTGCATGAACTGTGGGCAGATGTAGTTCACATAGTCAGGCATGCGGCGCAGGATAGTGTCGGTGACTGCCTCGGTGCTGTAGCCGCGTTGCTTTTTGTCACGGTAAAGTTTTTGTATCCACTCGAGGTTGATCACCGGCACCACACCAATCAGCAAATCTGGGTGCTGGGCGATGTTGATCTCGGGTGTCACCACGGCTCCGTGCAGCCCTTCGTAAAACAGCAGATCAGTGTTGGCGGGCACGTCTTCCCAAGGGGTGAAGGTGCCAGGGTCTTGCTTGTAGGGTGCGGCTTCTTCTGGATCGTGCAAATATTTGCGGCGCTTGCCAACACCGGTGGCGGCGTAGTCGCGAAACAGGGCTTCAAGCTCAGGAAACAAATTGGTGGTGGGGCCAAAGTGGCTGAAGTTTTTATTGCCACCGGCTTCCGCTTCGGCTGCCTTGAGCTTCATTTCTTTGCGGTCATAGCGGTGAAAGCTGTCGCCCTCGATCACCGCTGCCTTGATTTTTTCGCGACGAAAAATGTTCTCAAAGGTACGGGTCACCGAGGTGGTGCCGGCACCGCTGGAGCCAGTGATGGCGATGATGGGGTGGCGTGATGACATAGTAAAGTCTCCTCAAAGTTTAAAAATTTATATGAAAAATATGGCTCTAGCGCATGTCTGACATGCGCGAGTAGCTATCAAAATTAATCACGAAACAGACTGCGTTCGGCAAACAACGGATTGCTCAGCTCAACTTCAACGGGCTCACGGTGATAGCGCTCAATGCGCTCCACTTCGTTTTTCGAGCCAAACACAAAACCAATGCGCTGGTGCAGACTGGTCGGTTGCACTGTCATCATAGGCAACTCACCGGTTGAAGCACGGCCACCGGCCTGCTCCATGATCATGCCGACTGGGTTGGCTTCGTAGAGCAGACGCAGACGACCTGCCTTGGACGAATCCTTGGTGTCACGTGGGTACATAAAAACACCGCCGCGCATCAAGATGCGGTGCGCTTCAGCCACCATGGAGGCAATCCAGCGCATGTTGAAGTCTTTGCCACGAGCACCGGTTTTGCCAGCCAGGCATTCATCGACATAGCGTTTCACAGGGGCTTCCCAGAAGCGGGCGTTAGAGGCGTTGATGGCAAATTCCTGGGTGTCTGCAGGGATGCGCATTTTGGGGTGTGTCAGCATGAACTCGCCCAGATTGGGGTCGAGCGTGAAGCCATTCACACCATCACCCACCGTTAGCACCAGCATGGTGGTAGGGCCATACAAGGCGTAACCAGCCGCTATTTGTTTGGTGCCTGGCTGGAAGAAGTCAGCGTCCACCACATCGCGCCCCGTGTCGATCACCTCTTGTGGCGCACGCAGAATGCTAAAGATGCTGCCCACCGACACGTTCACGTCAATGTTGCTCGAGCCATCCAGCGGGTCAAACACAATGAGGTAATTGCCGCGCGGGTATTGCGCCGGAATTTGATAAGGCGCGTCCATTTCTTCAGACGCCATACCGGCCAGGTTGCCCGACCACTCGGTGCGCTGCATGAAGACGTCGTTGGACAACACGTCGAGCTTTTTCTGGGTTTCGCCCTGCACGTTGACCGAGCCACCCTCGTCTGCTGCATGGTTGCCCATGACACCGGCCAACTCGCCGTATGCAACCGCTTTGGCAATGCCTTTGCAAGCCAGCGCCACATCCAAAATCAGCGCATTGAAATCACCACTGGCGCTGGGGAAGCGACGGCGTTCCTCGATGAGAAACTGCGTCAGCGTGGAGCGGTTGGAACGAAGGGTCATGGACATGGGGGAGTCTCCTGGTTATTTAAGTTGTAAGTCATTAGTTTTTAGTCATTAGTTTTTAGTTGGTATTAACTACCGACTAATAACTACCAACTAAACACTCAGCCTGGGTGAGCTGCGCTGCGCAAGGCTTGCATCACCGTGCGGTAGCCGCCATCGGCATCGGGCGCGCTGAACACGGCACTGCCAGCCACGCAGGTGTCGGCACCGGCGGCCACAATTTCGGCGATGTTGTCGGTTTTGACACCGCCATCGACTTCGAGCCAGATCGGTTGGCCACCGGCGGCCACGTGGGCATCAATCTTGGCGCGCACCAGGCGCAGTTTGGCCAAGGTGCTGGGAATGAATTTCTGACCGCCAAAACCGGGGTTGACGCTCATCAGCAAAATCATGTCGAGCTTGTCCATCACGTGATCGAGCATGGCGATTGGTGTGGCCGGGTTGAGCACCAGACCGGCCTTGCAGCCCAGCTCACGGATCATCGACAGGGTGCGGTCCACGTGTTTGGAGGCTTCGGGGTGAAAGGTGATGATGTTGGCACCGGCCTTGGCAAACAGCGGAATGATCGAATCCACCGGTTCCACCATCAGATGCACGTCAATCGGAATACTCACATGCGGGCGAATCGCTTCGCACACCAACGGGCCAATGGTCAGGTTGGGCACATAGTGGTTGTCCATCACGTCAAAGTGCACCAGGTCGCAACCCGCTGCCTCAATCGCTCGCACCTCTTCGCCCAAACGGGCAAAATCGGCCGACAAAATGCTCGGAGCCAAACGCAACACAGGGGAGGTACTCATGGGCTTGCTTTCTTGAAGTTGAAAATTTATTGAGCTTAATGTAAAGACTGGCTAATTTTGCATGCGCCACTGACGCAATTGCGTGAGGTTGACCTGGCTCAGGTCGGGCACAAGCTTGAGTGCACCCGAAAAATCGTGGTGCGCCGTGAAGCGGTTGGGTGTCACGATGGTCGCCAGAGCAGCCGCCATTGCAGCACGCAAACCATTGTTCGAGTCTTCAAACGCAAGGCATTCGTTGGGGCTTAACTGCAAGGCATCGAGCATTTGCAAATACACCTGGGGATGTGGTTTTTTGATGGGTGCAGTGGAAGCATCGCCAATGGCGCTGAAATTCATGCGCCAATCTGAACCAATGGCGTGACGTAGCAACGCAGCAATATTCACCGGCGAGGTGGTGGTGGCAATGGCCAATTGCAAACCTGCAGTCAGCGCTTCATCCATCAGCTTAAGCACACCCGGGCGCAAACTGACTTGGCCGCTGTTCACCGCATTTTCGTAAGCCGCTGTTTTAAGTTCATGAATCCGACCAATACGATCCTGCAGACCTTGTGCATCAATTTGCCGAATTTCGGGGTTAACCTGCTTCCAGTAATGCAGGATGCGCTCCTTGCCGCCGGAAACCATGAGCAGCTCGGTGTAAAGCGCTTCATCCCAGACCCAATCCATGCCAATTTCGCCAAACGCTTGGTTAAAAGCTGCGAGGTGCACGCTCTCGGTGTCGGCTAACGTGCCATCCACATCAAAGATCAAGGCTTGCAATGCACCAATGGTCATGGGGGGTTGTCCTAAGTCTGTAAAAAGGGTGCCAATTTTTTGGCATGGATTGACTTTAATCGGCTTGACTCATAAACTCTAATCACGTTTTATTAAAAAATCATCAGGATTAACTGATATGCGACCCTACACCTTTAAACAAGTTCAAACTTTCCTGGAAGTAGCACGCCAGCGCTCGGTTTCCAAGGCTGCAGAACGCCTGTTTGTCACGCAGCCAGCTGTGTCGATGCAAATACGCCAACTCGAAGATGCATTTGGCCTGGCACTGGTGGAGCCCGCCGGTCGAAACATTCAGCTGACTGTGGCAGGCGAGGCTTTTTTAAGCTACGCAACGGCTGCCATGGGACAGTTCCGCGATTTAGAAGCGCTGATGGCCGAACATGTGGGTTTGAAAAAGGGGCGCATTGACCTGGCCGTTGTGAGCACCGCCAAATATTTCATTCCCATGCTCTTGGTGCGCTTTGGTCAACTGCACAGCAGCATTGATGTTCAGTTAAAAATTGATAACCGCGAAAACGTGCTCGGCCTGATGACGCGCAACGAGGCCGATCTGGTGGTGATGGGTCGTGCACCCAGTCACCTAGAGTGCCAGGCAACTGCTTTTGCCACTAACCCATTGGCCATGGTGGCGCCACCAGACCACCCGCTGGCGCGGCGCAAAAATCTGCCTTTTAGTGCATTAGCCGAATTTCGCTTTGTTGTGCGCGAAGAAGGATCGGGCACACGTGCGGCCATGAAACGGCTCTTTGAAGACAACCAGACTGCATTGCAAGTGGTGATGGAGATGCCCAGCAACGAAACCATCAAGCAAGCTGTGATGGCCGGCATGGGTCTGAGTTTTTTGTCGATGCGCACAGTGCGCCATGAATTGGCCAGTGGCCACTTGGCTCTGCTCGATGTGCAAGGTCTGCCACAAATCAACCACTGGTATGTGACTCACCTGAGCAGCAGAAAACTATCACCTGCTACCAAAGCTTTCAAAAACTTTTTGATCGAACAAGGTGGCGCGTTAATGGATGTCTGGAGTTAACCGCGCTAGCTAGCTGCGTAAACCATCGTGTAACGCAATCAGCGCTAGCGTGATTTTGTGCTTCGGATCAAGATACACCATGGGCAAACACAGCTCGTGCGATTCGCGAATCTTCACAGACGCTGGCAAATAAGGTTGCAGCACCGGCAAGCCTTCTGCGATCAACTCGGCCACCATGCGCTGCGGCAAATTGGCGCGTGGCTGGAACTGGTTCACCACAATGCCTTCAATTTGCAAATCAGGGTTATGGTCGGCACGAATCTCTTGCACGTTGTCCATCAATGCATAAAGCGCCTGCCTCGAAAAGCTGTCACAGTCAAACGGAATCAGGCAGCCGCTGGCACCGATCAGTGCCGCTCGGGTGAAGAAATTCAGCGCCGGTGCGGTGTCGATATAAATGCGCTCGTAACTGTTGGCGAGTTGTTTCAGCGCTTCACGCAGCTTGTAAATTTTTTGTCGAGACTCGAGTTTCACCTGCAGCTCATTCAGCGCTGCGCTGGCAGGCATCACGTGCAAATGATCAAACGGGGTAGCAACGATGAAGTCTGTGGGCGGGATACTTTTGAAGCTGTAACTCAGGGTGTGTTCAAAAAACCCAGCTGCCGTGGGCTGCTCGTCGCGGGCGCTGTTGCCCAAAAGATAACTGCTTGAATTACCCTGCGGATCCAGATCAATAACCAGCGTGCGCAAACCCTGGCTGGCACTGATTGCAGCCAGATTGCACGTGATGGTGGACTTGCCAACCCCCCCTTTTTGATTGAACACGACGATCGGCATGAGTAGCTCCTTTTAAACAACGTTTCAGACGCATGAATGGGCGTGATTGTCTCTGACTTTGCCGGTTCGCAGGAGTTTGGCTTGCGCGGTGTGTTACTTTCAAGGAGTCCATCAATTCATCAGCTTAACCTGATTTAAATTTTAATTTATTTGAATTTTCGTGATGAATAAACCTGCCTATAGTTCAGCCCATCGACAGCCCAACCACACCTAACAGGAGATTTCACATGGATCAATCGAACCGTTACGCTGACCTAAGCCTCAAAGAAGAAGACCTCGTTGCCGGCGGCAAGCACATTTTGGTCGCCTACAAAATGGCACCCAAGGCTGGCACAGGTTACCTCGAAGCTGCAGCGCACTTTGCAGCCGAGTCTTCGACCGGCACCAACGTCGAGGTGAGTACCACGGATGACTTCACCCGTGGCGTCGACGCCCTGGTGTATCACATCGACGAAGCCACTGAAGACATGCGCATTGCTTACCCAATCGACCTGTTTGACCGCAATGTGATTGACGGCCGCTTCATGCTGGTGTCGTTCCTCACTTTGACCATTGGCAACAACCAAGGCATGGGCGACATCAAACACGCCAAAATGATCGACTTTTACATGCCCGAGCGCGTGATTCAAATGTTTGACGGCCCGGCCACCGACATATCTAACTTGTGGCGCATTCTGGGTCGTCCGGTAAAAGACGGTGGCTATATCAGCGGCACCATCATCAAACCCAAGCTGGGTCTGCGTCCCGAGCCTTTTGCCAAAGCAGCCTACCAATTCTGGTTGGGCGGCGACTTCATCAAAAACGACGAGCCACAAGGCAACCAGGTTTTTTGTCCAATCAAAAAAGTGCTGCCGCTGGTGTATGACTCGCTCAAACGTGCGCAAGACGAAACCGGCCAAGCCAAGTTGTTCTCGATGAACATCACCGCTGACGACCATTACGAAATGTGCGCCCGTGCCGACTATGCGCTTGAAGTGTTTGGCCCCGATGCCGACAAACTGGCCTTTTTGGTGGACGGCTACGTGGGTGGCCCTGGCATGGTGACTACGGCTCGTCGTCAATACCCCGGTCAATACCTGCACTACCACCGCGCCGGTCACGGTGCCGTGACATCGCCTTCGGCCAAACGCGGTTACACCGCCTTTGTGCTGGCCAAAATGAGCCGTCTGCAAGGCGCTTCAGGGATCCACGTGGGCACCATGGGTTTCGGCAAGATGGAAGGCGAAGGCGACGACCGCAACATTGCCTACATGATTGAGCGCGATGAGTCCCAAGGCCCGGTTTATTTCCAGAAATGGTATGGCATGAAACCCACCACGCCCATCATCTCTGGCGGCATGAACGCGCTGCGCCTGCCTGGTTTCTTTAAAAACCTGGGTCACGGCAACGTCATCAACACGGCGGGTGGTGGGGCTTATGGCCACATCGACAGCCCAGCTGCTGGCGCAATCTCTCTGCGTCAATCGTACGAATGCTGGAAAGCCGGTGCCGACCCAATCGAATGGGCCAAAGAGCACAAAGAGTTTGCCCGCGCTTTTGAGTCGTTCCCAAAAGACGCGGACAGCATCTTCCCAGGCTGGCGCGACAAGCTCGGCGTTCACAAGTGAGCAATGCTGAATGTTGCAGGGAGACCGGGGTTTCTGGTCTCTCTGGTGGGACGCGGCTGGCGACGGGTTACCCTGCGCCGCAAATGTCCCCCGGTGGTCGCCTTAGGCTCCCACCTCCTCCTTGATTTTGCTCTGCAGGGCAACCCATCACCAGCCGCTTGCGCTTAACCAAACGCTCGAATCACTTCTAGAAACGCACGATGTATCAACCAATACATGCGTCTAGCGGCGTGCATGGGGTGCCTGACGCAGCAAAATCAAGGAGGAGGCTCGGGTACCGAGCCGGGGGACATTTGCGGAGTTAGGCACCCCGTGCGCGCTGCGGGTTAGCATAAACCGAAAGTTATTAGCCTCACCCCAGCGTGCAAACCAGACCGTATTAATGCATAAAATATGCCTCTAGCGCTTGTCAGCATTACACGAAGAGCTACTTTTTTTGTAGCTATTTGATAACTGATTTCTTCAAAGCCCCTGCATTCGTCAACCCCAAAGGACACCTCTCATGAGCGACTTGACCCAGCAGTACCGCATCACGCAGGCACCGTTCTATCAACCGCAAAGCAACGAGATTGCGCTGTTTGAGGCCGCCTACAAAGCCAAACTGCCAGTCATGGTGAAAGGCCCCACGGGTTGTGGCAAGTCGCGCTTTGTCGAATACATGGCGTTCAAACTCGGCAAGCCGCTGATCACCGTCGCTTGCAATGAAGACATGACAGCTTCAGACCTGGTAGGCCGCTATTTATTGGAAGCGAACGGCACCCGCTGGCTGGACGGCCCACTCACCACGGCAGCACGTATCGGTGCCATTTGTTATCTGGACGAAATCGTCGAAGCACGCCAGGACACCACGGTGGTGATTCACCCGCTGACCGACCACCGGCGCCAATTGCCACTGGACAAAAAAGGGGAGCTGATTCAGGCTCACCCGGATTTTCAGCTGGTCATCTCCTACAACCCAGGCTATCAAAGCCTGATGAAAGACCTCAAGCAATCGACCAAACAACGCTTTGTCGGCTTTGATTTTGACTACCCCAGCCCTGAGCTGGAGGCTTCGATCGTCGCCACCGAGACAGGCATTGCTCTCGCCGATGCCGTGCGTTTGGTCAAAATTGCCGGCACAGCGCGTGCACTCAAAGGGCATGGCCTGGATGAAGGCATCTCGACGCGCTTGCTGGTCTATGCAGCTACGCTGATTCAGGCCGAAGTTGCCCCCGTTGATGCGTGTCGCATGGCACTGGTGCGCCCCATCACTGATGATGCCGACATCCGCAGCACGCTCGACCACGCCATTGATGCGGTGTTTGGCGAGTAGTGCAAAACACCACAGGGTGAAAAGTCCTATTCATTCATCATGACAAGCGCTATCAGCCCTGAGCAACTGCACAGCTGGCGCAAGCAGCTTGACTGCGGCTTCGCCCAGATCGACGCTATTTTTGCCGACTGCATGGCCGAGGCCAGCACCCAGCTCAGCGCGGAGGGCTTTGACGACTACCTGCGCGAAGCGCGCTTTTTGGGCAAAATGGGGCGTGGTCCCGAACCCGTGCTGAACTTTTTGCAAGAGTGGCCGCCGGTGCAGCAGCAGGTGGGTGAAGATGCCTTGAGCCCGGTCATGGCTGCGGTCAAGCTCATCAACAAATCGCCCAACAGCAAGGCCATTGCGCCATTTTTGCAATCGCTGGCAGCCGTGGCAAGACGTCTGCCCACGCAAACCCAGTTGCAGCACTACCTCGATTTGAGTCTGCTGCTGATGGAGCGCACCAGCAGCTCGATTCACGGTGTCCACAAAAGCTACCCCAGCCCGAGTCTGGACGCCTTTTTTGACAAAGCGCCTCTGTTGCTGGGCGTGTTAAGTTTGCAAGGCTTGAGCAATTGGGTGAATTACGGCATTCGCAACTACAGCTACCACCCCGAGCAACAACGCGATTACTTTAGTCTGAACAGTGCCGACAGCCGCGCTGTGCTGCAGCGCGAGCGCCACGGCACGCTGCTGATGGACAACACGCGCCGCCTGGACCTGTATCTGAAAGCGCTGTGGCAGATGAGCGAGGTGCTGGTGCCCTACTCCACCACGTTTGACGTGCAGCACCAGCCGATGCCATATTTTGACGCGCTGGGCATACGCTTGCCTGATGTCTATGACGAGCGCGCTGGCATCAGCGGGTTGGATCGCTACCGTGCTGCGCTGGCCCACATCGCCGCACACCGACGCTGGAGCACGCCCATCTTCGCCGACAACTTCAGCCCGGCACAGCGCCTGGCCATTGAGTGTTTTGAAGACGCACGGGTCGAGGCGCTGGCGCTGCGCCACTACCCGGGCTTGCGCCGCATTTTTGCGGCCCTGCACCCGATACCGCTTGAAGGTGCCTGCAACCCGGCCACCCACTCCTGCCTGCGCCACCGACTGGCGCTGTTGTCGCGCGCACTGCTGATGCCACCCAAGCGCTTTGAGAGCCCGCAGTTGCAGGACTGGGTGCAGCGCTTTCACGCGCTGCTCGCGTTGGGTGAATCCAGCACCTCTGAAATAGCCAGCCTGGCCTTGAGTTACCTGGGCAAGACCCGGCTGCAAAGCGACCAGTTGCCCGACACCTGGTTTACCGACACCGAGGTCGATTACCGCGACGACAACCGCCACCTGTGGCGCTTTCATGAACTCAGCGACGACGAAGAAAGCTTCGAGCACCCCAAGCAGACGCCACCTGAACAAGAGTTAAAAACCCTGCCACCACGCCACTACCCCGAGTGGGACTACACCAGTCAGACCCTGCGCCCGGACTGGGTCAGCCTGTACGAACGCCTGCACCCCAGCGGCAACGCAGCTGACATCGATGCCCTGCTGACCAAGCACAGTGCATTGTCCAAGCGCCTAAAGCGCCTGCTCGATTTGCTCAAACCGCAAGACAAAGTGCGCGTGCGTTACCAAGAGGACGGCAGCGAGCTTGATCTTGATGTGGCGATCAGGTCGCTGATTGACCTGAAAAGCGGTAGCCAGCCCGATGTGCGCATCAACATGAGCCACAAAACCGATGGTCGTTCGATTGCGGTGACCTTATTACTCGATTTGTCACAGTCTTTGAACGAAAGAGCCCGAGGCTCGGAGCAAACGGTGCTGCAGCTCAGCCAGGAAGCGGTGGCCCTGTTGGCCTGGGCAGTGCAGCAATTGGGTGACCCCTTGGCGATTGCCGGGTTTCACTCCAACACGCGACACGACGTGCGCTACCTGCACCTAAAAGGGTTCGGCGAAAGCTGGGGCGACTCAGTCAAAGCACGCCTGGCAGCCATGCAAGCCGGCTACAGCACCCGCATGGGTGCCGCCTTGCGCCACGCGGCCAGAACATTGAGCACGCAGCAGGCCGACAAAAAATTGCTGCTGGTGCTGACCGATGGTCAACCCGCAGACATTGATGTGAAAGACGAGCAACTGCTGATCGAGGACGCGCATCAAGCGGTCAGGGATCTCGACAACCAGGGCATCTTCACTTATTGCATCAACCTTGATGCAGCGGCCGATAGCTACGTCAGCCACATTTTTGGACGCCACTACACAGTCATCGACAACATTGCCCGCCTGCCCGAGCAGCTGCCTAAGTTGTTTATGGCCTTGACTCGTTAACGCTCAGTAAGATCAATCGCAAGGTGCGCATTGCGAACCTCATCGGCTCAAACGCATCGCTCGGATCGTGGCGATTTTTTTGCAAGTTCTTTGCTCATTCAGATAACTGAAAGACGCCTGCGGCACAATGCTCACCGCACAAGCGGTCTGCCTGCTGCCTTTTTGGCATTAGAGAACCAGGCTTGTCGCTGTTATTTCACAGAGTTACCTGGCAGTTTTTTTGATTTTTAATTCATCCAATAGGAGATTTTTCATGAGTAAAGAAGTTGTAGTTCTCAGCGCAGCGCGTTCAGCCATTGGCGCGTTTGGCGGCTCTCTGGCCAACATGGAACCCGCTGAACTGGCCGGTATCGTGATGAAAGAAGCCATCGCTCGCTCTGGCGTCGATGCTGCCCTGATCGGCAACGCCGTGGTTGGCACTTGCATTCCGACCGACTCGCGCTATGCCTACGTGTCACGCGTGGCTTCTATTCAGGCCGGTTTGCCGATGGACTCTATTGCCATGCAAGTCAGCCGTTTGTGCTCTTCCGGTCTGCAAGGCATTGTGACGGCAGCGCAAAACATCATGCTGGGTGACTTTGACTACGGCGTGGGTGGTGGTGTTGAAGTGATGTCGCGTGGCAGCTACATGATGCCAGCTTTGCGCTCGGGCGCACGCATGGGCGACACCAAGGCAATCGACATGATGGTGGCCGTGCTGACCGACCCGTTTGGTGTTGGCCACATGGGCATCACCGCTGAAAACTTGGCGACCAAGTGGAGCATCACGCGCGAAGATCAAGACGCATTTGCCGTTGAGTCACAACGCCGTGCCGCCGTGGCCATTGCCGAAGGCCGTTTCAAATCACAGATCGTTCCGATCGTGCAACAAACCCGCAAGGGCGAAGTGGTGTTTGACACCGATGAGCATGGTAAGGCCAACACCACCATGGAATCGCTGGCGAAGATGAAACCGGCCTTCAAGAAAGACGGCACCGTGACCGCTGGCAATGCTTCGGGCATCAACGACGGCGCCGCTTTCTTTGTGCTGGCTGCAGCAGATGTGGCAGCCAAGGCTGGTCAAAAGCCGATTGCCCGCATCGTGTCTTACGCGATTGCCGGTGTGCCCAATGAGATCATGGGTGAAGGCCCCATCCCCGCGACCCAGCTGGCACTGAAAAAAGCCGGCCTGACGCTGGACCAAATGGACGTGATTGAAGCCAATGAAGCGTTTGCTGCCCAAGCCATCGCAGTCAACAAGGGTCTGGGTCTTGACCCTGCCAAAACCAACCCGAATGGTGGCGCTATCGCCTTGGGTCATCCCGTGGGTTGTTCGGGCGCTTTCATTGCGACCAAAGCGGTCTACGAGCTGCAACGCACCGGTGGCAAATATGCTCTGGCAACGATGTGCATTGGTGGCGGCCAAGGCATTGCAGTGATTTTCGAACGCATCTGAGTCTGAGCACCAAAAAGGCCAGCGCCGTCACAAGCGCTGGCCTTTTTTTGTCACAAATTTGCTATAAATAACAGAGCTACTTAAGCATAGCCAGCTTGCGTTAACGGGGTTTATTGCCTAAAAATAAAGCTGTTTTCAACGCACCATCAGGGTCGCACGTAAGCCCAGCCTTCACTTTGTCGCTTCATGATTTCAACCACCCCTGCTGTGACATAGCCAATATCCGGATGCATGTCCGCTTGGCTGATTTTTTGCGCTTTCATGGTGTTTTGGCAGGCCACCACCTTGATGCCCGCTCGCACGGCCTCGGTAACCCGATTGCTGGTAACCGAGTCCGCTTTGAGCATGCCAATCCCGGGGCCATACACCACAATTTCAATTTCAGACTTGTCGCGCCCGAGTTCTTGCTGAACATTCTTGGCGTTATTCAGCGCCAAATACCAGTTGCTCGACTCAAAATCACTCACTTGAATAACCACTTTGCTGGCAGCAGACACGGCTTGTGCCGCAGCACCAGTGCAAAAAGCAGCCAGCAGAATCAGAGAACTGAAAACCATAAAAATTTGACGCTTCATCTGCACTCTCCATTGAATGTTACAAAACTACCAACTACCAACTACCAACTACCAACATCAAAGTGCATAACCCGGATTGGGTAAGGCACCCACGATTTTGGGCGCATTAAGTTTGCGCGCTGTGACTTTTCCGCCACGCGCTTTGAGCCAGGTTTCCACCACATCCCAGACCATCGGATGACCCGCCGTTTTGGCATCTTCGGCCACCGGCGCCCAACCTGCCACCTTGTATTTTTTGTCAGCCTCCAGCGGTTTGCCATTCAATCGCATATCGCTGATGCGTTTGCCCATGCCTTCAAGCGGGCTGCAACTGTAATGCAAGCCACCCACGCGCACCATGTCGCCACCCTGCTGATAGTAGGGATCGGGGTTAAACAGGTTGTCGCACACGTCTTCGAGCACATTTTTAATGGTGCTGCCGGTCATCTCGGTCACGGTGGCATACGAGTAGGTGGTCGCCGTCATGTCCATCAACCATTCACGCGTGATGGCCTGCCCCGGCAGCAGCGTAGTACCCCAGCGAAATCCGGGCGAGAAAGCCAGGTCAGCCCCCTGAACATCTATCAAGGCATCGACCAAAAGCTGGTCACCCGTGCCGTTGAAATTGCCTCGACGGTACAAAGTGCCCTCAGAAACGGCCAGCTTCTCGGCCAGCTTAGACTCATATGGCGCACGCACCTTGGTGATCAGCGCGTCCATTTCCTTGTCCGCAGGCAGCATGTTGGCAAAAACCGGCAACAACTTGTAGCGGAAGTCGGCTACCTTTTTGTCCTTGACCTCAAAATCCAGCACGGCCAGAAACTTGCTGTTGGAGCCTGCATTGGTCACAATGGTTTTGCCGCCCGAATTGCTGATGATGCTAGCCACTGGCATGCCGTCGTGGGTGTGGCCACCCATGATGGCATCGATGCCACTGACCCGACTGGCCATTTTCAGATCGACATCCATGCCGTTGTGGCTCAAAACCACCACCACCTGGGCACCCTTGCCACGGGCTTCGTCCACCATCTTCTGCATGTTGTCGTCCTGGATGCCAAAAGCCCAGTCGGCCATCATGTAACGCGGGTTGGCAATCGGCGTGTAGGGGAAGGCTTGGCCAATGATGGCGCAAGGCACCCCGTTGATCTCGCGGATCACATAGGGCTTAAATACCGGGTCACCAAAGTCGTTGGTTTTGACGTTTTGCGCGACAAAATCGACCTTGCCAGCAAAGTCTTTGTCGATGATTTCCTTGACGCGCTGCATGCCCAGGGTAAATTCCCAGTGGCCGGTCATCACATCCACTCCAAGTAACTTACAGGCATCGACCATGTCTTGACCGTTCGTCCACAGGGCCGTGCCCGAACCCTGCCAGGTGTCACCACCATCGAGCAGTAGTGCCCCAGGTCGACTGGCTTTCATGCGCTTGACCAGTGTCGCTAAATGCGCAAAACCACCCACTTTGCCGTAACGTTTGGCGGCCTGCTCGTAGTCAAGGTAGGTCAGGGCATGGGCTTGCGCCGAGCCGGGTCGAATCTTGGCAACCTTCAGCAAATGCTCACCCACCAGATGGGGTAAATTGCCTTTCATGCTGCCCAGACCCAAGTTGATACTGGGCTCACGGAAATAGATCGGTTTGAGTTGCGCGTGGCAATCCGTCATATGCAAAAACGACACATTGCCAAATGCAGGGATGTCGTACAAACCATTGGACGCAGTTGCAGCATCAGCCTGGGCATAGCTGCCAAGACCCATACCCGCCATGGTGCCAGCACCGAGCACCTGGAAAAATTCACGTTTTGTCAAATTCATGGTTTTGTGACCGTTTGCGTTGCATAAAAAACCCGGGCAAGCCGGGTTTTCAACTGTGTCTGAACCGGGTAGCTTATTCCGCTTCCAGATCGATACGACATTAGGCGTGAAGCCGCAGACAGTACAAACGTACGGCAATGCGAAGCAACGACATGTCGGATTGATATGGAAATGGAATTACTGGTTGACCGGCGATTTAGGGTCCACCAGCAACGCCACAATATGGCGCACCTGGTCTTCGTTCAAGATACCCATATGCCCGGCACGCGGCATGTTGGAGCAGGCGTTATAGGCCTTCGAATTCCAGATCTTGCCCCAAGTGAACTCGATCATGACTTTGGCTTTTGGGTTGTTCAAATCCTTGATACCACGCGTTTTGCCGTAGTTGTACAAGCTGGGGCCAATCGTGCCGTAAGAAATTTCTTTCTTGTCGATCTGATGGCAGTTGTAGCAATTGCCACCACTGGCTTGACCAGCTTCGTCCGTCCAGGTCAAACCACGTCCGCTTTGGGCAATTTTTTCACCTTCTTTGTAGTCGCCTACAAAAACCCCATCGGAGGGCCATTTGATGGATTTCAGATTGATGTTCTGAATGGCCTTGGCTGTAGCCTCATCCAGTGGCTTGCCCGCCACATCAGCGGCACTGCAAGCACGGCTCGTTTCATCTTGCACCAGTCGGTCAATCTTGACCAAACCCTGATCACGAAATGACGCGCGCACGATATCAGTGGTCAATTTGTCAATCTCTGCGCCAGACGGAACCGAGGGAGCAGAAGCACAACCGGCCAACAGCACAGCAGTCAGCGAACTCAAGCAAAGTTTGATTTTTTTCATGATTCGGTTTCCTTAGCGCTTGATGGCAGGTGCAATAGATTCGCCACCTTTGGCATTCACACCCAAATAGACACCCAGGGCGATGGTGGCGTCACTGGCAAAAAGCGGGTACGGAAAGCGCTGCTGGCGATAACAGTCGTTAAGACGCAACTGCATGCTCCACATCTGACCATTGGAAACACGGTAAGCTGGCCAGGCACCAAAACCAGCACTGGCACCCGCCGTTTTGGTCAGGTTTGGCAAATCCTGCAAGCGGATACGCTTGTTGTCTTCGCCGTGGCACGACGAACACGAAAAATCATGGGTACCGCCGCGCGCATAAAAAAGCCGTTTACCCACTTCGTATAGGGTTTGTTCTTGCACATGCGCCTGCGACAGGTTGAACTTCAGGCCGCGAGACTCACCAGAAATCCAGGTAGCCATTGCCGTCACATTGCTTTGCTCACCTTTGCCAAAGGCTGTCTTGGCAATTTCGGCAGCATTGAATCCCTGCAAGGTTTCCATGCAGGTCAGTAGTCGCGACTCCAGATCCTGCACCCGGGCGGTATCGGCAAAATAACGTGGCAACTCGACAAAAACGCCTTTCACCTGCCCGGCTCCCTTGCCCAGATCGCATTGCTCAAGAGAGGCGTTTTTAGGGCCGCGCTTTTGCTTCCACAGGTCTTCACCTTTGGCCTCAAATAGTTCCGAGGGGTTGCCGTCGGCCAGCATGGCGCGGTATTCTTCGATGCCTTGGCTAACGGTTTTTTGCGCCAGCACAGTGCCACTGGCCAATCCGGCAGCCAGCAAAGCGATGATTTTTGTCGTGTTCATGGAAGCCTTTGATGAAATTAGCTCACGGTTGCTTCGTCGGTGCGAGATTCACCTTTGTTGTCTTTCCAGGTGACACTGATTTTGTCGCCCGCCTTGCCACCTTTGACTACAAACTGCAAAAACGGGTTTTTGGCAACGCCACCACCCCATTCAGCCGTTAAAACAAGCTTGCCATTGTGCGATGCGGTTACATCTGAAATATGCCAAGCCGGAACCGTCTTGCCAGCAGCGTCTTTGCGCTGACCAGACTCCATTTCGTGAGCCATCAACACTCGCACGGTAACCTTGTCGCCTGCGGCTTGGGCGCGAATGCGCATTGGATCTGCCATGTCTTTCTCCTGATTTCAAAAATTATGTGGTGATAAAGGATGCGTACGATCAACCGCCGCAGCCACCGAGCGTCACTTTGACTTCTTTTTTTAGCAAACAGCGCACGACCATCGGTCATGATCGCCACGGCATACACATCGGATGACTGCCCCATTTTTGCGCGCGTAGCGAAGTTCACCTCAACACTTTCGCTCACGTTGTAAACCGCAATCAGGGCTGAGGGATTTTTTTCTACCAAAAAGGCGATCTGCTTGACGCCTGGGAGTGTGCTGCGGGCTGAAAACGGCACGACCGCACCATTTTCAGCAATGTCGGGGGCGTCAATCACCACGTCTTTGCTGGCAGTGGGCGCACCAGCACCCAGGGCTTTGAGTGCCTCGGCAATGGTTTTTGCATCAAATGCGTTTTTGTTAAACGCCAGCGCATGCTGAGGAAATAAGCCGGTGGTGGCCAACAGGCCGGCCACGATGGCGCTTTGCTTGAGTGTCTCGCGACGAGTTTGCATGTGAGTATCCATAGTTAAGTTCACACTTGATGAAAGTTATGCCACTAGCGGTGCGCGCAAAAGTCAGCGCACATGAGGCATTCGTGTGCCAAGTATCCAATGCCGTCGCTTGGTCAACAAGAGTGAAAACCCCATTACCCATATGGGCTACCCTTGGTTATCCATTTCGGTAATAGACGCAAGCCCTGTCCTATTCAAGAATCGACCGTCTGAAATGCAGAGCGCCATTTTTATGGACTGTGCCTGCGTTTTATCCAATAACATCAGTTTTTTCAACTTATCAACGGAGTAATCTCATGGAATTCAACAAAGAATTTGACGCGTCTGGTCTGGCTTGCCCACTGCCCATCGTCAAAACCAAAAAAGCCTTGGCTGACATGACCTCGGGGCAAATCCTGCGCGTCATCTCCACTGACCCTGGTTCAGTATGCGATATGGCTGCTTTTGCAGAGCAAACCGGTCACACCTTGCTTGAACAAGGCAGTGAAAACAGCAAATTTGTCTTTTTCATCAAAAAAGCTTAACGACCAAACGACACCCGGAGTCAACGCATGGCAACTAAAAAAATGGCGCTGATCGCCACCAAAGGCACACTTGACATGGCTTATCCGCCATTTATTTTGGCTTCCACTGCCGCAGCGCTGGGCTGGGATGTTCAAATTTTCTTCACCTTCTCTGGTCTTCAGTTGCTCCGCAAGAGCCTCGACGACATCAAAATCAGCCCCTTGGCCAACCCGGCCATGCCGATGCCTGTACCGATGCCGGTCTTTGTGCAAATGCTGCCTGGCATGGAGTCGATGGCGACCATGATGATGAAAAACAAAATGAAGTCCAAAGGCGTGGCTTCGCTGCAAGAACTGCGCGACATTTGCCTGGAGGCTGACGTCAAGTTTGTTGCCTGCCAAATGACGGTCGATCTGTTTGAGTTTGAAACCAGCGAATTCATCAAGGATGTGGAGTACGGCGGTGCCGCCACGTTCATGAAATTTGCCGGTGAATCTGACGTTTGCCTGTTCATCTGAGTCTGCACATGAAGCATTTGATCGTTGGTTTCGCCGTTCTGTGTGCAGCACAGCTCAGTTTCGCGTTAGCGCCTTACCTGCATGCCAGCAAGCTGAGTGCAACAGACACAGCGGGGCAACTCGATCAACTGGAGAAAAAGCTCACTGCAGAAGGCTTCACGGTGCTGGGCAAGCACACCCCCAAAGGCATTGACGGCAGTGCTTCGCTGGTGGTGTCGGATGCCCAAATTCTGGCTTCGATTCGGGGCATGGGAACCAGCAGCAGCATTGTTGCTGCTGGCATTCGTGTAGGCGTCAGCAAAGACGGCACGGTATCCTATATGAACCCCGATTATTGGTATCGAGCTTATCTGCGCGGCCAATTTAACGGCGCGCAAACGGCTGTTAAATCGGTGCACCAACGCTTGGCCAAAGCGCTTGGTGACGGCACAGGCTTTGGTGGCGATGTGGCGCAGAACGATTTGGCTGACTACCGCTACATGTTTGGCATGGAGCGCTTTGACTCAGGTAACAGCGAGTTGGCGTCTTATGCCAGCTTTGAAGATGCCCTCAAAGCCGTTCAAAGCAATCTGGCGCGCAACGTCGGCGACACCAAACGCGTTTATGAAGTGCTCATGCCGGCCCAAAAAATGGCGGTGTTCGGCGTTGCGATGGACAGCGCCAGCGATGGCGAGGGTTGGTGGGTGAACAAGATCGGTGCTGATCACACGGCGGCTCTGCCGTATGAAGTTTTTATCGTGAACAACAAGGTCTATGCACTGTATGCCCGCTACCGCATTGCTCTGGCTTGGCCGGCACTCGGCATGGGTCAATTCATGGGCATCATCAATGCACCTGAGGCTATTCGCAGCACACTGACCAAAGTGGCTGGCGGCACAAGCACAGCACAATAACCTAACAAAAAATCAAAGAGACTGGAGTAGCCCATGAGTGAAGCAATGAGTCCGGCCACGCTGGTCGTTTGGGGCGGTTTTGCACTGGCCTTTGTTTTTGGCGCAATCGCCAATAAAACCAACTTTTGCACCATGGGTGCCATTTCGGACGTGGTCAACATGGAGCACTGGGGGCGCGTGCGCATGTGGCTGCTGGCGATTGCCGTGGCCATGATCGGCACCAATTTGCTGGGCTTTTTTGGCCAGATCGACCTGAGCAAAACCCTGTATTTGCGCCCCAACCTTCCGTGGTTGTCTCTCATTGTGGGGGGTGCGCTGTTTGGCGTGGGCATGACCATTGCCTCGGGCTGCGCCAATAAAAACCTGGTGCGCGTGGGTGGTGGCAGCGTGCGCTCATTGGTGGTGCTGGTGTTTACCGCCATTTCGGCCTACATGACACTCAAAGGCTTGTTTGGCCAATGGCGCGCCAGCTACCTGGACCCCGTCAGCCTTGATTTGGCGGCCATGGGGCTAAGCAACCAAAGCTTGCCCCATATGCTGGCAAAAATGACTGGCCTACCCGATGCCACAGCACTGCTACTGGTGGGCGGCGCTGTCAGTCTGGCGCTGCTAGTATTTGTTTTCAAAGACAAACGCTTTCGCAAAAATATATCGCATGTTGTTGGTTCGGTTGTGCTGGGTTTATTGGTCGTGCTGGGCTGGTACCTCACGGGGCACATCGGTTTTGGCGAAAACCCCGAAACCCTTGAAACCGTCTATTTCGCCACCAACACCCGCACGCTCGAATCCTTCAGCTTTGTGGCGCCGACAGCGTTTAGCCTTGAAATTCTGATGCTCTGGACCGACAAATCGATGCACGTCACCTTTGGCATTGCCACTGTGCTGGGCATTTTGCTGGGATCGTTTGCTTATGCCAAAGCCACCAAGCAGTTTCGCTGGGAAGGTTTTGCCAGCATTGATGACCTGAAAACCCAGTTGTTTGGCGCTGTGCTGATGGGCTTTGGTGGTGTCACCGCCATTGGCTGCACCATTGGGCAAGGGCTATCCGGTGTTTCAACCCTGGCACTGGGCTCCTTCATTGCACTGGCCAGCATCGTGGGTGGCTCGGTCGCGATGATGAAGTGGCAAATTGCGCGCGCCTGAAGCTGACACATCAGAACGATTTCTCCACCCTTGACATCCAAAAAAATTATGAGTGACGACAAAAATCCGGCCACCACGTCCTACGCAGGAACAGGCAAAAGAGGCTTCTTTTATTGGCTCAACCATTCCCCAAAGTGGACTCGCCTGAACATTCTGCTGGTGGGCTTGCTTGTAGGCATTGCCTTCTGGGGTGCTCTCAACACTGGCATGGAATACACCAACCGCACCGAGTTTTGCGTTTCTTGCCATTCCATGACCATCCCCTATGGTGAATTGAAAAACACCGTGCACTATAAAAATCGCAGCGGCACCACGGTGTCCTGCGCCGATTGCCATGTGGCGAGCAGCAAAAACCCGAACGATTACGGGCGCAAGTTCGAGTCCAAAATCATGGCGGCACGCGATTTGTGGGGGCACATTACCGGCACGATTGATACACCTGAGAAGTTTGAGGCACATCGCCTGGAAATGGCCAAACGTGTCTGGGCACGCATGAAAGCCACCGATTCGCGCGAATGCCGCAATTGCCACAAGTTCGAAACCATGGACCCCGCCAAGCAAAAAGACCGCTCGGTGGTGAAGCATGAAGGCGCCATTGAAGACGGCAAGACCTGCATCGACTGCCACAAAGGCATCTCACACAAACAAGTACACCAATTGCTGGAACAGGAAGATGCCGCTAAAGAGGCCGCCAAAGACACGGCCAAAGAAGCTGCGCCAAAAGCCTCACAAGCCAGTTAACGCATTCAAGCTAGTCATTAGTCATTAGTTAGTAGTTATTAGTTATTAGTTATTAGTTATTAGTCGTTTACCAAAACCAAACCTATTCGAGGAATTGAACCATGAAAAAATTTGCCTTGCTCATGAGCCTTGCCATTGCCGGCACCGCCAGCGCAGCCGCGCCCGACTGGAGCAAAACACCGGCTCGCACCATGAAACTGATGTACCCCGGCCAAGCATCACTGGAATGGGTCATGAACAAACCCGACCACTCGGCCGTTCCTGACATTGTTGACAAAAAGCGTGCTTGCGCCAAATGCCACGAAGGCGATGCCAACGAGATCGGCGACAAAATTGTCAAAGGTCAACCTGTGGGCAGCTCCAAATCGGTGCTCGAGCCAACACCACCCAAAGGTAAAGTCGGCTTTATTCCGGTGCAATTCCAAACCGCACACGATGCTGACAAAATTTATTTCCGCTTTGAATGGGTGCCACCGCAAATTGGCGACAAGAAGCTGGACAGCAAAAACGAAGTCAAGCTAACCATGATGTTTGACGGCGGTGGCACGGTTGAAGGCTCCAACCAAAACGGATGTTGGGCCACTTGCCATCAAGACTTGCGCACCATGAAAAATGCCAAAGACGACAAAAAAACCAAAAATATCAAAGGTGCTGATCTGGCCAGCGGCAAGTTTATGGATTTGATGCAATACCGCAGCGGCAAGGGCGAAAAACCGGCTGACGGCTATATTGCCGATGCGCGTGAAATGGAAGGCGGCAAATCCCTCATCAAAGCCGAAGGCAAAAAAGAAGGCAACAAGTGGGTCGTCACCTTCGAGCGCACTTTGGCAGGCTTGGGCAAAGGCGACCACACCATTGCTGCGGGCAAGGTCTATAACTTCGGTTTTGCCATCCACGAAGACTACACCAACGCACGTTTTCACTTCGTCTCTTTGGGTTATCAATTTGGTTTGGATAAAGCCATTCCAGAAGTTAAAAATTACGTCAATGTGACGCAATAATCAGTACGTTTTTCGGTGTCGGTTTTACAAACAGTCAATAAAAGGAGACAGTCATGATGCAGAGACGATGGGGTTTGCGATTCGGTCAACCAGCGCTGGCCGCAGCAGCATTGGTGCTTTCAGCCAGTGCCAGTGCAGCACCACCCAGCGCAGCCATGCTGGCCAATGCCTGTGCGGGTTGCCACGGCACACAGGGTGCCAGCGCCGGCCCAGCCATGCCCAGCCTGGCAGGTCAGTCCAAAGACGCCATTGTTGTGGCGATGCAAAAATTCAAGAGCGGTGAGCGGCCTTCCACCATCATGGGTCGCCTTGCCAAGGGTTATACCGATGCTGACTTTGCCGCCATGGGTGATTTCTTTGGCAGCCAAAAAATCCACGTCACGCAACAAAACCTGGATGCCAAACTGGTTGCCAAAGGTGCGCAAATGCACGAGTCAAACTGCGGCCGTTGCCATATCGAAGAGGGCCGCGAAGGCAAGGACGATTCCCCTGCCATGGCCAGCCAGTGGTTGCCTTACCTGCAAATGCAAATGGCCATGTATGTCAACGGCAGCCGCAAAATGCCACTGAAAATGGCCGAAAAGGTGCAGCCTTTGTCTCAGCAAGACCTTGAAGCTTTGCTGCAGTTCTACGCCAGCGTGAAATAACCGGGGAATCAACATGACTACAGATCGCAGAAATTTTCTTAAATATGTTGGTGCTGGCAGCGTCGGTGCGACCCTCGCCGCCTGCGCGACTCAACCCGAGGCCACCGCACCTTCAGCGTCCACCTCCTTAGCCAGCACCTTGGCTAAAAGCGCCGGCCGACGCGTGGTGGTGGTAGGCGGTGGCTACGGTGGCACGATTGCCGCCAAATACATCCGCATGATGGACAAAACCATCGAAGTGGTGCTGATTGAGCCTAACAAGCAATTTGTTTCGTGCCCGTTCAGCAACCTCTATATCGGCGGCATGCTGCCCGACCTGACATCGCTGACCATTGGTTACGACAAGCTCGCAGCCAACCACGGCATCCGAATGGTGCATGACACGGTGACTGCGGTTGACCCAGTGAAGAAAACCGTGACCATTTCCGGTGGCACCATTGATTACGATCGCTTGGTGCTGTCGCCCGGTGTTGATTTCCGTGCTGAAGAGCTCGAAGGCTACAACATGGCCACCACCCCTGAAGTGATGCCACACGCCTGGAAAGCCGGCGCCCAAACGCTGCTGCTGCGCAAGCAACTGGTGGACATGCCCAACGGCGGTAACGTGGTGATCACCATTCCGTTGGCACCGTTCCGCTGCCCCCCCGGCCCGTATGAGCGTGCCAGCATGATCGCCATGTACCTGAAAGAGCACAAACCAAAATCAAAAGTTATTGTGCTCGATGCCAATCCGGATATCGTTTCCAAAGCAGGCCTGTTCAAAAAGGGTTGGAAGAAACATTACGACGGCATCATCCAGTACCGTGGCGCACAAAAGGTTACAGCGGTCAACGCCAGCAGCCGCTCGGTGTTTATTGAAGGCATTGAAGAAGTCAAGGGTGATGTGGTCAATGTGATCCCACCGCAACGCGCAGGCCGCATTGCAGTGGCGGCAGGTTTGATAGGCCCCGACAAAGCCTGGTGCCCGATCAACGCCACCACGTTTGAATCGACGATGCAGAAAAACATCCACGTGATTGGCGATGCCTGCAATGCCGGCGCGATGCCCAAATCGGGCTACTCGGCCAACTCCGAAGCCAAAATTTGTGCTACCAACATCGTGGCGCTGATGAACGGCAAAGAGCTCACTGAAATGTCGGGTATCAACACCTGTTTCAGTTACCTGACCGCCAAAGAAGCCGTCAGCGTGGCGGGGGTCTATGCGGCCAAAGACGGCAAAATTATCGGCGTTCCCAATTCAGGTGGTGTCTCACCCGATCTGTCAGAAACCGAGGCCATTTACGCCTCGAGCTGGCTGAAAAACATTTTGACTGAAATGTCTACCTGAACGTGGCATAAACAGCCCCTGCTGCAACCCAATATGGCACTGAGCGGCTTGTTCGCTCAGTGCCATTTTCATCAGCACAAACACCCCTCAACACACCTTGGAACTGCGCAATATGATGAATCTACCTGAACGCGATGGCGATGGTTACCTGACCGACATGGGTGACTGGACCGAAGAAGTGGGTCGTGCCATGGCTTTGGCGGACAGTTTTGAACTGGACGATGAAAAGTGGGGGCAAATTCTGAAAGCGCGTGAATACTACGACGAGTTCAGCAGCGTGCCGCCGATTCGCAAGTTTGCCAAATACCTTGAAGCCGAGCAAACCGCTGTTTTTAAGCTCTGGATGACTGGTCCGATGAAACCCATTACCAAATACGGTGGTTTGCCCAAGCCTACCGGTTGTGTTTGATCGGGCGGCCGTTCTATCGGGTTTTTTAGCGATATTTCGGCAGCAACATCCATGAAGACAGAAACGTAGGCGACCACCTTCGCCTGCATCGACTGATGCTTTTAGGATTGGCTCTTTGACAAGCGTCGCAAAGAAGATGTCACCAACACATCGGCATCGCCGTCAATGACCACTGTTGTGCCAACACGGCAAACAGTTTCCAGAACAACCCTGGCTTTTTGCAAGTCCACCGATTTCACGGTCACCGTGGCGTTCACGGTGTCGCCCGGACGCACGGGTGCACGAAAGTGAAGTTGTTGACCCAGATAAATAGAGCCCGGCCCTGGCAATCGGGTGCCAATCGCTGCAGAAATAAAGCTGGCAGACAACATGCCATGGGCAATGCGCCCGCCAAAGGCCGTAGTTGCAGCAAATTCCTGATTGGTATGCACTGCGTTGTTGTCGCCTGATACGCCAGCAAACAGCACAATATCCGCATCAGTCACCGTTTTTCCATAGCAGGCAGACATGCCGACTCGGAGGTCTTCAACGTCATAGCCCAATTGCTCATTCATGGATCACCTCTCGATCAATAGCGAACTTGATTGTCACTTGGCAGGCCATGCTGACAGCCTGGGTTTTCTTGCGGGTCAAACCGCTGACAGCGCCTGCTCGAGGTCTTCCAGCAAATCGTCGATGTGCTCAATGCCCAGCGAGAGGCGCACCATGTCGGGCTTCACGCCCGCTTTGGCGAGCTCCGCCGGGTTGAGTTGGCGGTGCGTCGTAGAGGCCGGGTGACAAGCCAACGATTTGGCGTCGCCAATATTCACCATGCGCGTGAACAGCTTGAGGGCATCCTGAAACCTGGCGCCGGCCTGTAAGCTATCGCTGGCATTCAGTCCAAAACTGATTAGGCCCGAGGCGCGACCCTGCATGTATTTTTGCACCAGGGCGTGGTCGGCGTGATCTGGCAAGCCTGCGTAATTGACCCAGCTCACTTTGGCGTGCGCCTGCAGGTATTTGGCAACTTTGAGGGTGTTCTCACAAATG
>CAIYYA010000097.1 GCA_903930255.1 uncultured beta proteobacterium
AAACGCCAAAATGCCTGGTCTGGTGATGCCCGGTGTTGATGATCTACTCAAAGGAAGTGACATGCTTGAAGAAAACATGGACAAATGGCGTGCCAAGGCGATAGCCGAGGGCATCTTGCTGGGCAGGCTCGAAGGCAAGCTCGAAGGCAAGCTTGAGGGCAAGCTTGAGGGCAAGCTTGAGGGCAAGCTCGAAGGTAGTACAACGTTACTCGAGCGCCAACTCATGAAACGCTTCGGCATCATCAGCGAAAGCACCCATGCCCGTCTGATGTCCGCCACGCAGGAACAACTTGATACCTGGGCCGAGCGCATTCTGGATGCCAAAAGCCTCGCCGAAGTGTTTAACGACCATTAAGCCGCCAGTGGCTCAATCCATCGGCTAACAAAATACACCGCTAGCGCCCGTGCAGCTTGCATGAGGCGCTTTGTTTCGTTCTAGCTCATCTTGAACTGAGGCTGCGGACTCGATTCTGAAAGAAAGTCGCTGGCGCGTTGGCATGTTCTGCAACCAATGCTGTCAGATAGCTCCAAAACTCAGGCTGTTCGACTGTTTCTGCCACCAAAGCGGCAGGCAAAAAACGGCGCATTTCCTGGCGAAAAGCGATGTGCAAATCGGGCTCTTTTAGCAACGCCTGGCCGCGCTCGTTGAGCAGTGCCAGATAGCGCTGCGTGTCGCAGTGGTGATCCTGACCAGCAAGCCAGTGCGGCTCATCTCGCACAAGATATCGTGATGCATCAGCTCTTTTTCTACCACCATGCGCAAGGGTGCAAGTCCGCCTTGATTGCGCGTTGCTTCGGTCACCAATTGCTCAAATAAGCTCATCGACGACACTCCAATCGATTAACGTGAAACACCGTTCGTGGTGAGCCTGTCGAACCACCCTTCGACCGTTCGTCAAGCTCACGACCGGCCAAGCTCAGGGCGAACGGTTTCATCATGCCGGGCGGCTACAACACCATGACAGTTAGATCCAGATTGCGTCGAGTGGCTCGCATGTCCTGCAAGGCCAAGGCAACGCAGGCTCGCCACAGGTGGCAGCGCGCGTCGTTGTGCAATTGCAAAGCGACATCATCCGGGCACTTGGCAGTATGCACAATTTCAATGGAACCCGAAGCACCACAGCTAATGCTGTTGTTGCGAACAACGGGAGGGTCGTGCAACCAAGCGCGATTGCATCAAATCGTATAACATTCGCCCTCTCTGAGACCTGTCACCTCTTTAAAAGGTTCACCCTATGACGCATTTTCGCCGCTCGATTTTGTTGAAAGCAGCTAGCGCTGTTTTCTCTCTGGCAGCTTTAACCAGCACAAGTTTTGCACAGACGGCCGTTTGGTCGCCAGCGCAGGGTGCTAATCTGCCGGGTTATGGTGGCCTGGTGCGCTTTAGCCAGCTCACGCCGGATGGTGCCATTTGGATCATGACCGAGGGCGGTGGTCTTCATAAAAGCACCGATGGCGGGGCTAACTGGGCCGCATCGAACACCGGGCTTGGCAATTTGCGCGTGAAATCAGGGTTCATTGGCACAGGCACATCGACCAACACGGTCACTTCGAGCTATGTGATGTTTGCTGGCACGGTTGGCAGTGGTGTGTTCAAAAGCGCTAATGGTGGTGTTGATTGGGCACCGATCAACGGTGGTTTAAATTGCCACTATGTCAGCTCTTTGGAAAGCATCCCGATCAGTTCTACCGTGTCACGCTTGCTGGCTGGTACAGACTGTCAAAGCGCCAGTGGTGTTTATTATGCTGACACTGGCGCTGCAAGTTGGTCGCTCGGAACTGGCATGCCTGCTGATGTGCGTGTGAATTCAATTCGACTTGTTTCAAATACATTCTCGCCAAGTGGCAAGGTTGTGAGTTATTTGTTGGTCACTACAGATCGCGGCATTTACAGATCAAATGACTCGGGTGCAACCTGGAGTGCACTGCCAGCCAGTCCAACGGGTTCGAACGGTGCAGTTGTTTACAACGTTCGACCTTTGTTTTACACCACGACAGCCTCTCCGGCTGTCGATGTGGTTCGCTTAATTGCAACGGTCGAAGGTGCTGGCGTGTTTGTGTCTGAAAACGAGGGTCTATCTTGGTCAGCAAGCAACACCGGTTTGCCGAACACGGTACCTGCAGCGGGTTCGCGCTGGGACAACTCTACCAAAACGTTGTACCTTTCGCTTGATGGCGCTGGTACCTATAAGTCAAACGATCGGGGTAATACCTGGACTCTTGCCTTTGGGCCAAATCTTTTGCCATCTGCACGAAGCGTTTCGGGTACAGCACCCAACCTGTTTTCTGAAACCTTGGCAGGCCCCTACAAAAGCACGGATAGTGGAGCGACATGGCAGAAGGGTGGATATGGTTTGCCTGGTGGCTGGGTGAATAACCTGCAAATCGATACTGCTGGCACAACTTACGCAGCCGCAGCCGATGGTGTTTACCAAAAGGCAGCCAATGCCTCCCAAACCACAAAATTGCCAAACCTGCAAGCCATGTCAAACGGGCATGTGCTGGTGCGTGGCACAACGGTTTTTGCCACAACCAACAACGCCGGTGTATTCAAGTTTGATGGCACCAACTGGGTTGCCATGAATGGTGGATTGCCTGCGAATCTGGTTGGGCGCAATCCCAATTTAAGAGTCGATTCTGCGAACGCTACCACCTTTTATTTGGGGCTCTTTGGGGACGGCTTCTATTACAAAGCGGATGCCAATTCCGGCTGGGTGGCCAGAAATACGGGTTTGACCGGGGATGCACTGAAGATTCAAAACATGGCTTCGGCGGAGTCGCTGGTGTATATCTCGACCATGGCCGGGGTTTACAAGAGCACCGATGGCGGTTTGAACTGGGCCTTTGTTTTTGCGCCCAAAAACGCCAGCAACCAGAATGTGCCGGCGGGACGGGTTTGGATAGACCAGGCGACACCTGCCACTGTTTATGTTGCAGCGTATAACACCACCGCATTGGGTGCAAGCATTGCTTCCAACGGTGTTTACAAATCAACCGATGGTGGCGTCAATTGGGCACCACTTGCGGGTATGGCCGGCAAAATGGTGCGTGACATCCGCATCGTTGGTACAGCTCCTGACACCACGCTGGTTGCCACAGCTTGGGACGACGGCGTTGCAGGTGGCCTGTTCACCAGCAAAGACGCAGGTGCAAGCTGGGTGCGCGAAAGCACCGGTTTGACCACTAATTTGATCAATAACGTGATGTCCACGGCTACCGGTGCCCTTGTGGCCACGCGTGGCGCTGGCTTGTTCTCGATGGACAACGGTGGTAACAATGGCGCATCTGACTGGAAGTATTTTGGTGCCTGGAAGGGCAGCAACAACAGTATCAACTACGCAGTGAGTTATGGCGCTAACGACACTGCCGGCTTGCTGTCGGGCATCAGTTTGTCCGGTGGGGGGTTGAGTAACACGGGCGCATTGCAAACCGGGCCAAGTGGTCCGCAGTGGAACGCAAACCTTCAATTTGGTGCCACTGCCCCGGCTGCATCCACGGTGTACACAGCAACATCAACGCCGAAAACGGGCACGCCAACACCCACTAGTTTCAGCATTCGCACAGCAGGCTTTAACACGGCATTTGTTGGCAACATCACGCCATCCGCTGGCGCCAATGTGACCGTTGCAAACCCGGTGTTCAGCTGGACTGCACCAACCAGTAGCGGGCCGTTTACCTATGGTGTTGAGGTGCGCACGATCAACAACGGCAACGTCAATATCTGGTCGAGCTACAACATCAATGGCACGAACATCACGTATGCAGGAACACCGTTAATTCCGGGTACAACCTACCAGGTCAATGTGCAATCACAGGAATATGACGGCGCAAACAACACGACCTATGGTGCTGGCATTAACGAAACCTTCTGCTTTCAGTGCAACAACACGGGTGGTGGCGGTTCTGTAACGGGCCCCAATTTTGATCAGTTGTTTATTGGTCGAAATACTGGAATGGGTCTAGAGAACTTTGGCATGAGCGTGCGCTTCCCACGCACCTCGACTGATGGGCTGGCGTCTTACGTGATCTCATGCCCGAATGGTGTTTCTGCTTCTGGTCAGTTCAATAACGCAGCGGTGGGTTCTGGATCTGAGTGGATGAACGTTAATTTCGGTGCCACACAGCCGACGACGCCGTTTAACTGCACTTCAACCGTTACATACAGCAACAATACGACCAATGTGGCAAATCTGCCGGTGGATAGCTTTGCCGCTGCATCGGCATACCCAACATCGATCTCACTTGCGGCAAACAGCAATGTCACCAGTTTGACATCGGTGTCGTTCTCCACGCCCACTTTGCCATCGACCGGACGTGTTCAGGCAAACTTGTGGGCACAAAACGCAAATGGCCAATTGGGACAGCAGTTGTGGTTTACCCCTAATACGCAGTCACCTCTGAATTACAACGGTCCCGCGCTGTCCCCCAACACCAACTACACCTTGGCTATTGCCACTGTGGATGGCACCAACGTTATGCACTCGGCTCAGGTGATGATTCCATTCTGCTATCAGTGTGGCAATCCAGGAGGCACGGGAGCCAGTGTGAATGTGGTTTCAGGGTGGAATCTGCTTGGCAACAGCAATACAACTTCGGTTGATGTTGCGACTGCCTTTGGTGATAAGAACAAGGTCACGACAGTTTGGAAATGGGTTCCAGCTTCTTCCAAATGGGCGTTTTATGCGCCTAGCATGAGCTCAGCTGACTTGGCGACCTATGCTGCTGGCAAGGGTTATGACGTGCTGAGCACGATTGCTGGCGGTGAAGGTTTTTGGGTGAATGCAGCTAATCCTTTTGCCGTAACGGGTCCTGCCGCCAGTACTGCTGTGAGTTCGGGTTCTTTTGCCTCGACTTTAGCGAGCGGCTGGAGTTTGATTGCCATTGGTGACAGCAAGACGCCACGTGGATTTAACAACGCGTTGAGTCCAACACCGCCGAGCGCAGGAACTTCTGCTGCGCCCATGTTGACCACCTTGTGGGCTTGGGATAGCGGTCTGTCTGCATGGTATTTCTATGCGCCTGCGCTTGACAATAGCAATGGGCTGGCTGCCTACACGGTTTCAAAGAACTATCTTGACTTTGGCGCCACTGGCATCTTGGCACCGGGTGCGGGCTTCTGGGTTAATAAACCATGAACTTAAGTCTAAGGGCGCAACCGCCCTCTTTCACTGCAAAACGGCCGCAAGGCCGTTTTGTTGTTAGGCTGTCCCAACTTCAGTATGGCTTTACGTTGCTTGAGCTGCTGGTGGTGATGGTGATTATTGGCTTGTTGGTTGGTTATGTGGGTCCCCGCTATTTTGGCCAAATAAGCAAATCTGAAATCAAGGCCGCCAAGGCACAAATTGATGGTTTTGAAAAAGCCCTGGAGCAATACCGACTCGATGTGGGCAAGTTCCCTAGCAGCGAGCAGGGGCTTGGCGTGCTGTATGTACGCCCCGCGACCGAGCCGCGCTGGCAGGGGCCTTATCTGAAAAAAGAACCACCCCTGGATCCATGGGGTAATGCCTATGTGTATCGCACGCCAGGTGCGAATGGCGACTTTGAGATCATTTCGCTCGGCAAAGACGGTGCGCCAGGCGGCGAGGGCGACGCAGCAGACATCACCAAATGACCTCTGCTGCCCGTTTTCCGCTGCTGGTTTTTTGCCAGCAATTGCTGTCTTTGCTGGAGGCCGGGCTGCAACTGGTGGAAGCGGTGGACACTCTGACCGAAAAAGAGCCAAGTGGCACAGCGCGCGATGTGCTGCTGCAGCTGCAGGGCAGTTTGCAATCGGGTTTGGCTTTTTCGCAGGCTTTGGCGCAATGGCCAGACATTTTTCCGCCACTGTTTCAGGCTGCGATTGAGGCAAGCGAGCAAACTGGTGGCGTGGCGCAGGCACTCAAACGCTTTGTGGTCTATGAAACGCAGTATCAGACGCTGCGCAGCCGCCTTATCGGTGCCTTGATCTATCCGGCCTTGCTGCTGTCTCTGGGTGGTTTGGTTGTGGCTTTTTTGCTGGGTTATGTGGTGCCGCGTTTCAGTGTGGTGTTTGCCGAGCGACTGCAAGAAATGCCTTACATGTCAGGGTTGGTGATTCGGTTGGGCTTGAGCATTGCCGAAAATCCCATGACCGCCTTGTTTTTGGCGCTGAGCACACTGGCGGCTTTGCTGCTGCTGGCGCTGCACCCGGCTTTGCGCAGCTGGATCGTTGGTGTAGCCTGGCGCCTGCCCTGGTTGGGTGAACGCATTCACATGTTTGAGCTGGTGCGCTTGTACCGATCGTTGGGGATGTTGCTGCGGGGTGGCATTGCTGCTGTTCAATCGTTGCGAATGATTGAATCCATGACGCCGGCACGTTCTCGTGCACGCATTGCGAACGCCATTGTGTTGGTAACCGAAGGTTTGCCGATCTCACAGGCTTTGCAGCAAGAGGGCTTTACAACGGTGGTGAGCGAGCGCTTGCTGGCTGTGGGCGAGCGCTCGGGTCAGGTGGGCGACATGCTGGAGCGCTCTGCCGATTTTATGGATGCCGAGTTGGAGCGGTCGGTTGACCGTGCTACCCGCTTGATGGAGCCGCTGATGATGGTGGTGATTGGCGTGCTGATTGGCGGCATTGTGATGCTAATGTATCTGCCCATTTTTGAGCTGGCTGACAGCGTTGGCTGACGTTCAGTTGGTCGGTTTTGGTGCGGGCTTGATGCCGGCTTTTTTCTCAGCCTCGCGTGCTTGCTGCAGCATTTCATCCACGCTGAGGGGTTGCGCAGGTTTTTCGAGCATAAAGCGTGGCACGGGCGGTGGGCTGAGCATTTCTTCGGTTATGCCGGCTGGCAGCACCACTTTGGCTGCCGAGGTCTTGCTTTGTGGCGCTGCTGCTGCGCCGGGTTGCGCCCAGGTTGGGCTAACGCTAGTGAGAAAAGAAACAACAAAACACGTCAGAAAAAATGCAGGCTTCATAAACAGTTGGCTTTCATCATGAAAATTGTCAGACCCTACAATCATAAAGTCTCTTTAACCAACACTTTTGCCCCTTTCTAGCCTGTGAACTACAAATTGCTCAAGCTTCTGCGCAAGACGGCGGGTTTCACACTGATTGAAATGGTGGTGGTGGTGGCTATGGTGGGCATTTTGGCCAGTGCGGCTATTCCGTTCATGCAATATGGCGAGCACAGGCTTAAAGAGCGCGAGTTGCGCCATGCTTTGCGCGAGATACGCACCGCTATTGATGCTTATCGCAAAGCCAGCGACGATGGGCGCATTCCCCGCAAGGTCGATGCCAGTGGTTATCCGCCTGATTTGGCGGCGCTCACCGAGGGTGTGGCCGATGTCAAAACGCCCGATGCACGCAAGATTTATTTTTTGCGACGTCTTCCGCGTGACCCTTTTGCCGAGCCGCAAACAGCACCCGAGCAAATGTGGGGCTTGCGCAGCTATGCCTCGCCACCTGCCGAGCCTAAAGCTGGCGACGATGTGTTTGACGTGTATTCACTCAACCCGGGGGTTGGCAGCAATGGGGCGCTATACCGTGATTGGTAAATTGATTGGCAAGGGCTTCACCCTGATTGAGTTACTGGTGGTGATGGCGATCATTGCCACGCTGCTCTCAATTGCCGCGCCACGCTATTTGCGCAGTGTCGACGATGCGCGCGAGGCTTCGCTTAAATCGAGTTTGTCGCAAATGCGCCAGGCCATTGACCAGTTTCATGCGGATCGGGGCATTTATCCACAAGCCTTGACCGATTTGGTCGAAAAGCGCTACCTGCGCTCTGTGCCGGTTGACCCCATCACCGAAAGTGCGCAAACCTGGCAGGTGTTGCCGGCGCCGGGTGCCGAAGACGGTGCGGCTGTTTACGATGTGCGCAGTGGCGCGCCAGGTGCATCAAGGTTGGGCGAACCTTATGGCAATTGGTAGCCGCGCGCAGGCGGGCTTTACTTATATCGGGCTGTTAATTGCCGTGGTTTTTTTTGGCTTGGGGTCGGTCGGGGCGGCGCGCTTGCTGGCTGCAACCGAGAGAGCAGAGCGCGAGGCCGAGTTGCTGTTCATCGGCCATCAGTTTCGCCAGGCCATTTGCAGCTATTTGCAGTCTGGGCCAAGCGCAGGCAAATACCCCGCTTCCATCAGCGATTTGCTGCAAGACCCGCGCCAGCCCACCACAAAACGACATTTACGCCGCTTGTTTGTTGATCCGATCACAGGCACCACCGATTGGGGTTTGGTCAATGCGCCAGAAGGCGGCATCATGGGGGTTTACAGTTTGTCTGATCGCGAACCCCAGAAGCGTGCCAATTTTGATTTGGCAGATGCTGATATGTCCATGCTGGTGCAGACCAAGCTGGCGCTTGGGCAACAACGCACATCTGCAACAGTTTTGCGCAGCAATCAAGCTGAGCCACTGGATACGGCTGCTTATAGTTACAGCGATTGGAAGTTTGTTTGTCGCCCGGCTGTGTCAGGCGGTGCCAGGCAACCGGCTGGGGGTGGGTAAAGGGGTTGATGTTGTGTGCTTATTGACCTCTAGGGATTATCTGGCTTGCGTAGCGTGCTATGAAAATTGATTAATAAGAAGTCAGCGACGTCAGTCAACGCACCCGCACGGCCAATTGCGACTGAAATCAGCCTACGATCTTCTATCGTTTTCAATGGGCATTAAACTCTCTGTACTAAATTTTCGCTGCAACCCTTTGATTTGATTTCGCTGAGGACAATGGCTGCGAGCAGGGTGTCGGCACTGCACGAAGCAAAAATTGATATAAGGTTACACCATGAATGGTTTGATGGATTTTTTGGAAAAGGCTGGTCTGGTCAAACGAGATTTTCCTGAGATCGGGCCAGAGAACGAGCATTTCAGCGCAGCAAAGGCTATCACCACTCCTGTGCCGGTTAATGCTGTCGTTCCGCCTGCGTCTACTGCACAGACCGTAGTAAGCACCAACATTACGCTCAACCTAGACAGCATTTATAGCCATCATGGCGTCAATCCCACTGTGTATCCCGCAGAGAGGCTGATTCGACTGATTGACGGTTTGAGCGCCATGGACGAGGCAACGCGACGAATGGCAATCAATGCGATGGATGCTGCAGACGAATCTTGGACGATTGAAGATCCCTTGAACGATGCTGCTGCCAAAATGCGTGCGCTTGCAACATACGGCAGTAGTTTGGCGCAGAATCTACAGCAACTTGAGCAGCAAACTCAGGCTCAGCTGGATGCGGTTAACAATCGCCAGGAAAAAGTTCTGGGAGAAATTCGTAAACAAATTGCGGAGCTCGAAGGCTTGGTTGAACGAGAGATGAGTCGTTCATCGCAGGAAATCGCTACCCAAGAGGCCAACCTTCGAACTGTTCGCGAGCAAATTGCCAAAGATTTGGCCGAAGTGGCTCAGGTTAGTCAACAATTGCAAAGCCTTTCAAGCCAATTTGGCTTTTCCAAAACAAATTCACAGGACTGAAGACATGGCAAGTTTGACTCCATTATCGAAAGGGCTCATTGCTTTGGCTGTTGTCGGTGCCATGGCTTCTGCGGTGTGGCACTTGGTATTAAAAGAACGAATGAGTGGTGAGGCCACGTCGGAGTGGCAGAGCACATCTGCACCGGTCGCTGCGACGCCAAATGCAGCGTCAACTTCAACGGCAACGGCAACGGCACCAACGCTTGCTAACCAGACGCCAACTTTTAGTGGCTCGGCGATGGAAAATTTTGAAATTGGGCGCAAGTTGATGGCAAGTGGCGATTTTGCACAGGCTCGCAAACATCTCGAAGCTGCAGTCAATGCAGGCGATGGGGCTGCGGCCTGTTTGCTGGGTGAAATGACACTTAAAGGGCAGGGCGGCATCGTTGCCAACCAAGATGCGTCGGCCAAACTGTTTCAACTTGCTCAGTCTCGCGGTAGCATTTGTTTTGCGACCGGCCAGTGACAACTTTGACTCAAATCATGCAGATATTCAGTCTTCAGCTTGAAGGCACTTGAACAAGGATTTTCATGAAATTTCGCTCCCTCTCTTTGCTGACCGCACTAAGCATCGGCTGCATCACGCTTTCCCACGCACAAGGTTTTGTTTTTGGCACGGCGCAGGCTCCCACAAAAAGCGAGTCAGTCGCACCCACCACGGGCACGCGCAATGCCAAAGTTGAAACTGCTCAGCGCTTGCTGGCACGCATGGGTTTGCTGCGTGAGGCTCCAAGTGGCTTGCTAACACCTGCCACACAGGAGGCGATTCGTAATTTTTCCAGCAAGCATGGACTGGCTCCGACCGCTCAGGTAACGGATACCTTGCTAAATGCAATCCGCCGTGTCATCTGGACCAGCCAAAACTGGTCCAGCGGGAATTACAAGGGTCGTGAAAAATTGGTGGATGCTGCAGGCTTGCGAGAAGCGCAGATTTTGCTAGGCAAGCTGGGCTTTAACGCAGGCCCGCTCGACGGAACCTTCGGTCCACAAACCCAGGTCGCAACTGAGGCGTTTCAGGAGTCCCAGTTTGTCACGGTTGATGGCCTGATCACAGCGACGGTATTGATGAATCTGCGCCGCGCTGTCAACGGTGTGGGTGATAAAGCAAAGGGTAGCTTGCGTTTACTCAATTGGCCCGACTACATCGAGCCCAGCGTTTTACAAGATTTCGAGAAAGAAACTGGAATCCGCGTCATCTACGACATATTTTCCGGAAACGACGACCTGCAAACCAAGCTAGGTGCAAGCGGCACCCCCTATGACGTGGTATTTCCCACCGCCAACGCGGTTCCAGCCATGGCGGCCAAAGGCCTGCTGGGGAAATTAGACAAAGCAAGCCTGAAAAATCTCAGCAACATTGATCCCCGGGTCGATGCCACGCTTCGCTCGTGGGACAAGGACGGCGCCTACAGCCTTCCCTATATGTGGTACACCGTTGGGATTGCCTGGAATGCCAAACTCACACCCAAAGGCATGCCCATGGACACGTTAGCCAATGTCTTTGATCCAGAAATTGCGCGGCGTTTTCAGTCGTGCGGTGTTGGTGTGGTCGACTCAGCCAGCGACGTTGTGCCGCTCGCTGCTATGGCCGGTGGTGTAGCCAAATGGGATAGCAAGAAGTCATTGGCTGCAGCCGCCAAAATGCTCAGTGGCATAACGGGCATTGTCAAAATCATCCCCACCGACCAGTTCATTGACTCCCTGGCCAACGGAAAAATCTGTCTGGCAATTGGATTCTCGGGTGATGCCGTGCAGGCGCAAGCCAAGGCGCGCGGCACAGTTGAATATCGCGTTCCTTCCGATGGCGGTCTGCTGGCCATCGATACCATGGCAGTTCCAGCCAATGCCAAAAACAAACGCGAGGCGCACCTGTTCATTGACTACATTCTGCAACCACAAGTGATTGCAAAAATATCCAACACCGTTGGTTTTGCCAATGCCAATCTAAAGGCTGGCCAATACATGACTGATGCAGTCAAGTCGAATCCTGCAGTAGTGCCCAGCACCACTGCGCTGAGTCGATCGTCTCCGATACCTATTCTGTCTGAGCAAGATCAGCAAGAAATTAGCCGTATCTGGGCCAAATTTGCCAAATAAGGCGCAGCAACCATAAATCGCGCCTGTGGACAAAAAACCTTCTTACTTGGGTGCTTTCCTGAAGCACCCGACCAACCGCGTGGTTCTGCTTGCCGCCGGGGTAGTGGGTATTTTTGCCTCCATACCGATGGGCTGGACAGGCTTGGCTCTTGTCGGCATAGTGGCACTTGGCTGTGAAATTCTGGCGGCACTGGTCATTCCTAGCCTTCCATCCTTTCGCAATTCTGTCGACCGTGATCAGCATCAGCAGACACGCGCCCAGCGCCGTCTTTTATTACTGACCGAAATAAGTAACCTCGGTGACACCCGGGCGCTAGATACCTACCAGCATATGCTTTCACGCGTGCACGCCCTGTACCGAACCGCGGATGACAACCGCACAACACTGAGCCGCGCCGATGTGGACAAACTTGAAGATCTGACGGTAGACTATTTGGGCCTGTGTGCAGTTAACCTGTCGCTCAAACAGGGCAAAGAAAACGCAAGTGAAGATATGGTGACCAAACGCATTGCCAGTGTTCAGTCGCAACTGGAGAACACCACTTTGCCAGATGACGAGCAGCGCCAATTGCGCACTGCACTGGCCGAATACACCGAGGTTTTGCAACGCTCACGCCGATTAACCGCGCGCCGCAGCGCACTAGAGGCCATGCTGATATCCCTGCCAGATAAGATGGAGGAGGTCTATCAGTTGGTAATAACCTCTCCCTACTCGTCCGAGATGGGTAGCAAACTTGAAGAATCGCTTGCCCGCCTGCGCATTGCCGAAGAAGTTGCGTGCGAATTTGAAAAGTCGGAGCTATCCGATTTCAGGCCCCCAACGGCAAACAGTCGTTCAAGCACCGCTTTTGGTAACTTAGCACGCCGTCCCGTAGGCACACTCAAGACTTAATTGCCACCAATTTTTAACGACTATTCAGGAGAATCCTCATGGCCAACAACGCAATCTTCGCTCGCCTCGCCAACCTCTGGACGGGTTTTGTCAGTCTTTGGGTTTCCGATGTGGAAAAAGCTCACCCAGAGATCGCGTACCAAAACGCGATCGCTTCGATGATCGATAAATACACCCAACTCAAAGCTGCGACCGGTGCCATCATCGCGCGCCGACAAGAGATCACTGCGCGCCTTGACGCGGCACAGCGTGAGTTGGCCGGTGTAGCTGCCGATCTGGAAACCGCCTTGTCCACAAGCCAAGACGATTTGGCTGTGGTGCTGATTCAGAAAAAAAACGCTCTCGATAGTGCTATCACTGAACTCAGCACCGATGCGGCTCAAGCCACTGCCGATGCAGATAACGCCAAAGATTCGCTGACGCAAGTTAAAACCGAGATCGATAAACTCAAAGCCGAAAAAGACCGGATGTTGGCGCAGATGCACAGCGCCCAGGCTCGCCTCAAGATTCAGGGCCAGCTCGATGGCCTGTCGGTCGACGCCGAAGTGCAGGCTCTGGGTGCCGTTCGCGATCACATCAAAGGCCAAGTTGCGCAAGCCAGTCTGGGTTCTGAACTGCGTGAATCCGACCTTGATGTGCGCCTGAATAAACTGCGCCAAAGCAGCGGCAGCGTCACCGCCAAGGCGCAACTCGATGCGATGAAAAAAGCCCGTGCAGCCGCCCAGGCTACACCGGCCAAAAATCTCTAGCCGCTTGACCATGACCATCCCAGTCACCCCGCGCGCAGATTTGCCCAAGTGGGCGGAAACTTTGCGACAGAAGTACCTGGCGGCAGAGGCTTCAACCTTTGTGCTTTACCGCAATGTGTTTGACAACTTTCTGGTGAGTGACAGGTTGCACAGCCTGCAATCGTTTCTTGTGGATGAGTTGTTTCGGGATACCAAAAAAAATGTGGTCGAGGTCAGCTTGGAACGAGGCATCCGGTCTTTGAATGGCAAAACTAGTGCATCTTTAGCAGAAATCAATGGTCAAGATGCAGAGCTATTGCCCAAACTACACCGGCTTGAAGCCCAGATGCGCAGTGAGCAAAGTACCGCCGTCATCGTGCCTTATGCAGACGCACTTTTGCCTGCAGGCGACCCCAGCTTCATGGCACAAGTGGACCGCCAGACCTACCTGGTTTTTCACCGCTGGTCGCTCGACGCCAGCCTGACACAGGGCGATAACATTACGATTCTGATCACCGAATCGCTGGGAGCGATCAACCCTGGCCTGCTGTCTAACCCCAAGGTGGCGGCCATCGAGATACCGATGCCCGACTTGGCCCAACGCAAACGGGTCATGACATTTTTTGCCCCCAAACTCACGGATCTGCAAATCAGTTTATTTTCAGAGCGCACGGGTGGCTTGCGCACGGTGCAACTGGCCAGCATCCTAGCCAGCTCGCAAGGGCATGGTCTAAGCGAACCCGAGCGACGTGTTCTGATCCTGCAATTGCTCCAAGGGTCGCCCGATGCGGAATCACGCGCTACCACGTTGGCGACCATCACGGCCGGCATGACCCCCATCGAGATTGGCAAACTAATTGAACCCGGCAAGGCACTTCCAGCCAGCGACCCGAATGCCGAGGTACTTAAGGTCATCCAAGCTCGCAAGCGAGAAATGATCGAAAAGGAGTGTGCCGGACTGATCGAGTTCATCGAACCCAAGCACGGACTATCCAGTGTCGGCGGGCACGAAAACATCAAGAGTGAACTACTGGCAATTGCTAAAAACCTCAAAGAAGGCAACACCACCCTGACCCCGATGGGTCTATTGGCAGTCGGCCCGATGGGTTCGGGCAAAACCTTTGTGATCAAGGCTTTTCTAAAAGAGGCCGGTTTGTCTGGTGTGGCATTAAAAAACTTTCGCTCCAAATGGGTTGGCTCCACCGAGGCCAATCTGGAACGCGTGCTGGCCACCGTCAAAGCCATGGGCCCGATTGCTGTGATCATCGATGAAGGCGACCGCAGCTTTGGCAATGGCGGCGGCGAAGGTGGCGACGAGGGAACCAGCTCACGCGTGATTGCACGTTTAAAAGAATTTATGGCCGAAACGGAAAACCGTGGCCAGGTGCTGTTTGTCATGATGACCAATCGCCCCGATAAGCTCGATACCGACATTAAACGCCCCGGACGCCTGGATCGCAAAATCCCGTTTTTTTACTGCGAATCTGCCACTGAGCGCTCGCAGGTATTGCTGGCCGTGCTGGCGAGATATGGTGAAACTTGTGTTGCCAGCGCTGAAGAAATGCTCAAGCTGTGCGAGACGTTGAGCGGCTATTCAAACGCAGACTTAGAGGCCCTTGCACTGCTGGCCGTAGAAGGTGCACACGAACGGTCAGGGCCGTTAGATGCGGCCGAACTGACCGCTGCCGCTCAGGATTTCATGCCTCCGCAAGAGCGTGACATGATCGAGTTCATGGAACTGCTGGCGGTGTCCGAAACCTCTCGACGCACCATGCTGCCCAAACGTTTTCGCGACATGGCCATAGCTGACATCCAGAGTCATCTATTGGTCGCTAAACGACGCGCACTGGTGCGCTAACCCTTATCGCATCACCCCCAAAAAGGAGCTCTTTATGAATACCATGCAAGATCAAAATCTCACCCCCGCAGAAGTCACCCAACTTACCAAGGCCATGCTTTCTGTGGCGTTGGTGGACGGTATTCATCCTGCTGAAGCAGCGCTGATCGGTCAGTTTTACGAGAGCTCTCGCAGTGCAGATATGCCTACCACCGCCACGGTGATGGCCAGCCCCGACGCTCAGTCTTTCGACGTTGCCTCGTTGGTGGGCAGTCCAGCAACATTTGCCGACATTTTGCTGCTGATGTGCCTGATGACCGCCTACGCAGATGGACAACTCAGCCTGGCTGAGAAAAATCATATCCATTTGATGGCCACCACCCTGGGTGTTGATGCGCAACGCTTTGATGACCATCTCGCCCATGTGCGCGATGAACTCGTTGGCGCGCTGTCCCATCTGCCGGATGCAGGGTCAGTGGCAATGGTTGTGAAAGAGTTGGCGGCGAACGATTAGTGCATAAAGTGAAAATTAATACTCGAAGTGCTCAATCTGCAATCGATGCATGCCTCGGCCAACTTGAAGATTGAGCTGCAGCAAGGTTGCTTTCTTCGTCATGCGATCCGTTGCATCATGTCCTGCAAAAGACCATGACGCAAACCGCCATTGCTTTGCTGTATGTGCTCGACACCCAGAACATCAAAAACAGCACTGACCACGCTGAGACCTCCTCCAATGATAGGTTTTCGATCATCACGCATACCCGGCAAAAAAAGGTGTTGTTGGTCTTTCGCTGCTAAAAGTTGAGAGCGCAACCAGTTGATCGAGGCTCTGGTGATACTGCCATTTGGCCAACCTGCGGCACTTAAAACGTCAACAACCGCATTGATCGTACCGGCTGAGCCATAGACCAGTTGTGACGGATGACTTTGAAAAAATTGCGCAGCCTCCTGCAACACTGAACGGGCAGCTTCTTGCGCTTCGGAGAATGCCTCAGTTGTAAAAACTTGATCAGGAAAATAGCGCATAGACCAGGCTATGCTTCCTACGGCGTAAGAACGCATGTGAATGGGGTGCGAGCCTTGACCCACAATGAACTCGGTTGAACGCCCACCTATATCCAGAACCAAGCGCCGTTGATCATTGTCTGGTAATGACTGGACAACACCTTGGTAAATGAGTCGCGCCTCTTCTTCGCCCGAGATTACACAAATTGGAAAGCCAAGCAGATGACTGCCAAGTATCAGAAAATCGTCACGATTTTGAGCTTCACGTAAAGTTTGGGTGGCCACTGCAAGCACTTCGTGAGGTTCGAATTGCACTAAAAGTTGACCAAATCGCGCCAAACATTCCCATCCTTGTTGCATGACACGTGGCTTTAAACGACTTTGCTCGTCAAGTCCCCCACCCTGACGAATAGTTTCCTTAAAATAATTAGACCGAAAAAACTGGCCATTTGCGGCGGTGCCCAATTCCAGGCGGAAGCTGTTTGAGCCTAAATCGACAGCCGCCAAGCGCTTTGCGTTTTGCATAGTGAGTGTGTATGAGACAACACATTCAGCATAGCATCTCTAAGTGTCAAGCAGTCAACTTATTCTGACAATTTCAAAAATGTCACATGCTTGACATATATTTGTCTTAAATTAGAGCGTGGTTTAATTAGAAAGAACTAAATCCTATTGCCAGATGTCAATTTAGCCCGGTTGCCCTCAAGCACAATCTAGGGCTAGCTAATCATATTTCAAAACTAAGCCATGAGCCAAGCATTCAACCTGAAATCAGTCCGCTCTGGGCCTTGGGCAGACCGTATGTTTGCTTTTTTTGCACAGGGTGCAGCTTGGCTAACTCTTGGACTGTTG
>CAIYYA010000098.1 GCA_903930255.1 uncultured beta proteobacterium
CACCGATGATCAAAGAAGTGCTTCCAGTGTTTGCTAGGCTAATACTGGCACCTACAACATTGATGTCCTTTGTCGTTTTCACGGCGGCACAAGCAGTGCAAGACGCTGTAATGGTTGCAGTTCGAGTGGACTGATCAGAAGTCAAGGCAGTGATTGTGAACGTTGCACCCGTAGATGTTGTGGTGACAGATGGTGCACTCAAAATTACCCCAGAGGTTGCTGCGAGGTCAATGGTTGCACCACTGACGTTGGCATTCCCACTGGTCAACCCATACACAGTGAAGCTTAATGACGATGTTCCATCTACATTTAATGTTGTAGAAGTTGAATTAATCACAATTGATGAAACACTGGAATTCGCTGCTGTCGTCGCCGGCGTACTCGCCGCTGAAGTTGGCGCCACCGCCCCACCCAATCCCCCACCCCCACCGCAGGCCGCTAACGCCAGTGCTAAACCAAGCCCTGCCACATACTGAATAAAACGCATACGAACCTTCCTGTAACGCTGGATGGAATTTTGAAAATGGGTGGAGTTAACGCGTGGCCTTGTCAGCGATCACTTTGGGTGTGATGAAGACCAGCATCTCTTGTTTGTTTGAAATTTTGGAGCGACTCTTAAATAGGTTGCCAACACCGGGTAAGTCGCCTAACAGTGGAACTTTGGTTTCGTTTTCGCTTTCGGTCATTTCGAAGATGCCGCCAATTACCACGGTTCCACCATTTTCAACCAGCACCTGGGTTTGAATATGCTTGGTGTTGATGGCATAACCGGCCGCTGTCGATTGCCCTACGGTGTCTTTGTTGACATCCAGCATCAAAATGATGTTGCCTTCGGGCGTGATCTGCGGGGTGACTTCGAGCTTTAAGTTGGCTTTTCTGAAAGCAATTGAGGTTGCGCCACTGGCTGAAGCCACCTGATAGGGCAACTCAGTTCCTTGCTCGATCAATGCCTTGATCTGATCGGCCGTGACTACGCGTGGGCTTGACACCACTTTGCCCTTGCCATCGGCTTCAAGCGCAGATAACTCCAGGTTCAGAAAACGGTTCACGCCAGCACTGAAAATCGACAAAGCAAAAGTTGCCGGTGTGTAACCGTTCTGACCGACGGCAGGCAGGTTGACAAAATTGCCGGCAGTGCCGCCGGTGCCAGCCAACACGTCGGCATAGGTGCCGCCAAAGGCCACACCGCTACCCCCGGTCTGGGCGCTAGCATAGGCGCCTGTGCCACCAAGTTTTACACCCAATGATTTCCCAAAAGTGTCGGATGCCTCGACGATGCGAGCTTCGATCAGTACCTGGCGCACTGGAATATCGAGTTTGGAGATGAGCTGTTGCACTTGCTCGAGCTTGGATGGAATGTCGGTGACAAAAAGCTGATTGGTTCTGGTTTCTGAGATCACGCTGCCGCGCGAACTAAGCAAGCGCGAGTTGTTGGCTCCGCTTCCACCGCCGGTGGAGGTCAGTTGCACAGCCACTTCGGCCGCTTTGGTGTAGTTCATCTGGAACGATTGGGTGCGCAGGGGTTCGAGGTTTTGCAGTGCCACGACGGATTCGAGGTCGAGCTTTTCTTTGGCATTGATTTCATCTTTGGGGGCAATCCAGAGCACGTTGCCGGTTTTGCGCATGCCCAGCCCTTTGGATTGCAAAATAATGTCGAGTGCCTGATCCCAGGGCACGTCTTGGAGTCGCAGTGTGACGCTGCCTTGCACCGAATCGGATGTGATTACGTTGAAATTGGTGAAGTCAGCAATCACTTGCAAGAGCGAGCGAACGTCGATGTTTTGGAAGTTCAACGACAGTTTTTGCCCATTAAAACCAACACCTTGCGTCAACTTGCCCGCATCGACCTTGACTGGTTTGACTTCGACGACAAATTGCTCATCGGTTTGATAAGCGCTGTGTGACCACAGACCTTGTGGCTCGATCACCATGCGGACTTTGTCGCCCACTTCAAAGGTGCTGATGGTTTTGACAGGCGTGCCAAAGTCGGTCACATCCAAGCGCCGGCGCAGCCCTTCTGGCAGGGTGGTTTTGAGAAACTCGAGCACCAAAGTCTGACCCTGCTGGCGAATATCCACCCCCACCTGATTGCTGGGCAGCGCCACAACCACCCGTCCAGCGCCATCTTCACCTCGGCGAAAGTCTACATCGCGCAAAGGGCGTGTGTCGCGCGCTAGGGGCAAAGGTGCGGCAAACACCGATGCTGCTTCTGGATTGATGGTTGCTGAACTGGCGATGGGCTCCAGCACAACCAGCAATGACTTGCCTTGGAGTTGCGTTTTGTAAGGGGTGGACTGTTTCAGGTTCAACACGACCCGGGTGCGATTGCCTGCCTGCACCACACTCACCGATTTGAGGTTGCCCTGATTGATCTCGATGGTGGAGCGACCCAGGCTGGTTGTGACATCTGGAAAATCCAACGCCAACCGAGCTGGCGACTGAATTGAAAAGCCGCTGGGAACGGCTGCAAGGGGCTGATTCAGGTCGATTTTGACAATTTCAACACCACTTTGCACAGACCCTGAAACCGCTTCTATTTGGACTTGGGCGTGTGCCCAAGCGCAAGTCATGAGCAAAGCCAGACCCAAGCTGGAACGCAAACCAAACCAATCGAGCCAAGGCGGGCAGATTTTTTTCATTTTGACCTCTCTTGCAATTGCAGGTTGGCTGAACGCTCAGTCCATTCGCCAGCAGCGTCTTGCACAATTTCACGTAGGGTTAGCTCTTTTTCAACAATTTTCATGACGCGTCCAAAATTCTGCCCCAAATGCTCGCCCACACGCACCTGGTATAAAAGGGGGCCAATTTTGACCAAGCCAACGGGTTTGCCGTCGCGCAGCAGGCTGCCGACCAGGCTCATGGTGTCGAGCGGAAATTCTTCAAGGGGCTCCTTGCGGCGCGCCAGTTCAGGCGCAACCAAGGCGGCATTGGCACTGGTTTGCGACTTTTCGTTTTTCAGAGCGACCGTTAGTTTCTGAATGCTAAAGGGCTCAACCATCGCCATCATGGTGTAGGACTCGGGCTTGAACTGTTTGGGCTCGGAGATTGGTTTGACCTTGGCATGCGTTTGCGTTCTTTGCTCAGACATCCATTGTTGCAATTCTTCTTGTGAGGCCGAACTGCAGCCGAGCAACGCTAGCGATAACGCTGCATAAGCAATATGTTTGTGAATACTCATGGTTATTTGGCGGGCGCTGCTGGCGTTGGCGGTGGTGTGACCTTGCGCTGTGCCTTGATTTCGTCTGCATCAAGATAACGGAAGGTTTTAGCCACAGCATCCATGGCCAAAGCACCGTCGCGCGCGGGCAGAATGGTCAGATTGTTGAGCGTGACAATGCGCGACAAATTGGCAATATCACCGGCAAATGAGCCAATATCGTGATAGCGGCCGGTCACACGCAGCGCTATCGGCAACTCGGCGTAGTAGTCACGCACAATCACTTGGCCAGGCCGAAATAGTTCAAACTGAAGGCTTCGACCCAAACCTGCTTGATTGATGTCTGACAGCAAGGCATCCATTTCGGCTTTGCTGGGCAATTGTTTTTCGAGCTGTGTCACATAAAGTTGAACTTGCTCACGCTGTTTTTTCAACGCATCGAGATTGACGGCTTTGCCTAGTTTGAGCTTGTATTCATCGCGTAGCTTGACTTCGCTGGCTTGAGCTTGTGTTAAGGCAATTTCAGAATCGCTAAGCCAGACAAACCACAAGATGACGACGCATACAACCGAGAGCAATACAAAAACGCTGTAGCGAGGCAGTGCCGGCCAGCTCGAAGGGTCTTTGCTGTCAAGATTTTGAAACTGCGCGGTTACACCAGAAAACCATTCTTTAAGATTGAAATTGATTTTGATTTTCAAAGAGCTTGCCATTTGCGTGCCTTTACTTGCTGGCTGGTGTAGAGACTGGCACCAAAGGTTTGGCTGGCGTGGCTGGCGCAGGCGCAGTTGCTTGGGTTTGTGCAATTTCGCTGGCACGCACCAGTTTGACGCGAATGGTGAAATTGGCGACCCGACGCAAGTCTCTGGGGCTCAGCGTAACGCTGCCAGCCACAATTTCGATCAACTCTGGCCGGGCAAACCAACTTGAGTTATTGGCTAAGTTACGCAGCAACTCGGAAACCCGCTCGTTGGATTGCGACGTGCCTTGAATGTTCAGGCTTTGTCCGTCTTGGCGCAATGCGTTGATGTAAACACCTTCGGGCAATTGTTTTACCAATTCGGTGAGCAGATGCACGGGCAAATTGCGGTCAGCTTGCAGGTCTTCAACGGCCTGTTGACGTGCTCGCAGGGCGGCAATTTGAGATTCAAGACCGGCGATGTCTTTGATTTGCGCATTAAATTTATTAATTTCAACTTGCAACAAGTCGTTTTTGTCGTTTTGTGCAGAAATTTGCGTTTGAAACCATAAGAAAACCAGTCCGGCTAGCAGTCCCCCCAGCAGGGCAGATGCGCCCAAGCTGACATTAAATACATCTTTGCGGCGTTTGCGCGCGATTTCCCGATGTGGAAGAAGGTTGATCAAGATCACTGCATAAACCTCCGCAACGCCAAACCGCAAGAGGTGAGATACGAGGGCGCTTCACGCGCCAATTTTTTCATCCGCACATTTTCTGAAATTTCCATGCCTTCGAACGGATTGGCAACAACGCATTCGAAAGTTGTTTGTTTGGTCACTGCGGCTGTCAGACCCTGCAATGCGGCCGAACCACCGGCCAACATGACCAAATCGACTTTGTTGTGGGTGGTGCTGGTAAAGAAGAATTGCAAGGCACGGCCAATTTCTTGTACCAAACTGTCAATAAAAGGCTGCAAAACGATGCTTTCATAATCGTCGGGCAAATCACCGCTGCGTTTTTTACTTTCGGCTTCTTCTGTCGAAAAGCCATATTGGCGAACAATCATTTGTGTGAGTTGTGTTCCACCAAAAGCTTGATCACGGTCGTATAACACTTCGTCGTTCCGAATCACCTGCATGCTGGTGGTTAAAGCGCCCACTTCAAAAAGCGCAACGATGCTGCCAACGCCTTGGTTGGGCAGGTTGCTAATCAAGCGGCTGGTGGCAAGCCGAGAGGCGTAGGATTCCACATCAACAATCACTGGCTTCAGGCCAGCAGCTTCGGCGAGACCTTGTATGTCTTGCACTTTTTCGCGCCGCGATGCCGCAATCAGGACTTCGACATCGCCGGTGGATGTGGCACTGGGACCCACTATGCAGAAGTCCAGGCTGACTTCATCCAGCGGGAACGGGATGTATTGGTTGGCTTCGGTTTCAACCTGCATCTCTAGTTCTTGGTCAGTTAGTCCACCTGGCAGAACAATTTTTTTGGTGATAACAGCCGAAGGCGGCAGTGCCATTGCCACGTTTTTGGTTTTGCTTCCACTTTTTTTGATGAGACGACGCAGAGCCTCCGCCACTTCGTCGAATTTTTCGATATTGCCGTCGGTGATCCAGCCACGCTCGAGTGGCACAATCGCGCAATTTTCCAAAAGTAGCAACCCCGACTTCGTCCGACCCAATTCAACCAGCTTGACGCTGGACGAACTGATGTCTAAACCAAGCATTGAAGCTGGCTCACGGCTGAACAAAGATGCCAATGAAAGCAATGCATTCCCCTAATCAAGACGAATAAGTTCGATACCAACCTGAGAATTCACTTGAATATTATCAGTAAGCTTATTGTTACACAAAGCTTTTTGCCTTTTTTGCCAGTTAAAAGTGTTGCCAAATGTAGCTGCTTGAACGCACCCAACCGTGCTATCAAAGTTTGGATGCTAACCTGTTCTGAATTTGTGCTCTGATTTTTATAATGTGCGCAATTCTTCACCAAGATATTTATGACCGCTAAATCCACACCTGTGTCACCCGAGCGTGCCAAACCCGCCCCCGTTCGGCGTGAATCGATGCATTGGTTGCTCAAATTATTCATAGGGATGGCTGGCCTTGCCTTGGCTGGATTCGCCGCCATTTTGCTCACGGTGGGCTTGGCAATGGCTGTTGCTTTTCCGAATCTTCCAGATATTTCCGACTTGTCAGACTATCGCCCGAAGTTGCCTTTGCGCGTGTTTTCAGCTGAAGGGACGTTGATTGGTGAATTCGGTGAAGAGCGGCGTCATTTGACGCCCATCAAAGATATACCCAAGGTGATGAAAGATGCCGTCTTGGCCATTGAAGATTCGCGTTTTTATGAACATGGCGGTGTCGACTACAAAGGCATTCTGCGCGCGGCACTGGCCAATTTGGGACGGTTTAAAAGCCAGGGCGCATCCACCATCACCATGCAGGTGGCTCGCAATGTTTACCTTTCATCTGAAAAAACTTACACCCGCAAGATTTATGAGATTTTGCTGACCTTCAAGCTTGAGCACATGCTGAGCAAAGACCAGATTCTGGAAATCTACATGAACCAGATTTTTCTGGGAAATCGAGCCTATGGTTTTGCCGCTGCTGCTGAAGCCTATTTTGGTAAGTCGTTGCAAAACGTCAGTGTGGCTGAAGCCGCCATGCTGGCTGGTTTGCCCAAAGCGCCGTCGGCTTATAACCCCATCAATAATCCCAAGCGGGCAAAATCGCGCCAATTGCACATCATTGAGCGTATGTTGGAGAACGCCTACATCACTGCAGATCAAGCCGATGCTGCCAAGCGCGAGCAACTCAAGGTCAAGACGAACTCTGACAACACCGGGGTGCATGCCGAATACGTTGCTGAAACGGTGCGTCAACTGATGTTTGCCCAGTATGCTGAAGATACTTACACACGCGGACTTAACGTTTACACCACACTGCGCACAGCCGATCAAGCAGTGGCTTACCAGGCGTTGCGTCATGGCATCATGAGTTATGAGCGCCGCCAGGTGTACCGTGGCCCCGAAAAGTTTCTAGTTCTGCCAGCCAGCCAGCAAGAGGCCGAGGACATGATTGACGATGCTTTGCAGGAGCACCCGGATAACGGCGACGTGATGTCGGCGGTGGTTATGGAAGCCAATAGCAAAAAAATTCAGGCTGTGCGGCAAAACGGGGAAGTCATCGAGATCACTGGCGAGGGGCTCAAGCCCGCGCTTTCGGGCTTATCGGACAAGGCCGCAGCCAACATCAGGATTCGGCGCGGAGCCATCATCAGGGTCATGCAAACATCAAAAACGAGTTGGGAAATCACGCAACTTCCGGAGGTTGAAGGTGCTTTTGTGGCAATTGATCCACAAGATGGTTCGATCAAGGCACTGGTTGGCGGTTTTGATTTTGAGAAAAACAAGTTCAATCACGTCACGCAGGCGTGGCGGCAACCGGGTTCGAGTTTTAAACCTTTCATTTATTCTGCTGCGCTTGAGCATGGCGTCACACCAGCCACCATCATCAACGACAGCCCACTGTTTTTTGATGCGGGTGTGACTGGCGGACAAGCCTGGGAGCCGAAAAATTACGATGGCAAATTTGAAGGGCCGATGAGTATGCGACGTGGACTGGCCAAGTCAAAAAACATGATTTCGATCCGCATCTTGCAAGTGGTTGGAGCGCAAAACGCGCAAGATTGGGTGGGACGCTTTGGTTTTGAGGCAGACAAACATCCGGCTTACCTGACCATGGCATTGGGCGCGGGTTCAGTGACTCCCCTGCAAATGGCGAGCGCCTATTCGGTTTTTGCCAACGGCGGTTATCGTATCAACCCATGGCTTGTGAGCAAGGTAACGGATCAAAAAGGCAAAGTATTGGCGCAAACGCCCAATCCGGTGCTGCAAGAGTCGGCGCGCGTCATCGATGCACGCAATGCATTTGTGATGAATAGCTTGTTGCAAGAAGTCACGCGCTCTGGTACTGCTGCCTCAGCGCAAGGCACCTTGAAACGACCCGATTTATATGGCAAAACCGGCACCACCAACGACTCGATGGATGCCTGGTTTGCAGGCTTTCAGCCTACGCTTGCAGCAGTAACCTGGATTGGTTACGACACGCCTCGCAAATTGGGCAGCAAGGAAACCGGAGGTGGCTTGAGTCTGCCCGTGTGGATTGAGTTCATGGCTCAAGCACTTAAAAATGTTCCGGTCGCTGAATATCCTGTGCCCGAGGGCGTGGTGAATTCGGGTGGAGAATGGTTTTATGACGAATATGCCAAAAATGCGGGTATCACTTCATTGGGTCTGGATGCCAAGGGTGCTGCCAACGATCAACCTCAAGTCATTCCGATGCCGCCAGCAGACGAGAAAAAGAAAATTCTCGATCTTTTTAAAAACTAGCCCGCAGTAAACAACAGGTTGCTAGCGGATTGTTCGCTCGCATAGCGTGAAAGTGACACAAAAAACTCGCCCTGCCCCTTGGTGTCTGTCCAGTTCGACCCATCAAACCGGTAGTGAAAACCGCCACATTTGGCAGCCAGCCAGATCTCGTGCAGCGGTTTTTGCAGATTGATGACGATCTGACTCCGATTGGCAAATTGCAAAGTGATCATGCCGCCCGTGCGCTGGTTGTCAATGTCAGTTTGCGTTTGCTCGTTGATGCGGTCGCATGCCAGCTCGACACCCTTGAGCACAAGTTCTGCGCGATCCATAAATTCAATATCGTTCATTACAATTTCACCATGCTGTTAATTCACAAAATTTTAGTTTGCCGCTTGTTCCTTGTCAGCGCTGTGGTCACTTTGACTGCTTGTGGGCAACAAGGCCCACTGTATTTGCCGAACGCTCAGCCGGCCGTTCAGCGCTCCGGCACTGCACCCATTCCCGCGTCCAGCGCAGCAAGCGCCAGCCCAGCAACAAGCCGATGATGCTGGCATAAACCAGCACGTCGAGAAAATCGCTTTTCGCGGCGCGCATCCAATAAAAATGCAGCAACGCCAAAATGGCGACAACATACACCAGTTGGTGCAAGCGTTTCCAGTTTTTGCCACCTATGATTTTGATGGCGCTGTTAAAAGACGTTGCTGCTAAGCACGTCGTGATCAAAAATGCTGTGAAGCCAAGCAAAATGAATGGGCGCTTGACGATGTCGTGGCCGATCTCAAAAAAATCAAACCCCATATCGAAGGCGCTGTAGGACAGCAGGTGCAGCACTGCGTAAAAAAACATGAATAGCCCGAGCATGCGGCGCAGACGTGCCAGAGCGGGTATATGGAAAACGCTGCGTAGCGGTGTAATCGCCAGCACCAGACACAGCATGCGCAGGGTCCAATCACCCGTCGCACGCACCAAAGCTTGTGCAGGATTCGCTCCGAGTTGATCAAAAAATGCAGCCCAAATTAGCCAAGCCAAGGGCGTTAAAGCCAGCCAAAAAACGCCGACCTTGAGCCAGCTTTGCCGCTGCATGGATAGGGACGACGGCATTAGAACTGGCGCTTCAAGTCCATGCCGGCATAGAGGCTGGCCACCTGATCAGCGTAGCCGTTAAAGACTAAGGTTTTGCGTTTTTTGGTGAAAAGACCATCTTCGCCGATGCGTCGTTCGGTCGCTTGACTCCAGCGAGGATGATCGACTTCCGGGTTGACGTTCGAATAAAACCCATACTCACTGGGTGCCGCTTTGTTCCATGCCGTGCCAGGTTGCTGATCGGTAAAACGGATGCGCACCAGGCTTTTAGCACTTTTGAAGCCATATTTCCAAGGCACCACCAGTCGCACGGGCGCGCCACTTTGTTTGGGTAGAACTTCGCCATACATGCCAAAACTCAGCAAGGTGAGCGGATGCATGGCCTCATCGATGCGCAGCGCTTCGGTATACGGCCAATCCAATACACGATATTGCAGCCCTGGCATGGTTTTGGGATCGGCCAGACTGATAAATTCAACAAATTTGGCACTGCCAAGCGGCTCCACTTTGCGAATCAATGCCGAAAGAGAGTAGCCAATCCAAGGGATCACCATCGACCAACCCTCCACGCAGCGCAGTCGGTAGATGCGCTCCTCTTGTGCGCTCAGTTTCTGCAAGTCTTCAAGTGCGTATCGGCCTGGTTTTTTTATCAAACCATCGATCTGAATGCTCCAAGGTGAAGTGACCAGGGAGTGTGCCGTGCGCGCGGGATCGGCTTTGTCGGTGCCAAATTCATAAAAATTGTTGTAGTTGCTGGCATGTTTGTATTCGGTGACTTTTTCCATTGACACAGCGCCAGCAAGGGTGGACGGAACGCGCGGGAGCTTACTCAGCTGCCCGGATGCTGTCCAGGTTGTGTCTTGTGCGAATGCCTCGCGTGATGCCCATGTTGCCAGTGCTGTGCCCGCCATGCCTGCGGCCATTTTTTGCAGAATGACACGGCGACGCATGTAGAGAGTCTGGTCAGTAATCTCGCTGGGCGTTGGATGAATGAATCCGTTTTGAAAGGTTTTTAACAACATGTTTGGCTCCTATGTGCTGATTAGTCGCCAGAGCATACGTTTTGTTACATCAATTTGCTTTTTAAATGCAAAAAGGCAAGTCAAACGACTTGCCTTTGGATGGATTCAGAGATTGCAGCTCAGTGCAGACCGGCAACGTAGTCCGCAACAGCTTTGATTTCGCGGTCATTGAGCTTGGCCGCGACTTGCGTCATTTGCAGACTGTTCAGGCGAACTCCGTCACGAAAAGCGGTCAGTTGCGCCACTGCGTATTCGGCATGTTGGCCGCTCAGGCGCGGGTATTGCGATGGAATGCCAGACCCACTGGGACCATGACAACCTGCGCAAGCAGGAATCTGGCGGTCGGCAAGACCACCGCGGTAAATGCGCTCACCCAGCAAAACCGAGGTTTTATCGGCAGCAGCACCGGGTTGAGATTTCTTGCTGGCAAGCCAGTAAGCCACATTTTTGGCATCGGCTTCGCTCAAAACGGCAGCCATACCCGTCATGATGGCATTGGCACGCTTGCCGCTTTTAAATTCATCCAATTGTTTCAGCAAATACTCTGGATGCTGCTGTGCCAGTTTGGGGTTGACTGGAATCATGGAGTTGCCGTCTGGCGCATGGCAGGCAGCACAAACCGCCGCAAAGCTGGCTTCGCCCTTGGCCAAATCAGCTTGGGCAGCTTGGGTTTGAGCGGGCTTGGCGTGTTCTTGGGCAGAACTTGAAAATGCAGTCATCGCCAAGGATGCGGCAATCAGGGTAGCAACAATGAGCTTCATAGTGGGTAAGGCCTAAATCTGAGGTGCAAAACGTGGCGATTCTACAATGCGGCTTCAATAACCTGCATCCATCCATGTCCAACGCCCGTACAAATATTTCTTCAGAAGCACCATTGACCGAGTCAGAGAGCTTGTCTGTGACGGCAGCGGTCGCGTTGGGCTGGTTACATACCGCCAAATTTTTAACGACCGCCCCGCAGTTGCATTTTTTGCCGCCGTTGCAAGTGCCAGAAATTGCTTTCGTGGGGCGATCGAATGCGGGCAAGTCAACTTGCATCAATATTTTGACGCAACAAAAGCAGTTGGCTTTTGCTTCCAAGAAACCTGGACGTACGCAGCATATCAATTTGTTCTCACTGGGCAAGCAGGGCATCACCGATGCTGTGTTGGCTGATTTGCCTGGCTATGGTTATGCCGCAGTGCCCATGCAAGACAAATTGCGCTGGCAGCAAGTCATGGCCAATTATTTGGTGACACGCGAAAACCTCAAAGCCATTGTGCTGATGTGTGATCCGCGTCACGGCTTGACTGAGCTTGATGAAATATTGCTTGATGTGGTGCGGCCGCGGGTTGCAGAAGGCCTGAAATTTTTGGTGGTGCTGACCAAGTCTGACAAACTCACGCGTGCCGAGCAAAACAAGGCCCTGTCGATCATGCAGCTCAAGGCCGGTGGTGGCGAAGTGCGCCTGTTTTCAGCGCCCAAGCGCCAAGGCATTGACGAGGTCGCAACGCTGCTTTGGCAATGGGCGCACCCGAGTTCCGAATCTGCTGCATAAAAAATAGCTTTATGAGCTTATGGAATAAGCGCTGCAGCCCAATTAGGCATATAAATCTGGCTCTCCCGGGGGGCGGTCTTTGAAGCGTTTATGAACCCAATAATATTGCTCGGGCATGCGGTCAATATAGCTTTGCAGGAGCCGGTTCATTTGTGCGGTGTCTGAATCCTGGCTCTCTCCCGGAAAATTTGTCCAGGCTGGCATGATTTCAACGCTGTACCCCCTGTTTGTCATGCGGGTAATCACAGGAACAACTTTGGCGTGACCGAGTTTGGCAAAGCGCGACAGGCTGGGCACGGTGGCAGCACTGATGCCGTAAAACGGCACAAACACCGACTCATTCGGTCCAAAATTCATGTCTGGCAATAAATAGAGCGGGTCACCCGCTCGCAGCGCGGCCACGATACTTCTGACGCCATCAGTGCGGCCAAATAAACGCGCTTTGCCAAAGCGTTGGCGACTTTTTAAAAACCAGGCGTCCATTACTGGATTAGCTTGGTTGGTGTAAATAGTGGTGAATTGGCGCGGCATTTGCAGCGTTAACGCGGTCCAGCCAGCATCAAGCCCGACAAAATGCGGGGCAAAAATTACCACCGGGTCGTTTCCAGCCAATTCTTCAAGCGCGCCGCACAGGTGCAGTCGTTCATGCAATACCTTGGGTTTTGCGTGCCAAAGCCAGCCACGGTCGAGCCAGGCTTGGGCAAAACAGACAAAGACCTGGCGTGTTCGCTGGTGTAAAGCGTCATCGGACAGTGTGGGAAAACAAACTCGCAAATTTGTTTCAACCACATGCCGGCGCGATACAACCAGTGCATAGAGAACCCAGCCGAGCAGTGTGCCTAGCGAACGTACCCAGGCTAATGGCAAATGGGTCAAACTGCGCATCAGCAGCAAAACGAACTTGCTCATCATGCTGTTTCTCGGGCTTGCTTGTAGCGCGCGTACCCCCACAAATATTGTGAGGGACATTGCATCACCAGCGTTTGCATGGCCTGGTTGATTGCGCTCACGGCTTCTTTCAGATCCTCAGGCAAGGGTGCTGGCATGGCTTGCACATGCACGCGATAGCCACGACCCCAGCTCAAGCGCTCACCCCAGGCCAGCAACACGCTGGCGCCTGTCTGTTGCAACAAGCGCACTGACAGCGTCATGGTGTAGGCATCGCGACCAAAAAACGGCACCATGACCCCCATCCCCTGCGGTGGGACCTGGTCTGGCAGCAGTCCGACAGATTCACCCTTTTTCAGTGCTTTGATCATTTGTTTGACACCTGAAAGAGTGGTTGGTGCCGTCAAGAGGCCTGGGCGTTGGCGCGATTGCTCCACCAGTGCACGCACCCAGGCTTGCCGCGGTGGACGAAACAGCACCGTCATGGGCTTGCCGGTTTGCCCAAAAACCTGCGCATAAGCCTGCGCCGTAATTTCGAAACACCCCAAATGAGGCGAAAGAAAGACCACGCCTTGCTGTTTGTTCAGCGCTGCCTGCACGTGTTCTTGGCCGTCCCATTCGATGGCTACAGCCGGTCCCAGCCACAGTCGGGGTAGCTCGGCCACCAGTTGGCCACTGGCACCCACGGCGCCCAACCACTGCCGCCACCCCAGACCCGCTTGCCGGGCATTCGCCAAAAACCGCTGCCGATACACCCCCGACGCAGCAAACACCAGCCAACCCAAGCTCCAGCCCAGGCCATGCAGCAGCCACAAAGGCCAAACCGACAACAATTTAAAAAAGGTGATCATCAGTGGGATAAACTACGCACAGTCGCTGAGTTACGGAACTACTTGCAGGGCGACGCACACAATGATTGGCCCCACAAAGACCCGCATTGTGCCTTGTCAAAACACTGACAAATCTGCTAAAGCGTTCGCTGAAAGCTCCAAAAGCCAAAGCAACGCGAAAGGGTTGTTAACTTTTACTTAGGAGCTTTTTTTATGTCAAACGATTTTTTATTCACCTCAGAATCAGTTTCTGAAGGCCACCCCGACAAGGTGGCTGACCAGATTTCCGATGCGATTCTGGATGCCATTTTTAAACAAGACCCCAAATCGCGCGTTGCCGCTGAAACGCTGTGCAACACCGGGCTGGTTGTGCTGGCCGGTGAAATCACCACTAACGCCAACGTCGATTACATCCAGGTCGCGCGAGACACCATCAAACGCATTGGTTACGACAACACCGAATACGGCATCGACTACAAAGGCTGCGCCGTGCTGGTGGCTTACGACAAGCAAAGCAA
>CAIYYA010000099.1 GCA_903930255.1 uncultured beta proteobacterium
AGATTCATAACCACTTGGTCTATGTCTTGAAAGAAAAGTTGGATTGGATGGATGCCACTACGCCTGAGATGGCGCTGGGTGGTGGGCATGTGGTGATCCGCTTTGAGCGGGGCGGGCAGCGTTATGTGTTTCGGGTGGCCAGGAGGCATGAGCTACAGCAGCACAAGCGGTACCATGCTGGCTTACCGATGGTTGGGTGCCTTGGATGCGTAAAGACAACCGCAGGCAACTGTACGCTGTGGAGGCCAGGGCTCGCGAGAAGGAACTCAAACCTATGCAACTCCTGGAGCAACGCCAACTTCACAGTGTGCCGGTGCTCAAAAGGATCGAGGCTATGCTGCTGGCCAACCTGCATACCGTGCTGCCTGGCAGTTTGCTGGGCAAGGCGCTGCATTACATGAGCGCCCAGTGGTTCAAACTTTCGCTGTACGTCACCAGCGGTGCGTACCCCATAGATAACAACGCCTGTCATGCCGCTGGCGGCATGACAGGCGTTCATGGAGTCCGGAAAAAAAGGCAAGCATCAAGCTGCCCGGCAGCCATAAACCGGACACCTTGCGCACCTCATCGATTGCGAGGCCATGCCAATGCGTATGCAATTCTCATTGGCTGGATGTGCTCACGGGTTGCGTTGCTGGACTTGTGCAGCACAACTTGATCGAACCAATCGATAGGGATTTGACAAGGTGCTTGGCAGGAAAAATTTTACGCACGCCATTTAGCCGGCACAAATTTCTGCACACAGCTACATGGGCAGTGCCAATTTATTTAGCCGCAGCAGTCTTTTCGTCTTGCAGTTTGACTAGACGTTCTGTTTGTGCCAGAGAAATTAAATGGGCATACAAAGGTGCCAAGTAGCTTTTGTTTTTAATTTCGAGGAAGCGCTCATCAGACAGGTTATTTAGACGTTCCTCGTTGACAACGTAGCAGCCAGAGATATTTTTTACCTTGTCGTTGTCGCGCACACGCATATTCAGTGGAGTGAACATGTTGTTTTCAGAGAGAAACTTACAAAAACCATTGGTCAGGGCGTCCATTTGCTGAAGTTCACCCAGATAGCGTTTGACGTTTTCAATCACCTGTGTGGGCTCGCCTTTGTCGTCAAACAGAGGTGCTCCGTCGGTATCACTGACCAAATCGCTGGCTTCGTCAAGACACACGACATAGTTATCTTCTTTGCCGGTGGGCGTCAAGGCAAACGGATAGCGGCGAATGATGGCTGGCACATACGAAGCCTGCCATTTACCATTGGCATCCACAAACAGGTTTTCGCCGGCATTGAGACCTAGCAGAGCGACCGGGCGAAACATGTCTTTTTCTTTGTCTTCCAAAAAGACTATTGGAAAAATAGAAGCAGCGCGGGCAAATTCGTGCATCGTCACATAGGCAATATGAAATTTTGATGCGAAATCAAAGCTGGAAATGTCTTTGATTTTTTTGTTGGCATGACGTTCTTTGTTGACGGGAACTACTTGTTGAAACACGACTGGGACTCCTGCGGTTGTAAATTGATTGACGAGTTGAACGCAACTCAGGAAATTTCAGTATGTTGCGCATACTTGTGAGGGAAGAATGATACACGAGCAATGGGAGTGATCCACAGCGAATTTCCGCCAGGTTCCGGTCGTTGATCGTTTTTTCTGCACCCGCCCCCTGCCGTACAAATGCACCGTGAATTCTTTCACGTTGAGCTTTGCCACTAAATCCAAACCTTAGTCAAGGTAATTTTCATTTTCGGAAAGTACCTTTTAAAGGTGCAATTCGAAAATAGAAGTAGCAATAATGAATTCAACTAATGTGCCCAAGCCCTCTACGAGAACACAGGGGGTTACATCCCGTCTGCTAGATGAAATTCAAGGACGTGGTCGGCTTGTCACCAGTCTGAATGAGTTGGTCGCGATGAGTGGTTTGACGCCCTTAGCCGTTCGGCGACAACTTGAGCACCTTGTCGACAGGATAACTCGGTTGCCCAGCCGTCCGAGTTGCTTCCTGATTATTCCCCCAGAGCATCGCCTGCGGGGCGCCCCGCCGATTGTCAACTGGCTTGGGGATTATTGCCAATTGAGCCAACAACCCTACTATGTTGGCTTATTGTCTGCCGCTGCAATGCATGGCTCAGCACAACAAGCCGTGCAAATAACTCAAGTGATAACCACTACACCGACACGCGCACTCGACCTAGGCAATGTACATATTGAATTTCACGTCAAGCAGCGCCTGGACGATACGCCATTGACGCAGATTAAAGGGCTTGCAGCCCCGCTTGCAGTAAGCAGCCCGGAAGCAACCGCCTTGGATTTAATGTCGTTTCAGCAAAGCGTTGGTGGAGTCGCGCGTGCAGTTAATGTTGTCGCAGGATTACTACCAGCTATGACCGCGGATGGTTGGCGGCGGGCGCTTCATCTTGAGAATGTTGCAGTAAAGCAAAGAATGGGTTATGTCCTGGAAGTGCTCGGCGCGAAGAAATATGCAAAACTCGTTGAAGCCAGCTTACCGGCCAAACTGCGCCAGGTTCGCCTACAGTCTGCGACGCCATCGCTAGGTGCGGGTTGGCAGATGCCCTGGCTGGTTGAAGACAATATTCACCTGAAGGAGTCGATGAATTGATTGCGCTGACTCTTCAGGATGTCCTAAAACATCAATCCGAAGTGCAATGGCCAGAGCTGTACCAGATTGAGCAGGATTTATTGCTTAGCCTGGCTATGACAGCCATTTTTAATGACAAGTTTCTGGCAACACAAGTCGCAATGCGCGGCGGCACGGTTTTGCACAAAGTCCATCTTGCTCCGCCCGTGCGCTATTCGGAAGATATTGACCTAGTGGCCATCGGAGACCGCCCAGAAGCACACATCAAAAAGGCGCTGATGAGGGTACTGCGCGAAATCCTCGGCAAAGAAAAATCATCATTCTGGACATGGTTAAAACTAGCCGTTCGGAACGCGGCAAAGCCGTCACGGATATAGCGCTGCATTTTTAAAGTGCAAAGCGTTGCAGAGCCTTCGCGTGAACTGACTATTGAAGTCGAAGTGAACGTCTCAGAGCGAAACCCAAAGTTTGAATTGCAAAAATTACCCTTCGCCTTCAGTTTTCGCGGTGAATCACGTGCCACAACCATCGGTTCCTACAATATTGATGAAATGCTCGGGACCAAGCTGCGCGCTATGTTCCAGCGCAAAAAAGGCCGGAATTTGTTCGACCTGTACTGGTGCACTCACGGCTCAGGCCGTGGTTCCGGTGGATACGAGCGCTGTGCTCGTGGCCTTCACGCACTACATGAGAGATGAGTCGACAACTGTGCCACGTAGCGAATTCCTAGCGCACTTGGCGATCTGCATGGCCGACCAGAAAGGGTTTTGCCAGGATATGGCCGCTTTGCTCAAACTAAGTCATGCATATGACCCGGCGGCAGCGTGCGAGGTTGTCACCCATCGACTACTGAATCAGTTGCCGCAATAATTGCGCAAAGCGTGCAACACTTTTCATTTTGAGGGTCGTCACGCTTTTGGCGGTAATTAATAGAGACCACTTTTCTCAAAATTATTCCCTGATGGCCACTCAAAGTGCTCCACTTATGGCCACCCAAACTGCCCCACCCTGATTGCTATAACTTTATGAGCTAATTTCATTACACCAGTGGCTCGCAAGCCACTGGTAGGACCCTGTTTCGGGGTTGAACGAACCCACAGGAAACCACAAAGAATTATGTAAAGCTAGCCAGGCTGGCTCTGTGTCTTCGTGAGAGGGAAAATCGGTGATCGACGACGGCCGCCTTACATAAAAACTGACCTTTGATAGCTTTTTGTGCCAAATTCTGAGGGGATTAAGCTGATCCTGTCAGATGAGGTGTCATTTCGGGTTTACTGCGCCGCTAAAAACGGTGGTCTGATTGCTTCAAAAGCGCAAACATAATTTACCTCGACATGATCAATGTCATGCGCTCTTGCGCTGTCGTTCGTTGGGTTGATGTGCAACAACGGTTTTGAAAAACAAGATATTGTTTTATGGCGATATGTAGATACAGATGCCTCAGCGCACAAAGTGTTTTGGAAAAAGGTTCTTGAGGCCTTGGGGGTACGCCAAGCGAGCAACTAAACGCTGTTCGCCCGTACTTCAATGTCCACGCATGCCTGCATCAGATCATCGAAAGTAAGTGCGTTGCCGATCATTACTTGATCTTCAAGCATGTTTGCATAATCTACGGCCAATGCGCTGCGAGCATTCCCCTGAGGCACTATATTAAGATTGCCAGTAACTGCCGACTGGTAATCAATGAGTTCGCCGACCGGGTTTTTCTCGGTGAAAAAAACCGATTTGTGTTGGGCAACTGCGCTGGCAACCGTTCGGTTGGCGATAGCTTCCGAAAAATATTGACTACGACCAATGGCCGCCAAGTCATGCCAATGGCGGGAGAAGCGTTCACTTCGAACTCGACCCTGCTCGCAGTACACATGCGCGGCAGTTGCTTTTTCCCAAAACGTGCGTGCAACATCCATCACTATCGGCGTGGCCGTTGGAAAATCAACATTGGGTACATGGCCGGCCATGTCGCAACGAATAGGCATCGCTTGGTGCGGCTCCCCGGTAGCGCGCCCACCAAACTCCAAAAGTGTCAGTGGCGACACGTAGCCGGTTCCCACTTTCAACGCGGGGTAGTGCAATAGCAGTTGATCCTGATCTTTGCCGCCCACTTCCAGTCTGGCTTGTAATCCCTCTTTGGCCATGGCGGTCTCAAGTACGGGTCGAACGGATTGCGCGATCCATGCCGGTATACGGTCTCGCACTGCTTTGGTCCATTTGGCAGCCTGACTGCGACTCTGTGGCAATACCAGTTCGCCTCGGAACTGGTCACCGATCAAGTCGGGAATCAGTTTGCGGATGTCCAGTGTCAGGTCAATATCTTCTGAAAACCTGTCAATGACTTTGTAGACTTTGGATAAAGATGTGCCACCTTTGAACGTCAGGTCGGCTCCAACGGGTGAGTTGAATAGCGCACCCAAGGTCCACACCACCCAAACATCTTTTTCGAGTAGGTGGCTTGGCCGCCCGGTTTGTTCACGGGCTATTTCCAGAACTTCACGCTGATCTGGCGCGCTCAGCGAGAAAAATGATTCAGCCACGCGCGACTTCCTCGCCGATGGCCTGCGCCATCCATGATGGAAGCATTGCGCGCCCGGCGGTCAAAGTACGCCATTCGGCCGGTGGCAATTGTTGGTGGAGTGCACTCAGAGATTCACCGACATGCACCCGGCCCAACCATGCCAAGGCCCGCACCGCCGCGCCGGCCTGGCTTGTTCCGAGTGACAGCATCCATCTTGGAGCATGCTTGATCAACACTTCTGAGTGACCCAGCTTGAGTTTGTGCGACCGGCCAGAGGTTAAAAACACTTCCCGAATAGGCACCTGTTGTGTCAAGCCCAAGGCATTGGCAGCGGCTGCACCATGGGGTACCACCATATCACCACGCTGGGAGGCCATGGATTGCACCACTTTTTCTGGGGTGGGTGAGCGTACACCAAAGCGGCTTGAGACTGGAGAAACATAAGCGCCACGACAAACACGCTGCAATTTTCCCTCTTTGGCCAAACGTGAGAGCGCCTGATCAATGGCAGCACGACTACCCAGGTGAAGGAATTCCTTGGGCGATAGCACTCCGCCTTCAGGTAAGCCTTGGGCATGCGACAGGATTTTTTCTGGAATTTTGTTCATCAAGGTAATGACAATAAGTTAGAAGTTTATATCTGTTTCTGACATTTATTAATAAACCTACCTTTCGGCGTTGTATTTTTGATTCATTTGTTCGCTATTGATTCGGCCCGATGATGTATCAAGTTCCGTTCGGGCTGAGCCTGTCGAAGTCCTTCGACAAGCTCAGGGCGAGCGGTTCAAACTTCATCGTGCCGGAGCAATAAATGCTCAAAAAAACGAATGAATGGGAATACGTTGGCGCAGAAAAAGTTTCAGCAAACGACCTCTGACGGTTTACCAAGATATGTCGTGATGCCACTGTCATGTGACCGTACCTTGAAGTAATTGAATTTGTTGCTAAAATGTAATTCCATTTGTATGCACAGAGGCGCCCATGAACCTTCAGACCTTTAGCGGCAAAAGTACGCCCATTGGCAATTCCAACGGCATTCGCTTTGATGCAGCCTTGTTCAAATCGCACCCAGAGTTTTTTGGCGAGGTAAAAGCAACGGTTCTAGGGCCAGGGCAAATGCTGGTGTCGGTGTTGCCTGTCGACACCTCAGTTTCGCAGCCCGTGGATGATGAGAGCAACCCGGTGATGTTGGCATTTCTGCATTTTTTAGAGCGACAAATGACTGAGCGCCCTGATCTGATCGAACCTATGTATGAAGTAGAGTTGGCGCAGATTGCCTCCCTGGTGGAAGGTGTGGAGGTTGATTGATGCAAAAATGCGGATGGAATTTGTTTCAGTTCAAACCCTTTGCCCAGCGGCTAAAGTCTTTGACGCAAGACGTGGCCTACTTGGCTCAAGTCGATCCTTCAGGCTACAAACAGCACCCCAAGACAAAGCTGCTGGCCTCGGTGTATCGGTCTATTTCTGAGGTGGTGCCTGCCAATCCAACGGATCCCGTGTTTAGGCTTGGACACACCCTGGGCAAAAGCCATGGCAACTGGCGACGCGTCAAAAAAGGATTGCCACAACGTTACCGTCTGTTCTTTATGTTTGCATCCAACCCCTTGCAAGTGATTATTTACGCGTGGCTCAATGATGAAGCCACGCTGCGTAAAGAAGAAAGCCGCACTGATGTATATGAAGTATTCAAACGTATGCTTGAACGCGGTGAAGTGCCGTCCACTATTGATGAGCTGATTCAGGGAAGTGTCAATCCATAGGTTTGAAACATGCGAGCAACTTGTGGCATGGACGTGTAGGCAAATGGACGGATCGCCGCGATTGCCACATCAACCCCGAGACCTTGTGTTAATTTATCGGCAGCACGCTGGTGACTCGTTGCAATTGATCAGTTTGGGATAAACGCATTGACTGCAAATTCCCGGTCGGTGTCGGTGGCATCTCCAATAGCGACATTTTGAAGTCCTACCTGGGCTTGCTGGTGCAAGGCAAGAACGACTTCGATGCAATTGAAGAATTTCGGGGTGATGACTTCTTTACCCGCGCGCTGGACGTTGGCACAGTAGCTTCGAGCTCGACCCTGCGTCAGCGCATGGACACCCATGCGCCCTCGTGGTTTGAGCTTGCAGGAGAATTTAACCTGGCCCTGCTCTCGGCCAAATACGCAACTGGCCCCGTGGACTTTGGTGCTTTGCCTTGCGGCTACATGGCCGTGGACTGGGACACGTTTGTGATGAACAACTCGGGCGCCCAAAAAGAAGCCGTTGGGCGCACCTACCAAGGCGTGGACGGCTTCACCCCCAGCGCCACCTACCTGGGCTCTTTGGGCTACTGCCTGGAGTTGGCCTTGCGCCCTGGTGTGCAGCACTCGGCACTGGAGACTGAATTCAACCTCGAGCGCGTCTTGCCGATGGCTGCGCAGTTGACGCCATTGCCGCTTTTGTTTCTCGCCGACTCGGGTCTTTGCTCCCTCAAAATCATGCAAGAGGTGAGTGCTCAAGCCCTTGCTTTGTCGCGCGAGATTGCCATCATCATCAAATGGAATCCACGAAAAACACCCGTTGAAGCCATCGCCGCCCAGCGTGCGGCGGATACCAACACCATCTGGTGCCATCTGCGCGAAGGAAAGCGCATGTGTATGTGGACGCAAGAACTCAAGCTCGAAGGCGTTGGCACCGATGCCAACCCGACGCGCCGCGTATTGCGCCTGATAGAGCGCACCATCGACAAACACGGCAACGCGCTGCTGCTGCCCGACTACGAATTGGAAGGCTGGACGACGACACTGCCACAAAAGTTCACGATGCAAGACATCATTGAACTGTACAAAGACCATGCCACGCACGAGCAGTTCCATTCCGAGTTCAAGACCGACATGGATCTGGAGCGTTTGCCCAGTGGCAAGTTTGCCACCAACTTTCTGGTCTGCGCAATAGCTGCTGTGGCAATGAACATCTTGCGTCTGATTGGTCAGAATGCGCTCATTGGCAAAGACGCCCCACTGCGCCACAAGGCAAAGCGCAGGCGCATGAAGACGGTGATACAGGAAATCATGTTCAAGGCTGGGCGCATGATCAACCACGCGGGACGCTGGGTTTTGGGGTTGGGTGCCAATGACAGTGCCCACACAGTGTTTGAGCGGCTGTACCGGCAACTCGCCCCGCAGCGCCAAGTCAGCACGGCCTAGCGTCGGGTCTGACGGCGCCACACAGCACGCCGACACTTCAAAACCAATTCGCCGAACATGTAGGCGCGAGGTGGCACGCCCAGAAACTCGCCCCGCACGCCAAAATGGTGTACCGGGGTACACGCGTCTGGATATGAAAAATTTGGAGCATGACGGCGGACGAAATTCGATAGGGAAATGAATATCAACGAGAAATTCAAAAGAATAATGGGCTGGCGGGGAGTCGGCTCACGGATTCAGGATAGTTTTTATTAGTCTCAATATGTCAGCCTTTACGGTAGTAGAAATACAAGCACAGTGCCTCACCGTTCAAAATTTGGTCAATTGCATTACCTGCCTTGAAGTTGATCACGCCAAGTTCAAAACCGAATGATTTCATCAAGGTGGTGCTCATCTCTTTCCAGTCAAGCACTTCATTGCCCTTGGCAATCACCACAAAATAGCGTTGTGGCTGACTGATATGGTCGAGTTCCATGACACGAAGCTCGCGATGAATTCCTGCAGATTGCGGCACAAGCAGGAAAAATTGCTTTTACCCACTGCACAGCGCCACCCATTTATGTTGGTTGCAGGCGCCGCTACGGCGGGAGCCATTCTGGTGACATTGCACCCTTGGCACTGGCATTCTGGGCATGGCACAGTTGTCGTTGATGCCCAATGTGAAGGAAGATGAGCGACGTGACTATGCGCGCACCATTCTCTCCAGCGGACAACTTAAGTTGTAACTATTCGCTCAACCCCCATCCAAGGGTCGGCACAAGATGGTTTGCCAATCCCGACGCAACGGGTACAGCCAGATGTCCTTGATGGGAATCAGCGGCTTGTTGCTCTTGGACTTCTTACCCCGCCCGGCAGTGCGCCCCACCAGAGTCCAGTTGGCGGCCTTGTAGCATGTGCCCTTGTGACACTCAAACTCCACAAACGTCTCCAACAACACCGGCGCAAAGCCATAGCGCACCATCCAATCCTTGGGCAACTGGCGTGCCACCTTTGACAAAATCTTGGAGGCTAAGCCCAAGCTGCGCACCCAAGGCAGAATCAAAAAGCGCGCATTGTTAACCACCAAATGCAA
>CAIYYA010000100.1 GCA_903930255.1 uncultured beta proteobacterium
AGATTCATAACCACTTGGTCTATGTCTTGAAAGAAAAGTTGGATTGGATGGATGCCACTACGCCTGAGATGGCGCTGGGTGGTGGGCATGTGGTGATCCGCTTTGAGCGGGGCGGGCAGCGTTATGTGTTTCGGGTGGCCAAGCATGGGCTGCAGCAGCACAAGCGCAGCATGCTGGCTTACCGCTGGTTGGGCGCCTTGGGCATCATCCCTGAAAAGGTCTACCACGACGGTGTCAGTCTGTTAGAGCGCCATGCCGACGGCGTGCCTTTAAGTGCGCAAGTGAGTGATGCGGTGCTGCAGCAGTTGGCGCAAGCCCTGGCTCGCATCCATGCCATGCCGGCGCAGGGTTTTGGACCACTGGACTTTGACACCCAGGGTGCGTTTGCCGATGCCACAGCCTACTACCAGGCGCAGCCGCTGGTGGCTGTGGACTGGGCTGAAATGGATCTGTCGGATGATCAGTTTGAGGCCATTCAGGCTGCAGTTTTGAATGCCAACACCCTGCCGTCGACACTGCTGGACGAACCGGTGCGGCTGGGGCATGGTGATTTGTGGCGTAACAATATATTGGTAACCGCAACAGAGTTAAAAATTTTGGATTGGGATCACATTGGCGCTTACCCCATCGAGCGCGATCTGGCGTTTTTGCTCGAGCTGGGCTTGAGCGAGGCACAGCGCAGGCTGTTTTTTTTCCATTACGCGCAGCGTGATGCAGTCAAACCAGTGCTGTTGCGCTGGTTTGCCGTGCGCCATGTGCTGCGTGACCGCGGGCTGCGTTTGGACAAGAAGCTGGCAAAAATCCAGGCGATAAAGGCCATGGGGTCAGTTGCGACGCTGGTGCCAACATGAACGACGGCTTGCAGGCGCGCAATTTTTTGCTGGTGCCACAGTTCATTTCAAAGCAGCGGGCGCAGGCACTTGCCAAGAGCCTGGCGCAGCAGCATGCGGCTACGCCTTTGGCGTCGGACACCCTGGTGCCAGGGGCGCCGGCTTTGTACGACTTTTTGCCCTTTGTGCGTTTGCTGGTCGAGAAAATTCCGCAGGTTGAAGCCTTGTCCGAAGAGAAGGTGCTGCCTACCTACGCCTATGCCAGACTCTACAGCCATGGCGAGGCGTTGCCTGACCATGTGGACCGCGATGCTTGCGAGCTGAGCCTGACGCTCAACCTGGATGCCGACGAGCCGTGGCCGATCTGGCTGAAAACCCCTGCCGGTGAGGCGGTGTCTGTGCGCCAGCAGCCCGGCGATGCGGTGATGTACCTGGGCTGCCAGACGCCGCACTGGCGCGAGCCCTTTGCGGGTCAGTTTTGTACCCAGGTGTTCATGCACTATGTGTTTGCTTTTGGAACCCGCGCTTATGCCTACTTTGACAAAAAACGCAGCCGCTGAAGCGCTTGCGCAGCCCGCAGCGGGCGCTTCCCTCGGCGGCGCCGGGCCAGTGCTCCCTCTTGTGTTGGATAGCGAGCACTTGCGGCCTTATGTGGTGGTGCTGGAGAAGGTGCTGAGTGCCGGATTTTGTGACCAATTGATGGCTGAATTTGAAACATCGGACGAGTGGCAGTTTGCCCGCGTCGGCGGTCAGGCCGAGGTCGACCGCGACACCCGCAAAGTCGATGTGATCGAGTTGTCGCAGCGCAGCATTTTGCAAAAAAATGCCGCGGTGCGAGGTCGCATCGAACAAACTTTGTACGACGCGGCGTTCAAGGCGGTGCGCCACTACCAGAAATTATTTCCGTTTTGCCGGATCGTGGAAGGTCGGGGTTTTGAGCTGCTGCGCTACCACACTGGCGGGTTTTACCGCACCCACACTGATTCTTTCAAACGGGTGCCACGCTCGCTGACCTGCTCGTTTGCCCTGAATGATGATTTTGCTGGCGGCGACTGGTCGTTTTTTTGCGGCGGCTACACACTGCGCCCACCCAAGGGGTCCGCGGTGTTGTTTCCGTCTAATTTCTTGTTTCCGCATGAAATTCTGGAAGTCACCGGAGGCACCCGCTACGCCGTGGTGACCTGGATGATCTAGTCAAGAACGCCCGAATCGCTTTATCCCTTCGAAAACCCCAACTGCTCTCGGAGCTGCTTTTGCACAAACGCCAGATGGCTGCGCTGTTTACGCGCGATGCTGCTGGCCAAGCGTTGGCTCAGCCATTGCAGCAGGTTGATCTTCAGGCGGGTTTTCTGGTCTGGAATCAAGCCGGCCAGGGGTTTGATCCAGGTTGGGGTGTATTTGGTGATGAGTTCTTCTTCTAACGACACAAAAGGCTGGGCGCTGCCGCGTGCGCCCTGGCGGCCAGATCGGCCAAAAAGCTGCCAGTCGATGCGCGGTGATTCGTGCGCTTCAAACATCAGCACATGCAGGCCGCCGATAGCCGCTACTTCGGGTGCTATCTTGATGTCTGTGCCGCGCCCGGCCATGTTAGTGGCTACGGTGATGCAGCCGTATTCACCTGCAAGTGCCACTACCTGCGCTTCATATTCGTGCTCCTTGGCATTGAGCACGGTGCAGGTGTGGCCGCGCTGGCGCAAAAGATGGGCAATTTCTTCGCTGTCCAGAATGCGCCGGGTGCCCACCAGCACCGGCACGCCACTGCGGTGCAGGGTTTCAATGCGTTCGATAAAGGCCGATAACTTGTTGGCACGGCTGACAAAGCACTGTTTTGGCAAAATTTTGAGCTGACTCGTCACGCGCGGTGGCACACGCAAAATCAACAAACCAAAGGTTTTCCAAAGCTCCCAGTCCAGGCTGTGCAGGGTGCCACTGGCACCACTCAAGCGGTG
>CAIYYA010000101.1 GCA_903930255.1 uncultured beta proteobacterium
CTTCATTGACGAACTCGCAGGCCTGTTTGTCCAAGTACTGGAAATGGCCAAAGAGATGAAGCTGCTCAAGATGGGTACGGTGTGTCTGGACGGCACCAAGATTCACGCCAACGCCTCGCGCCATCATGCACTCTCGCATGGCCACATCGTCAAACTTGAAGAACAACTCAAGGGTGAAGTCCAGGAGCTACTGGCCTTGGCAGAAGCTGCCGATACGGCCAATACCCCAGATGGCATGAGCCTGCCCAAAGAACTCAAGCTGCGAGAAGACCGACTCGCTGCCATGGCCACAGCCAAAGCAAAGATTGCAGCGCGTGCGCAAGAGCGCTACGCCCGAGAGAAAGCTGAGTTTGACGAGAAGATGAACAAACGCCAAGCCAAGCAAGATGAAACAGGTAAAAAGCCACGCGGCAAAACACCCGCAGCTCCTGAACCCGGTGTGCGTGACAGTGATCAGATCAACCTGACAGACGAAGAATCGCGCATCATGCCGGTCTCTGGCGGTGGCTTTGATCAATGCTACAACGCACAAGCTGGTGTCGATGCCGATACGATGTTGGTGGTGGCCACCACCTTGACGCAGGCGCCCAATGACAAACAACAAGTCCAGCCCATCCTCAAAGTCCTGCAAGCGCAGCAGGCCAAGCTCGGCACTGCCACTACCCTGATTGCTGACACGGGCTATTGCAGTGACAGCAATGTCAAAGTCTGTGAAGAAGCAAAGCTGGTGCCGTTGATCGCAGTGGTCCGCCAAGACCATCACCCGCACTGGCGCGAACGATTTACTGAGCCTGCGCCACTGCAGGCAGATGCCACGCCGATGCAAGCGATGACACACCGATTGACAACACTGGCAGGCAGAGCAGCTTACGCCATTCGCAAACAAACGGTGGAGCCGGTTTTTGGGATCATCAAGTCAGTGATGGGTTTCAGGCAGTTCTCCTTGCGCGGATTTTGCAAAGTTACTGGTGAATGGAATCTGGTTTGCCTGGCCTGGAATGTCAAACGCATGGCAGTACTACGTCCAAAATTTGGATAAGGGCAGGAAATACCGTAAAAACACTCAAATATCCGCAAAATCAAGACCAATCAGCCTATTTTTTAAACAAATTCAGGTCGACTAATTTTGAAATCCTGTGTCCGACAGGCTGCTAGGTTCTAATTTCGCTTCGATGCCGAAAGTCCGACAGCCTCCTAGCGGCTTTGGAAAATGATTACGATCGTTTGAAACGATTGTTGGCGGAGTCAGACAAGGTTACGGTCTGTTTTCTCGGCAGTTCAGGTATTGGAAAAAGTACACTGCTGAATGCTTTAGCTGCGGGAGCGAGCCAAGTTTTACCCGCCGGCGGCATCGGTCCATTGACTGCTCAGGCGACAGAAGTTCATTACAGCGATGTGCCAACATTCAAGGTTGTCTATCACCCCAAGAAGCATTTATGGAAAGTCGCTTTCGCTTTAGAGCAACGCCTGGTCCATCAGCAGCGAGCGGCTAAAAAGGCTTTGAATCAATTGGATAGTGAGCCAACAGCTGATGAGCAAACGAGTGATTTAGCTCTTGAATTGGACGAAGAAGATCGCGTTGAGGCATTAGCCGATGCAGAGCATGTGGGTGTCGATGTTGATGTCCCCAGTGAAGTTGACCGGCTTGAAGGTTTGATAAAACAAGCCAAGCAGATCATCACCGGTGATCAATTCAGCACCAAGGGGTTGCCTTACCTTGTTGATGCACTTCGGGTAGCCTGTGATAACAAGCCTCGTTGGCAACAAGAAATTGAAGAAGATGATCTGAAACGCATTGTGCGAATTCAGCAAGTCCTGAAGCAGCATAAAAACGGTCGCACGCACGAACACAAACAAATTGACAATCCAGCAGCCTTCAAGGAGGACTTGAAAATCCACGCCGCAGGCTTTCTGTCGCCTTTGATTGAGAGCATTGAGGTGGGCTGGCCATCGGATGTGCTGAAGTCAGGCGTGATTTTGGTAGATCTGCCGGGGATTGGTATCGCACAGGATTCTTACCGTGGTGTGACCAAGAAATACATCAGCGAAAGGGCTCGGGCAGTGATTGTCGTAGTCGATCGAGCAGGTCCAACGGAGTCAACGGTGGCATTGCTTCGTGACAGTGGCTATTGGCAACGTCTAGTTGGCGCAGCGGACGACCCAAACAGTGACCCCTGTTCAATGTTGATGGTTGTGACACGAGTCGATGACGTCGCTCAAGAGGAATGGCTGAATTTTCAAACTATCGATGGCGTAAGCAAACCTAAGAAACGTGAATTTTTCTCACGCCTTGTTGGTGAGTTCAGGCCACGAATGAGGGCGCAAATTGGCGATCAGCTGGGAAAAATTGGTGACTCCAGCAATGAAGCAGTGCAGTCGGCTCGCAAACAAGCCAGGGTCAGCATTCTTGAATCGTTAGAAGTTCACCCTGTATCGGCGCCTGAACTACGCAAATTTTTACTTGACGACGATGATGACCGACCGTTTCTTCAAAGTGCAGAGCAGACCGGTATCCCTGCATTGCAGCAAAGCTTGATTCTGCTTGCACAGACTGAGCGTGAATCCCGCCGCGCACGTTTGCAAGAGGTTAGTTTGCGTTTCTCAAGCACGTTGATGAATGAGTTAAGCATCATTGATGGGCAGTGGCGCCAAGAAGGTCGTGCAGCCGAAGATGCGGAAAGACTTGAAGCTGCACTTGAAGAGATATTAGGACCCAAGCGACAGGAGTATGACCGCCGTGTTGGTGCCTTTCGTGAGTTTCTTGAAAAAACAGTTCAAGCGAAAATTGAGATGCTTGTCTTAGAGGCGCGCAGCGTAGCTGAGGGTGAGGTCAATAAGTATCTAAGCAGCCTTCATAGCGCGCATTGGGCAACTCTTCGCGCTGCGGTTCGCCGCGGTGGCTGCTTCTATGGTAGCCGAGTCATTAATCTTCCTGATGACATCAGTAATTACTTCCAGGAACCCATGGCAGCAGTCTGGGGACAAAAACTGTTAAAGGACATTCGAAAAAGAACTTCTGAGCTTTCCAACGACATTGAGGTCATGGTTGAAGAAATTTGTAGTTGGGCCAATGAAAACGGGGGGACAACAGTGAACAAAAAGTTGCTGGAGAACCAGCAACAACGGGTGACATCCTTGGCTGCACAAATGAAGCAGGTCGGGAAAGAAGCCGTTGACGAGCTTCGCGAAACCGTGAAGGTTCGTTTGATTGAGGTCATCCGCAAGCCGATTAAAACCGCTTGTGATCGGTTCGTGGTGGAGGGAAATGATATTGGTGCTGGTGTGAAGTACCGCATCATCGACCTGTTTCGTCAGCTTGCGGCCAAGGCAACCACAGCTGCACAGCAGCCCGCCATCGGCATATTGCAATCGAACTTTGCCGAGGTTCGCGCAGAAATTCAAACTGCATTCGCCCAAGGCGGTGACCCAATCCAAAACACGGCTGACCTGATCGTGGAGCGTCACGAGGCCAGAGTAAAGCGCTCAGATGCACAAAAGCGGGGTCCTATTCTTTTGGAATTGAAGGAAGTATTTGACAAGTATCCAGTTCGTAATGACGTGTCTGTAATGCCCGCTGCCACGCAGAAAATTATGGAGATTTCAAATGTTGGTTGACTACGCTGGGCATTGCCGCGCGGTTCTGCGCGTTGTCGATGATTTTGGGTTTCAGTCATATGACTTGGTCAGCATTCCTCAACGGTTATGCGAGCCTGTTGGTTCCCCGCCGTTAGTTGAAACCAACATCGATATACGTCGAGTCAAGTCAATCCCAACGCCAGGGCAGCTGGTATCTGCAACCACACCGCCATCGGGGGATAACTGGTTGGCGATGACAAGTCGAACGCTGGGGCGACTGTATGCCAGTTTTTTGGTCGCAGAAGATCCACAGCGACGACTTGATGCTCGAAAAGCTGCAACGCTGATGCATCAGGTCAGTTTGGTACAACACATTCTGGATCGATCTGACCTTCGCAAGGTGCTTATTGGTGACGAGGTTGGATTGGGCAAAACGATTGAAGCCGGTCTTTTGATTCAACAGTTGGTTGACCAAAACCCGTCCATCCGCGTCTTGTACCTTGCTCCCGCCCGGCTGGTTCGCAATGTTGCCAATGAGCTACGTGATAAGTTGGATATTGACGCGCGTCGATGGATAGCTGGCATCGAAAGTGATGCTCGTCTTGAAACTGACAAAATTGTCGTTGCCAGTATCCACAAAGCCGCATTTGGCGATAACCTGGAGCGCGTCAGTAAAAGTGGTCCTTGGGATGTTGTCATCGTCGATGAGTGCCACCATCTTTCTGACTGGGATCCGTCTGGTGGAAACCCGAATCAGTCGTTCAAACTTGTAAGCCAGCTTGTTAAAGCGCAACATGCAGAAGGCCGACTTGTTTTAATGAGTGGCACACCCCACCAGGGTAGCGAAGCCAGATTTAAAAACATTCTTCGACTTTTGTCGGATGACGGCAAGAGCGTGTCGGGTGCGGCGGGAAGAGTAATTTATCGGACAAAAGATCGGGTCAAGGACTGGCGTGGCGCTCCGCTCTTCCCGTCACGAGATATTCGCCAGCCCACCGTTGTTCAATTAGGCGCACGTTATGAGCAGTGGTATCTTGAGATTGGCGCCTTGTATGACTCGGTTGGGAGCAATGGCGTTCGCTCTCGTGCGGCTGGGTGGGCGAAGGGGCAGGCGCTACAGTGGGCCGCTTCCAGCGTACAGGCAGGACTTGGTTTTCTTGTCAGACTTTCCATGAGGCGTTTGAACTGGACGTTATCGAATCCATCGCTTGTTCAAGCACTTACTGCTTTGCGTCCATATCGAGGAGGCCGAAAGGACGAACCACTTGCGTCACTTTATGAACGCATTGTGCGTCAAATCGGCACAAATGTTCTTGAGCAAGTCGATGGCGATGACGAAGAGCTGGATGCTGACGAATGGCGTCCTGATCCACAAAATCTTGCGGCCCTTCTGGAAGAAGGGGTCAAACTCATCAACAGTGGCGCTGCCCAAGCAAAATGGAATGCTGTTTGCAAGTTGATAGATGCCGCCGGCGATGAGAAGATAGTTTTTTTTGCTCAACCGGTCGAAACGGTGACGGTTTTTGCAGGCATTCTGCAGAGCCGTTATGGACAGCGACCAGCCATCATCATCGGAAATCAAACAGATGAAGATCGATTGGCTGAAGTAGACCGTTTTCAGGCTGATGGCGGCGCACGCTTTCTTGTTTCCTCGCGCGCGGGCGGCGAGGGCTTGAATATGCAACGCGCCAGAAGACTGGTCCACCTTGATGTGCCTTGGAATCCAATGGAGTTGGAACAGCGTATTGGCCGGATTCATCGGTTTGGATCTCGCAAGACGGTTCTGATTGACACTGTCGTTGCGGCTGGCAGCCGAGAGATTGATATGTATCGCGTCGCGAGGGAGAAGCTCGCACTGATCGCGGTGCACCTCGATCCAGACCAATTTGAGACTCTATTTAGCCGGGTGATGTCTTTGGTTCCGCCCAAAGAGTTGGAAAATATTCTTGGTGACATTACTGGGCCAAGCGTACTTGACGGCCCAGCTGCGCAAGAAATAGGACGGCTGGTGACTGAAGGTTTCCGGTCCTGGAGTTCTTTTGATGAGACCTATCGCAAACAGGCAGATGACATCAGAGCGGTTAATCCAGGCGAAGCGAGGTGGGCCGATGTAGGGGCTTTTTTGGTTAAGTACGGTGGAGCGACTGATAGTGCAGAGGCAACTTTCAGTTCGTTTGAGTTTCAAGGCAATGAGATCGTCGATGTAGACGAAAGGGTGCCAACGATTTCACTGAGTAAACAGTTATACGCCTGTGGTGACACTGGTGGACTTCGAGCGGTGGGTGAGGATGGAATCGCTGCAATTCCGCTGGGTCTTAGTCTTGACGAAGTTCAACAAGTTCTCCGCACTTGCTTCGTTCCTGATCGCGCTTCAGGTGCAGCCTTTGTAAAGAGACCAATCGGGCTTGACTTTCTGGGTTCAGCAATGGAGCCTGTGATTGTGCTGGCCTTTATGCAGCAGACGCTTCGACAAGAGCGTGGTAGATGGGCAGAACGTGCGACAGCACTTCGATTATTCGCGTTTCATGGCGACGGCGAATCGCAAGAGTTAGATAGCAAACAACGAGCAGCCCTGATCCGTGCCTGTCAATCGGTGACGCGTATTAAGGATCCAAGTGGGGCAAGTGTTCGGTCAGACCTGCGCGAGGTTGAGCAACGCTTGATTCAATCTCTTCGACGTCCGTCTGACATTGCAATCGCTGAAGGGGTGAGGTACTCGGTTTGGCCCTTGGCAGCAGTGGTCTTACTCCCCTGAAAATGAGTGAAGAGTGCAAGGAATTGATACACCACGTAGATTTAATGGATTTTTTCCAAGTCAGGTCAATCTTGGCTTGGCTTAGGATTCGACCAGAATTTATTAATAAATAATTGAAATAGGGAGTATTAGATGTACGAGAAAATTAAGAGCGACATAGCCCAGACCTACTACCAGCAAAATTTCCCAAATGATGGACAAAGATTTGTTGCGTGGTACGTGAGAAATATTCATGCTCAAGATCAGAATCAGACAAAGTACAGCATCACAGATGGTGCTGATGACAAACAAATTGATGCGGTGGTAATAGATGACGAACAGTCAGCGGTTTATATAGTTCAAGGTAAGTTCATCAGCAATGGTCTGGTTGATGCTGAGCCATTACGAGAAGTTCTTTCTTCTTGGGTTCAACTTAAAGATCTGGCAAAACTCCAGGAAAATGCCAATGCCAAGCTAAAGCAGCGATTAGCTGATTTATCTACAGCATTGGATGATGGTTATGACGTGCATTTTGAGTTAATAGTCACATCCAACCTCACGGAGGCAGCTCACAAAGATCTCGCAGTTTTTCAAAAAAATCTCGCGGACGCAGATGACTTTTCAGCATCTTTGACACTTGTAGACCCTGAAGAGTTGAAGCGGCGCTACGATTTGGCGCTTGAAAAAGAAAATCCATATATTAAGCATCGCCTCAAGCTGGAAGCAGGGAAATACGTCGACATGAAAATTGGCGACACTTCAGTTGTGCTTGCAGCGATTCCACTCAAAACTTGTTTGGAGTTTCCAGGAATAAAAGATGGGGCTTTGTTCCAAAAAAATGTTCGTCAATCTTTGGGGTTAAGTAATTCTGTCAACAAACAGATCAAGGCCACCATTTACGGAGACCGTAACAAAGATTTCTTTTTCTTTCACAACGGGATTACAGCCATTTGTACCCAGATGAATCGCGATGGTGACGATTTGGTCATGCAAGGATTGAGCGTTGTTAATGGCTGCCAATCACTGACAACGATTCTTTCCTGCAGTGAGCAGGTTAAAAAACTGGCAGACACTTACATAATGTTCCGGTTCTACGAGATACCAGAACATGACCGAGCAGACAAGATTAGCACTTCAACTAATTCTCAATCGACGGTAAAACCAAGAGACTTGCGGAGCAATGACAAGCGAGTTCTCGCACTCAAAAAGGCGTTTGAGCAACGGTACACAGATGGTCAGTTTCTTACCAAACGCGGAGAACAGCCAACCCCAGATAAGGATAAGAACAAAGTAGTAGACATGGCAAGCCTTGGCAAGCTTCTAATGGCATGGCAGTCGCAAAGACCGAATATTTCTTACAGTGAGACCAAAATTTTCGATACTTACTTCGAACAACTTTTCAAACGCGATTACACCCCCGAGCGAGTATTGGCTTTGCATGAATGGATGCGGCTTATTGAGGCTAAATGGACAAAAGATAATCCCCTTGGATTCAATGAGACGCTGCTTGCCATGAAAGCGTATGCGCCATTCCATCACTTGTACGCCATTTCCATATTCTTCTGCGTTGGTAGCAATAAAGTTGACCGCGTTCCTGCACCGGACCTGACGCTTAAAGCAGCGAGAGATAAAAATATTGTTGATTGGGTGGTCAACTTTTCAGGAAAGGCGCTCAATATGGCATTGACGAATGCTGCCAACGAGACTTTGCCAGCTAACCGTGTGTTCAGTCCTAACAATTGGATTAAGGCTAAAACCAGTCTCGTAGCAATCGCTAATGTCATTCAAACCCAATTAATGATGCTTCCTGATATGGGTGCCGAACAGCAATGTAATGCTTTGATCCTTCCTCCAGAGGCTTTTGAATACAGGTGGCAAGCAGATTAGGGGAATCTGTCTCCGCATGAAAAATGTAGAGGGGTTTAACGAAAAAATGAAGTCAAAATAAGTAATAGTAGGGGATATTGAATGAGATTCATCCATGCAGCCGATTTGCACATTGACAGTCCATTAAGAGGCTTGAGCCGTTACGAGGGTGCGCCCTTGGACCAACTACGGGGTGCCACGAGGCGGGCACTTGAGCGGCTGGTTGAGCTGGCTATCGACGAAAAAGTTGACTTTGTGCTAATCGCAGGCGACTTGTACGACCGCGATTGGCTGGACTTTCATACCGGCCTGTTTGTGCGCGAACAAATGGTTCGGCTGCGGCAAAAGAATATCCAGGTGTTCATCGTGCAAGGTAACCATGACGCACAAGGTGTCATCACTCACCAGGTGCCTTGGCCTGACAACGTGAAGGTGTTCGCATATAAGAAAGCTGAGACCGTGCGCATGGATGGCCTGAGTGTGGCCATTCACGGCCACAGCTTTTCCAATCGTGAAATGCCAGATGATCTGGTGCCAGGTTACCCGGCTCCCGTGCCTGGCTTTTTCAACATTGGACTGCTGCACACCAGTTTGACCGGCATCGTTGGGCACGACACCTACGCGCCCACCAGTCTGCCAGTGCTGAAAACCAAGGGTTATGACTATTGGGCGCTTGGTCATATCCATGCACGCCAGGTGGTATGTGAGCAACCCCGGGTGGTGTTCCCGGGCAATTTGCAGGGTCGCCATGCGCGCGAGACTGGGCCCAAGGGCTGCGAGTTGGTCGAGGTGCTGGGTGCTGGTGTTCTGGAGGCTCGCTTTGTGCCACTGGATGTGGTTCGCTGGCATCAACTACAAATCGACCTAGTGCCAACCCTGACTCTGGATGATTTACCCCGGCATGTAACACAAGCGTTGCAGATGGCCGTGACCAGCGCTGGCGATGCCCTTCATGCCGTGCGCGTGTTGCTATCTGGTGAGTCACCGTTACAAGCCCTTGAAGCGCGCTTGCCCGGGTCGCTGGCGGCAGCGGTTCAGGCTGCAGCTCAGGATGTTATTGGGGCAGAGGTCTGGATTGAACAGGTCAAACTTGATTTGCGCTCGCCGGTGGATCGGGCGCAATTGGCACTGGGTAATGATGCCTTGGGGGAGTTGGTGCGCTGGGTCGATGTGCTGTCTGCTGACTCGCAAGCGCTGACGGCGTTCTGCCGGAACACATTGTCTGAGGTGTTGACCAAAGTGCCTCCCGAGGTTCACGCAGCGGTGGGGCTTGAGGCCGAATCGCTGGATATGCCGAGCCTTGATGATGGGGCGGCGCTATTGGCTCTGGTGAAAGCTGCCGAGGCCACTTTGCTAGCGCGTTTGAATACGGGTGAGGTGCGGTTATGAAGATCCGTCAATTGTTCTTGAAGGCGTTTGGCCCGTTCACCAACACCACGCTGGACTTCTCGGGGCCGGCCAATCTGCATGTTATTTACGGACGTAATGAGGCGGGCAAGACCTCGGCTTTGCGGGCGATGGCTGATTTGCGTTACGGTATTCACGGTCAAAGCACGGACAACTTTGTTCATGGCTTTAAAGAGATGCGTTTGGCTGGCGTTTTTGAGGATGGGTCAGGGCGTCAGTTGGGTCTGGCACGGCGCAAGGGCAACAAAGACACATTGCTTATGGCAGATATCGACACTGGCGAGCCGATAACAGGCAGTCTGATAACGCCAGATGTGCTGTTGGCGCTAACCGGTGGTGTTGCGCGGGAGCAATTTGTGACCATGTACGGGCTGAATTCTGAGCATCTGCGGGCTGGGGGCGATACGTTGATTCGTGGGGAAGGGGAATTGGGTGCTGCCATGTTTGAGGCCAGCACCGGTTCGGCCGGAATCAAGGCGATTCTGGAAACACTGCAAAACGATACCAAAAAGTATTTCGCGCTCCGTGGTACCACAACCGTGCTGGTCGAGGCAACCCGCCAGCTAGACGAAGCCAAGCAGCGTTACAAGCAAGCGTTGACTAAGCCGGATCAATGGAAAACGCTCAACCGTGCGCACGAAGACGCGGTGAGCCGACTGGCTGATGTCAGAAAGCAGCTTGCTGGCCAGCGTCGACGGCAGGCCGAGTTGACCGAGTTGCGCGTGGTGGAGCCGCTGTTGCGACAACTCGATCAGGCCCGCAACGAATGGTCCGATGTGCAGGGCTTTGTCGATCTACCAGTGGATGCCCGTGAACGTCGATTGGCTATTTTACAAAAGCAATTGCAAGCGAATAGCGTTTTGCTTGAGGTCGATGAGGTTTTGGCGCAGTGCCAGGAAGAAGCTCGGTCCATTCAAGTTGATACCTCGTTGTTGACGCATGCTACTGCCATTGACCGGCTGTCCACAGCTGTAAGCGCGGTTCGCCAGGGCTCTGACACGCGGGTTCGGTTGGTGGCCTCTACAGAAGCTCAAGGTCAGAAACTGTTGCTGCAGGCCGCTCGAATGACAGAATCAGTCAGGCCGATCAAAAGTTTGGACGAATTGTTTCGCCAACTGATGAGCGCTGCGGATCAAACTGAACTTGAAGTCCGCATTACGCAGTTTCAGGCGCAAACTTTAGCCTTGCAACACGCTCAAACCCAGTTACGAGCCAGCAGCAATAAGCTGGAATTGCTACAGCGCGAGGCGCCGGAAGCACCCGACGCACTTTTGCAGCAAGCTTTGTCATTGGCGTTAAAACAAGCACAATCATTGGGTGATGCTGAAAAACGATTGACTGATTGGATTGCCAGTTGCAAAACAGAGCAACGCAAGCTTGATCGCAACCTAGCAGACCTGAGTTTTACTTGCGTCGAGCAATTGACGGCCTCGCGCGGATTGGCCGCCAGTGACATAGATACTTATGAACGTGAGTGCACCGAATGGGGCAAACGCTTGGCATTGAACATTGTTCAGGCAACGCAAATTGACTTGGACTTGCAGACCCAGCAGCGTCGTCTCACAAGCCTGGCCGCTGTGGGTGAAGTGGTGACGGCCGACACACTTAAAAACGCCCGCTTGCAGCGCGATGCCGGTTGGCATGGTATTCGTGCTGCCTATATTGACCGTGTACCGGCTGCCCCTGATCTGTCAACGCTTGGGTTGCCCGCATCTTTCGAGCGTTTGCAGGGTGATGCAGATCGGCAAGCAGATTTGTTGCGCGAAGGCGCCAAACGTGCTGCCGAAGTGTCTGAATGTGAGCAACGCATTACAGAAATGACGAAGGCGCTGGGGGGTCTGCAAGATACACAGGCAGAACTCACCAATTCCTTGTCTACGCTGGATACGCTCTGGCAACAAACGCTGACGATAGCGGGTGTGCCGCTGGGTACAGCCGCACAGGTGCGTGCTTGGCTGACTGGACGCCAGTCCGCGCTGGATCAGTTAGACCGTTTGAAGGATGCAACTCAAGGGCATACGGACTTTACACAACAGGTGACGCAGGCGAGCCATATTCTGCTGGCCGCGCTGTTGGCGTTGGGCCAATCCGTGCCTGAAAACGGCCGTAGCCTAGCTAAGTTGATTACTTTGGGCTCGGCCTGTGAACAGGAGTTGGTGGCAGCAAAAGTGGCCATGACGCGACGTGCCAAAGATATGAAGATACTGGCACAAGAGGTGCAGGATGCACAAAAGGAAGATGCAGAACTTGGCGAAAAACTCTTGGCCAACCGTGGTGCGCTTGATGCTGCTTGCAATCAACTGTTCCTGGCGGTAGGCGTAACGCCAGAAGCGATCAAGGCCCAACTGGCTGAATTGCAACGTTGGGGCAATGACTACCAGTTGCATGACGAGACGCTCACGCAGCTCAAGCAATTGCAGGCTAGTGAAGCGCAGGTGACTCGGTCGGCAAAGGCTTTGGGTGAGCTTTTGCAGGAGTCGGACTGGGTACATTTGGAGCCTTGGTTTGACGGTCTTAGTCAGCGTTTGGCGTTGTCACGCGACGCGCAAACCAGGCTGAACACACTGAATGCGACGGTCGAGAAGGAGACAAAACGCCGCCAACGTGCGCAGGATGATCTGGATGCTGCAACGCAAAATATGGCCCGGCTGATGCAGCAAGCGGGGATGCAAAAGGCCGAGGAGTTGCCCGATGCGGAAGCTCAATCTGAGCGACGCCGTGATGTCGCCAGGCAGCTTGACACCTTGAAAAGTCAGTTAAATAGCGCATCAACGAAAGATGCTGCCACGCTGCGCGCCGAATTGATCGACCTTGACAGTGTGGCGATTGAGCAGGAAAAGCAAACCTGTGCTGCAGTGATTGAGCGACTGGAGGCGGACGAGCAGGCCGTCATCACGGCTGAGCAAGATACCCGGCTGGCGTTGGCTGACGTGGATACCTCAGACAAAGCTGCCCATGCCCGCGAGGAAATGGAAGCTGCTATTGCCCGCTATCGTGCCGGTGTACGTCCGTGGGCGCAGCTGAAATTAGCGCAAGCTTTGTTGACCGAGGCTTTGAGGCGCTACCGGGAAAAAGCCCAAGGACCGTTGGTTGAATTGGCCAGCGAGTATTTCAAGGCAATGACGGGCGGGCGCTTTGTAGGTCTGTGGGTGGACGACGACAGTGGTTCACCGGTGCTAAAAGCCAAACCGGTCCAGGGCACACCCGTGGCTGTGGATGCTTTGAGTGAGGGTACCGCTGACCAACTTTATCTGGCCTTGCGGTTGGCCGCTCTGCAGGTGCAGCGGCAACCTGACCGGATGATGCCGCTGGTTCTCGATGACGTGTTCATGACCTCAGATGACGAGCGAGCCACCCACGTTTTTCAGGCACTGGAGAAGTTTGCAGCGCAGGGGCAGGTATTGGTGTTTACGCATCACCAACATTTGGTCGATATTGCAGCGCGCACGGTGCAAAAAGGTGCTCTGCGTGTTCATCAGCTACCGAAAGCATTTGAGCGAAGCCATTGATGCAGCCGCTAACAGAAACAACAGGTAATACATCGATATGCTTCCTTCCCTACTCGCCCGCGACATTCAGCAAGGTCTGCAGCAATTCCTGATCACGGGTTTTGAACCGTCTGACGATTTCATGCACGGGCTAATGCGTCGGTTTGTGGATGACCAATCCGGCTGGCTCAAAGGCCCCTATTTACAGGTGGGTCTGCCATTTACCCCTGGCAAGGCGGGTCGAAAATTCTTCAGCGGATTTGATACTGAATACCCAGGCCACAGCCACCAGGAGCTAGCTTGGCAACGTTTGTCCAGCCAGCATCTGGCGGACCACACTTTGGTGGCGACAGGCACCGGCAGCGGTAAGACCGAATGTTTTTTGTACCCTGTATTGGACCACTGCGCGCGCGCCCGCAAAGCCGGTGAGGCGGGCATCAAGGCGCTGGTGATCTACCCCATGAATGCGCTGGCGACCGATCAGGCGCGCCGGTTTGCGCAGCTTGTTGCGGCGACTCCTGCCTTCGTTGGCTTGCGGGTAGGACTTTTTGTGGGTGGGTCGGTGGCTGATCCGGGCCAGGGCATGGTGATGACTCCCAGCAGCGTGATCACGGACCGCGACACGTTACGAAAGAACCCGCCCGACATTTTGTTGACCAATTACAAGATGCTGGACTACTTGCTGCTTCGCCCCAAAGACCGCAAACTGTGGGAGCGCAACAAGCCGACTACGCTGCGCTACCTGGTCGTTGATGAGTTGCACACGTTTGATGGAGCGCAGGGAACAGACTTGGCGCTGCTGCTGCGCAGGTTGCGTCATCGCCTGAAGACACCTGCCGGGCATTTGGTCTGTGCCGGAACCTCTGCGACATTGGGTGGATCTTCAGATACTGCTGCTTTGCGCGATTACGCCCGCCAGATTTTTGGTGCGCCGTTTGGGCCAGAGTCTGTCATTACGGAGAATCGCCAGTCTGTTGGTGTGTTCCTTGAGGACGCGATGGTGGACTTCATGTTCCAAAACCGCCCTGATTTGGCCACGGTGCTGGATTCCACTCGCTTTAAATGCACTGAGGATGCAGTTGCCGGATGGTTCGGCCTGTTTTTCCAGGATGAGCCAGCACCCTCGGATGTGAAGGATGTGGCTTGGCGAATCCAGCTGAGTGACTACCTCAAGCGCCACATTTTGTTTGTGAATTTGCTCAAACAGTTGAAGGGGGGCGTAGTCCACTACGGCGAGCTGACAGAGCGTTTGCAAAAAAACCTGCCAGTTGCTGCACACCCTCAAGTGCGGGAATTGCTGGACGCCCTGTTGGTGCTGGTGGCGTGGGCACTCATTCCAAGTGCCAATGGCAAGACACTGCCATTGGTCAGCCTGCGGGTGCAGCTATGGATCAGGGAACTGCGCCGCATGGTCGCCAAATTGGCGGTGGATGCAGAGGACGTTCGGTTGCGCAGTTCGGCCGACGTGGCTGCCAACCCAGACGGCGTTTACCTGCCGATGATTCAGTGCAGCGAATGCCACACCACTGGCTGGCTCTCGCGCATGGTGCAGGGCAGTAACCGGCTGTCCACCAAGCTCGATGAGATTTACAACTGTTGGTTTGCTGGTCGGCCTGAGGCAACGAGACTTTACGCGGCGCAAAGCGTGAAGCGCCCCCAGGTGGAAGGCGTGATTCAGCATGCCTGCACAGCTTGCGGGAATTTGCAGCAAGCCCCCGGTGCCTGCCAGGCCTGTGGCCAGGAGGAGCTGCTGGCGGTGTACAAAGTCATCGCCCAGCGCAGCTTCTCCATTGGGCAGGTACAGCACACGCGACATGACAACACCTGCCCGGCCTGCGGCAACCGTGACCGGCTACTGTTGTTGGGTGCCCGCAATGCTACGTTGGGTTCGCAGGTGGTGGAGCACAGCTGGGCCAGTCCGTTCAACGATGACAAAAAGCTGATTGCGTTCTCTGACTCGGTGCAGGACGCTGCCCACAGGGCGGGCTTCTTTGGAGCGCGAACGTACCTCAACAATGTGCGGACCGGTCTGGCCAAGGTGATCGATGAGCTGGCAAGCCCTGGCCTGAGCTGGGCGGACTTTTTGACGCAGGCAGAGGCCCTGTTTGACACCCCTGGTTCAGTCTTGAATATGCCACCTGAAAAGCTGCTGGCAGAGTTCATTGGCCCTAACATGACCTGGCAGCGGGATTGGGCCGAGGAGTTGCTCAAAAAGAATGTGTTGCCTGCGGCAAGTCGCTTGCCTGGAAAAGTGCGCAAGAGGCTACTGTGGCAGGCGTACAGCGAATTCACTTACCTGAGCCATCGTGGACGGAACCTAGAGCGTATTGGCAAGGCCACTTTGTCTGTACCAATTGATCGACTGGTGGTTGTCACGCAAACCCTGCTTCCCAAATTGCATGAACAGTTCGGGGCAAAAGGGCTCGACGGCGAAGTATTGGTTCAGTGGCTATGGGGATTGTTGACCCACCTGCGCAGACGAGGCGCGGTGATGCACTCGGAACTGGCTGCTTACGCCGCCGACGGAAATGTGTATGGATTGATTCGATCTGGCGGGCGTGGGGAGTGGTTGCCTTCGATGGGTGAGCGCACACCAAGACCGGTATTTTTGACATTGGGTCAGCAGCGCGACTTTGACAAGCTGACCAATACCCAGCGAAATAGTTGGTTTGACCGATGGGCTTTGGCTTGTCTGGGGCGGCAAATGCTACTTGCTCCAGGGATGGCCGCAGATATGTTTCATTGCGCCGCTGCGGTTCTTGAAGATGCAGGCATTTTGATTCGCACCAAAGATCATCAAGGCGATACTTTGGGTATCAATCCGCAGGCTTTGGAGTTTTGTGTAGCCACGGCCTACCTTGCCACGCCGCAGGGCAAAAGAAGATTGACCGTGCCTGCCAGCGCCGCAAGAGCTTTGCAGGGCATGCCTTGCATTGACGCAACCGAAGAGTCTTACGAAGACGTATTGCCGACAGGTGGGTGGTTGTCTGACCGATTCAGCCAAGGTGACTTGCGCAGAGTGATTGCGGCCGAGCACACCGGGTTACTTGAGCGTGCTGAGCGGGAAGCTCTTGAGATACGTTTCAAATCCAAGCAGCCCCGCGACTGGTATGAAAACCTGCTGTCGGCTACCCCGACGCTGGAAATGGGTGTTGATATTGGAGATCTGTCATCGGTGCTTTTGTGCTCTGTTCCGCCCAACCAGGCAAGCTATTTGCAGCGCACGGGCCGCGCCGGACGTCGCGATGGCAATGCGATGACGACCACCCTGGCTGATGGCAGTAGCCCGCACGACCTTTATTTTTTTGAGGAAACCCAGGAGATGCTCTCAGGCGAGGTAGCTCCGCCCGGTGTCTTCCTGCAAGCAGCCGAGGTGTTGCGTCGCCAGTTGTTTGCTTTTTGCATGGATGACTGGGTGAGCGGAATCAGCACCGCAACTACGTTTCCAGAAAAGACCTCAACCGCATTGGACGCAGTGGAGCAGGCGAACCAAACCCGCTTTCCGTATAACTTTTGCGACCATGTGCTGTCCAATGAACCCAAGCTTTTTGCTGCATTTGTGGATCTATTGGGCACCGATGTCAACGCTACCGTACGCCAGCGCTTGCAAGACTTTATGCAGGGCCAGGGTGACACGGATGGCCTGCGCTCGCGTTTGCTGAAGTACCTGCAAGAGCTTGTGGAAGAGCGCAAGACCTATAAAAAGCGCAAGGAGCAAATCGACATCGCAAAGGCCGCTGCGTCCCAGCGGCCTCAGGATGAGGCGACCATGGCCGAGATTGATGCCCTGCTGCGTGAGCGTGACAAGATGCTGGAGTTGATTGCCGAGATCAACAAGCGAGATCTGCTGAACACACTGACCGATGCGGGCTTGATACCAAACTACGCATTTCCGGAGGCCGGGATTGAGCTGAAATCGGTGTTGTGGCGCAAGCGCGCAGCGGACGAACAAGGGCAGGGCGCTTATGTTGCCCTACCTGCCATCAAATACGAACGACCTGCAAACTCGGCGTTGTCTGAATTCGCGCCGGAAAACCGTTTTTATGCTAATCAGCGCAGGGTGGAAATAGACCAGATCAATATGAATCTGGCCAAGACCGAGATCTGGCGGTTTTGTCCCTCTTGTCACCACATGCAAAACCTGGAGGTGGAGGCCGACACCCATGCAGCATGCCCGCATTGTGGCGATGCCATGTGGGCTGATGCAGCTCAAAAAAGAACCTTGCTGAGGTTCCGCCAGGCCATTGCCAACAGCGACGACACCAAAGTTCGTATTGACGACAGTGTCGATGACCGCGAGCCAAAGTTTTATATCCGCCAGCTGATGGCGGATTTTGAACCCAAGGACATTCGAGAGGCCTGGCAGATCAAGACTGGCTTGCCATTTGGTTTTGAATTTGTATCGCGGGTTACCTTTAGGGACGTAAATTTTGGGGAGTTGGTCAAACCTGGCGAGTCGTTCAAGGTGGCTGACAAGGAAGCGTCCCGGCCAGGGTTCAAACTCTGCAAGCACTGCGGCAAAGTCCAAAAGCCACCCAAAAATAGATTCGAACCGGTGGGCCAGCACCACAGCTTTGATTGCGCGAAGCACGGCAGCGAAGACCCCGCGAATTTGTTGGAGTGCCTGTATCTCTACCGCGAATTCACCTCAGAAGCACTTCGGATTTTGGTGCCCTATACCAAGTCCGGAGTGGATGAGGAAGTGGTTCAGTCATTCATGGCGGCGCTGCAATTGGGCTTGAAAAGGCGCTTTGGCGGCAAGGTAGACCACTTGCGCCTGGTCACGCAGGATGAACCAGGCAAGGATGGCGGTCCGCGTCGACATTTTGTGATGTTGTATGACTCCGTGCCTGGTGGTACGGGGTACTTGCACCAGTTGCTCGCCCAAGACGCGGGAACGCTGGCGGACGTACTGCGCATGGCTCTGGAGTCCATCAACAAGTGCTCATGCAACGAGGATCCAGAAAAGGATGGTTGCTACCGCTGCGTGTACCAGTATCGGTTGGGGCGAAACATGAACCTGGTGTCCCGCGATCGCGGCAAGGAAGTATTGACTGAATTGGTCGCATCCCTGGACCAGCTGGAAAAGGTCGCCACGATTTCTGACATCTTCATCAACCCGAATTTTGATTCTGTTCTGGAGAGCCGCTTTATTGAGAGCCTACGTCGCCTTGGTGGCACAGCAGGTTTGGCCCCGGTGAAGTTGGTACAAGACATTGTCAACGGAAAATCCGGTTACGTGCTGGAGGTATCAAATCAACGCTACCGCATTGAGCCGCAATGTAATTTGGGTCCTTCGGAGGGCGTGGCAGTGGCCAGCAAGCCAGACTTTGTGATCTGGCCGTGGCAGGGTGGATCTGCCCGCAAGCCGGTTGCTGTGTTTTGTGATGGCTGGACCTATCACCAGAAGTCGCTGCGCGAGGATGCGCTCAAGCGCAGCGCCCTGGTGGTCAGCGGCAAATTCTGGGTGTGGTCAGTCACGCACGAAGACGTGAAGGCGGCCCTGTCTGGTGCAGCGGGGACGGACCTTGATTCACCCTTGGTGGCGGCCTGTCGTCATGATGGATCGACGGCACCTGTGAGTCTGCCCAGAGCAGGGCAAGGTGCGTTCAGCCACCATAGTGTGTTTCAACTGTTAAGTTGGCTGGCTACGCCGAAGGCTCCCTCTAGCGGCATTGACACGGCTGTCACGCAAATGCAGCGTAATGCGCTTTGGCTGGGTTTTTTGATGGTGCCCTCAACCCCTGCCGAGTTGGCCCAGGTGAAAGTCGAATGGGCAAATTGGCTGCAGCCATTGCCGGCATGCTTGCAGCCGCCTGGCAAGGGCTTTGTACCGAGCCTGTCACGCAAAGACTTTTATCCGGTCGTGGCAGCATCATGGCCGTTAGCTTGTGCCCAAGGTCCAATGGAGGACTTAAGCAGTCCGGGTGTCCTTGTGCTTGATGATCTGATGGATGCGCAGAAGCTGCATTTACCTTGGCGCAGATGGCTTACGCTATTTAATACTCTGCAAACTTTGCCGGGTATGGTGTTAGTGACCAGCAGTGGCATTCATGCGGGAGATGTTGAACTGCTTCACGCAACACCTGTCAAACCCGTCGTGCCAGCGGGATCATCAGACCAAGCTGCGCTGTCACAAGAATGGTCTGAAGTGATGGGCCTGACGTTGGATGTCTTGAGAACGGGTTTACGTCAATTGGCCATGATGGGCGCTCATCCACCCGTGATTGGGCATGAGCTGGCTGATGAGCGTGGCAGGGTGGTGGCCGAAGCGGAAATGGCTTGGTTGGCGGAACATGTGGTTGTGCTTACTTTTGACCAGACTGACCTGGCACAAGCTTGGCTTGAAGCGGGATGGCTTGTGCTGGTGTTGGATGAGTTGGACACTACCATCAGCGGTTCAGACTGGAAACTGGCAGTTGCAGAGAAGTTGGGTAGTGTGGGGTTGAATGAATCAATTGAGGGAGCGTCAGCATGAGCCTTAAACCTAAAGTCGCTTTGTCACAGGATTTCCTGTTTCAGTTGGCCAAGCTGCCATCAAACGCCCAATCCAAGGTGCTGAAATGGGCTGTCAAGTTCCAAGCAGATCCCAAAAGCCCCGGTATCAATTACGAAAAAATCAATGCGACACGCGATCCCAACCTGAAATCGGTCCGCATTGATCTGGACTGGCGCGGCATTGTTTTCAAGCCAGACAGTGGTGACGTGTATGTGTTGTTGCATGTTGATCACCATGATCCGGCTTATCGCTGGGCTGAACGCAGAAAGATTGCCATTAACCCAGTGACAGGGGCCATGCAGATTGTGTTTGTGGAAGAAGTGGCATCACCCTTGCAGACTGATGTCATCCCAGTCGCCGCAGTGGCATCGCCAGACGCGCCGGCAACACCCTCACCGCTCTTGTTTGCCGGTCTTTCAGATCGTGAACTCATGAGTCTAGGTGTGCCACAGGATTGGATCGGACGCATTCAGGCGGTTCAAACTGAAGACGAGTTGGATGAATTGCAGGCCAGTTTGCCAGTTGAGGCTTATGAGGGTCTTTTTCTTCTGGCGGCTGGCGAGACGCTGGATCAGGTTTTAACGTCGCGCGAAACGCGAATAGACCGCAGCATTGACACCGAAGATTTTGCGACGGCTCTTGCGACTGCGGAGTCGCAGTCACGGTTCGTGGTGGTCGAAGACGACGAAGCCATGCTGGCCATCATGAATGCTCCCTTGGCGCAATGGCGCGTTTTTTTGCACCCAACACAGCACAAATTGGCGACGGGGGACCGCAGTGGCCCGGTGCGTGTTTTAGGGGGAGCGGGCACTGGAAAAACAGTCGTGGCTATGCACCGGGCAAAATGGTTGGCAGATAACCGTACGAGTGGCGTACAGAAGGTTCTCTTCACCACCTTCACCAAAAATTTGGCAACAGACATCGAAGACAACTTGAAGACGCTTTGCTCACCCAAAACGATGGCGAAGATTGAAGTGCGTAACCTGGATGCGTGGGTTCATGGGTATATGCGTTCGCGCAAGCTAGAACACAAAATTGTGTATGACCGAAGCAAAGATGGCCCATTGCAAGCGTGGCAGGCCGCCATGGCGACAAAGGATTCCTCCATCGATCTGCCTGCAAACTTTTATGAGATTGAACTTGAACAGGTAGTGTTGGCCCAAGGTGTGACATCGCGTGACGAATACCGTAGTGTCAGAAGAACCGGGCGCGGTGTTGTTTTAAGTCGTGCCAAGCGCGATGCTATTTGGCCAGTGTTTGAAGAGTATCGCGGTCAACTGACGTCCAGAAAACTCAAAGAAGTCGACGATGCCTACCGGGAAATTGCTAGTTTGCTGGAACAAGAAAGTGAAAGCGCAAAGTTGCTGCCTTACAGCAGTATCTTGATCGATGAAACTCAGGATTTTGGTCCACAAGCGCTCAAGCTGCTACGGGCCATGATGCCTCATGGGTCAAATGATCTCTTTTTTGTGGGAGATGGGCATCAGCGCATTTACACCCGTAATCGTGCCGCCATGAGTAAATGCGGGATCGACATTCGCGGGCGTTCTCGCAAGCTATACCTCAATTACCGAACAACAGATGAGATTCGTCGCGCTGCGGTGGCTTTGCTTGAAGGTTGTGAGGTGGATGATCTTGACGACGGGCATGATGAAACACGCCGGTATAAGTCTTTGTCGCATGGCCGGGCACCGTTGGTAATTGACGCCAACGGAATGGAGCAGGCTATTGAACTGGCCATTGTCCATGTCAAAAAGTGGCGAGAGGAAAATGTTGATGGGCAGATCAACAGCACATGTGTCATAGCGAGTAGCCAAGCTGTTCGTGATTCATTGGCCAAGCAATTTTCTGCGGCTGGTTATGTGACATCTGTGATTGATGCAAACCAAAATGCAACCGCGGATGTCAACGCCATTTCCTTCGCGACCATGCACCGGGCCAAAGGACTGGAGTTTGATCGTGTAATTGTGGTCACACCTTCTTCTTATCTTGGATTACCGCAGGACACGGAGAGTCAGCGCAAGTTGATTTATGTGGCTTTGACGAGAGCAAAACGGGAAGCAATTTTGGTAAAAATATGACGCGAGCGAAATATGATGAATCATGAGTGAGCTTCAAAATCAGAGCTGTGCATTTTGCACACTTCCGCCGCATCGGGTAATCGACGAAAACGCCTCCGCTATTGCCATCCTAGATGGATTCCCCGTTTCACCGGGTCACACCTTGCTGATTCCTAAACGGCATACTGCCTCGTTTTTTGACTTGTCGGTTCAAGAACGAGGTGACATCCTGGAGTTGCTTGATCTTGCCAAATTGACGATTGACGATTGACGATTGACGATTGACAATGAGTTTGAACCCCAGGGTTACAACATTGGCATCAATGATGGGCCTGCCGCTGGGCAAACTGTGCCGCACCTGCACATTCATCTGATACCTCGCTATTCCGGTGACCTGTCAGATCCCCGAGGAGGGGTGCGGTGGGTGATTCCAGATAAAGCGAAATACTGGCCATGACACGTGATGAGGTTATCCAGGCGTTTGATGCCATCCGGGTTTGGCATAACGGCGATCGACGCGCTGTGCACAAACCATTGCTGGTTTTGCTTGCGCTATCTCGTATCAATGCATCAGCTCAACAAACGATGGACTGGAACGATGCCGAACCCTTGCTCAAGGAACTGCTAGAAGAGTTCGGGCCTGATGGATCCGCCACGACTCGACATTACCCGTTTTGGCACCTCCGAACCGATGGGCTTTGGAAGTTGGATGGGCCGTCCACCATTTTGAATCGTCCGGCTGGTGCAACGCCTACGCTGGCTGAGTTACGCCAGAATCATGTTCGTGGTGGCTTCGCCGATCCAGTCTACGCCGCCCTGAAGGATGATCCAGAACTCATTTCCATTGTTGCTCAGCGTATCGTTGAAGCCCATTTCCCAGAAACCATACGGGGAGACGTGCTTGACACAGTGGGTTTGTCGCAGATTGAGTATTTTTACGCAACCAAAAACTTGCAAAGACGAAGAGACCCAGCGTTTCGAGCCAAGGTGCTGCTTGCTTACCAATACCGATGTGCTGTTTGTGGGCACGACTTGAGGATGGGACATCAGCCCATTGGGCTGGAGGCTGCACACATCAAATGGTTTCAAGCCAATGGCCCGGACGATGTGCCCAACGGGATTGCGATGTGCTCACTGCACCACAAAGTATTTGACTTGGGCGCATTCAAAATATTGCCTGAGAGTTTCGTGATGGTTTTTAGTCAGCACCTTAACGGAAGCGAGGCAGTCTCCCAGAGGATGTTGGCACACCATAGAGCCGGAATGATATTGCCGCAAGCAAAAGAATATCTGCCAGCACCCGTAAATCTGGAGTGGCATGCCACTCAGGTGTTCAAAAAACCCGTGCGTCCAGACTGAAGCTTTGGAAAGCGTTTGCCCCGATCGGTCAATAAAAAAAACTTTTAAAAGTATTTCGGTGCCTGATGGCAGAGGAGTGGATGACAGCAAAATTCTATCTGACTATGAACCCCTGAACGCCGCCAATTCACAACATCCAAAAACCAGATTTCCAAATTTACAGAAAAGTGGTTGCTTTATCGATGGCCCCAATCGGGCCTTTGTGGCGAGATGTCTGAACCTGCCTTTGGCCGCCACTGGGTCCTCGCCAAAAGAAAGCGTGGGTAATTTGAAGTACGCCCTCAAGCGGTATTTGGGCTTTCAGATGGCCACGGCAACAGCAGGAAGTTGAAGCGATTTCTGCCAACCGTCATCAAGTCGTCAGTGGCGCGGGAATGAGCACTGGACTTGAAGGACCGTTGAAGACCCATTGCCGGGGTCACGATAGTCGGCTTAGGGGTTGCCGAATTCATTGCCTGTCACAAGCCGTTCGTGCCGGACTTCAACGTGCCCTTAGCCGACGATGATTTTCTCGAAATGCCTGCCCGATACCTGCCGTTGAACTGAACAAGTGATGGTTACCGAATTGACGGCGGGGTTCCTTCAAGCTGCCTTTCAATTGGCGGCGTCCCATCCGCATTGCTGACGCTAGCAGCAGTAAAGTCTGAGACAGGACTGCAGCGGTTGCAGGCGCTGACGAACGGCGGGTTACTATAAGTCCGATGAGCTTGCCGGTAACTGTCATTCGTTGACTTCGAACTTGCCGCGAAAGTCTTCAAATAGCATTGGTAGATATATGACGATAGCATTGAGTGCAGCAGTCTTTGCTCTGCAAGTCTTTGTTCAACACTTAAACCCTGCAAATCATGGTTAACCGTTTATTCGTCTATGGAACATTAGCGCCCGGCAGACCTAACGAACATGTGCTGGCCGACATTCCTGGTAAGTGGGAGCCCGGCACAGTGAGGGGCACACTGCTGCAAGATGGATGGGGGGCTAGAGTGGGCTATCCAGGGTTAGTCTTAGATCAGACCGGTGAGGAAGTGCAGGGCTTCCTTTTCAGTTCTGATGAAC
>CAIYYA010000102.1 GCA_903930255.1 uncultured beta proteobacterium
AATAAATGCACAGCGCCATCTAGGTTGGTATGCCCGCCTGAAAGCAAGATCAATGCGAAGCAATGTGAGGCAACTGCAACCTGTCCAGCTGGTTTGAGCCTGGATACTTACACTAATGGTGTAACTAAGCCAAGCTGTACTGTTGCACTTAAATGTCCCCCTGTTTCAGGGTGGAATCAAGTTTTTATCGATGGCAACAAACAAAAATGCAGTGTGATGCCTAAGTGTTATAACTCAGCCGGCCAATTGGAAGAGTCGTCTTCGTGCCAGTTGTAGGCGGTGATCCTATTGCTCTGGCCCGATGAAGTTTGAACCGTTCGCCCTGAGCTGCTCGAAGGGCTTCGACAGGCTCAGCCCGAACGGAACTTGATACATCATCGGGCCAGATCAATAAGGCTTAGATAGATTGCGAATTGCTAGCGGCCTTGGCATGATCGGTGTGCCGCTTATTTCAAGAATCGCGCCGTGCGTTTGATTAGTGATCAGTTATTAATTCAGGCGCAAGACGAGATCACTGGCGCAGCTGCTTCCGCCATATACCCTGGGTCTTGCTGAATGCCACTATTGCATCAAATCTGTCTGAAATGCAGAAACGATAGGGCATTGAAACCCAAACAGTCGCGTTGGCGTCACCGACCAGATACAGTGCCGATCAACTTTGCTGGGGACCAGGTGCTCAAGAAGCGTCAGCAGCGGAGCATAGTCAAGGCGCTCGGGTGCGCGCAAAAATGGCCAGTCAGAGCCCCACACCAGCGCTTGCGGTGTGTAGGTGTCGAGCAGAGCCTGCACATACGGCCACGCATCTCGGTGTGGGTACGGCTGGTTTGAACTCTTCACCAAACTTGACAGTTTGACGTATGCCCGTGCGGAGCTGGCCAAGTCAAGCAACGCGGCAAAACCACCCTACCCCAAACCTTTTTGTGGATCGGGACGGCCACAATGGTCAAACAGCAACTGGGCACCGCTTCCCAGCAGCATGGGCTGCAAGGCCAGCAGTTCATCGCGCTGCTATTGCACCTGCGCCCACAGCCCCAAATCACGCAGTCGCTCCAACAGCGGGCCAGTGTTGCGGTAATAGTCCACACCCAGCAGCGCCACATTCATGGCCACACCCACGACACCGGCGGCTTGCAAGTCTTGCAGCTCGGTATGGCTCGCGTCATGGCGCACCACAGCAATGCCCTTGTAGCGGCCAGCACCTTGTTTCAAGGCATCAAGCAGGCAACGGTTGTCCAGACCGTAACCTGAATTGGAGCCCACCAGCAACGCATGACTCACGCCATGGGCGTCCAGCACGTGTCCCAATTGCACCGCAGTGCCGATTTCGCCACCGGCTGGTTGATACCAGGCGTCAGCCGCATATGGAAACCGCAGTGGGTCAAAAATATGCATATGGCAGTCAATTTTGTGGACAGTGAGGTTGTGCATGAATGATAAAAGTTATAGCACTTTGAGCTTGCTGCATAAGCGCCAGAGGCCAATTTGCAACATGAATAGCACTTCGGCTACAGCCACAAAGCCAGCGCCAGAGGGATAAAAAACAGTGCCATTACATTGCCAATGATGACAATGCTGGCCTCCTTGTCAGGCTCTTGTTTGAAGCGCTCAGCAAAAATAAAGCTCGAAACAGAGGGCGGCAGCGCTCCAAAAATAAACAACATTGCTTGCTTTTGCGGGTTCAAGGGCAGGGTCAGCCCCAGCGCCCAGGCAACCAGCATGCCGCTGACGGGGGTCACACAAGCGCCTACCACGCCGATGCGCCAGGCACCCCATTGCGCGCTGGACAGGCGCACACCCAACGCAAAAATCATCAGTTCGATCGAAATATCACCGAGCAACTTGACGGGCACCAGCAGCGGCGACCACACCGTCAAACCCGTCAAGCTCACAACAAGACCGGCACAGGCGGCAGCCAGCAGAGGCTCGCGCCACAGCATCGCCACAGAGAAACGACCACTGAGTAGCCAGATGCCCACGGTGAACTGCAGCACCGTAACCAAAAACACAGAGATGTTCAGTGAGTTGGCCGTCGTCATATCCGGACGGTGCTTGCGGCCATAGGCAAAGCCGATCATCACCAAAATGAAAATCGGGAAAACGATACTGATGATGCGCAGGATCATGGAAGTTGGTAGTTTTGAGTTGGTAGTTTTGAGTTGAACTTCAAACTAACAACTAACAACTAAGCAAACTATTTCCAACCCTTGGGCAAACCCGCCAGCGGGGTCATACCGTAGATAGGTTCGCCGGGCAAGCCAGCTTGTAAGGGGTCGCGAGCGGCCATCAGCTTGTCAATATCCACACCGGTACGGATGCCCATGGCTTCAAACATAAAGACCAAATCTTCGGTGACCACATTGCCGGATGCGCCCGGTGCGTAGGGGCAGCCGCCCAAGCCACCCAACGACGCATCAAAGGTGCGTACCCCCACGTCATACGCAGCCAGGCAGTTAGCCAAGCCCAAACCACGCGTGTTGTGCATATGCGCGGCGCCGGTTTTGTTACCGATGGCGGCGCGTACTTTGTTAAATAGCCTGCGCACTTGAGCCGGGTTGGCCATGCCGGTGGTGTCAGACAAACCGGCTTCATCGACCCCTGCTGCCACCACTTGTTCGGCCATCCAGACCACGTCGTCGTCGGTCACAATGCCCTGAATGGTGCAGCCAAAGGCAGTAGAAAGACCCGCCTCGATCTTGACGTCCGGGGCAATTTCATCGCGCAGGCGCACGATGGCGCGCACTTCTTCCACCATGTCTTGACGGCTTTTGCGCACATTGGCCAGTGAATGCGCCTCGCTGGCAGAGCATGGAATGGTCAGCTTGTGTACACCCGATTTGAGCGCCCCCTCAGCGCCACGCAGGTTGGGAACCAACGCCATCACGGTGACACCGGGGTATTGAAGCGCGTGGCGCACCACCTCGGCGGCGTCGGCCATTTGGGGCAGCAGTTTGGCTGGCACAAACGAGCATACTTCGATCTCGCGCAGACCGGCGGCCACCAGCGCGTCGATCCATTTGAATTTGTCGGCGGTAGGCATGGTGGCTTTAACAGACTGCAGGCCGTCGCGCGGGCCAACTTCACTGATCAAAACAGTTTCGGGTAGTGTGTTCATAGGTTTTAAAAGTTATTAGTTATTAGTTATTAGTTATTAGTTATTAGTTATTAGTTATTAGTTTTTAGTTTTTAGTCGTTAGTTGAACTCAGTAGTGTCCCAACGTTGTCACATCAGAACGTCATAAGTTAATGATTTGCTTGTCAAATTTGGTGTTTGAGTCTGGTCTCGATTTGAACGTCGTTGAGTGTCAGACTGGCGGTTTTCGTGGATTCCCGCCCAAAACCGCCATGCACCAAGGCAAGCTCGTATTTGCGCAACTCAAGCTTTACCTGCCACTGAGCACGTTTCGGCGCTGTGTGGCCGACCACAACGGCGAACACAAGGTCAAGGACTTCTCGTGCCTGGATCAATTCTTCGCCATGGCATTTGCCCAGTTGACCTACCGCGAATCCCTGCGCGACATCGAAGTCAACCTGCGAGCGTAAGCGCGGCGGCTTTACCACATGGGCTTTCGTTGTCAGACGATTTCGCGCAATACGCTGGCCAATGCGAATGCCACACGGCCGTGGCAAATCTATGCCGACTTCGCCCAACATTTGATCGGTTTGGCTCGACCCTTGTACACCACAGAGCCATTTGGTGTGGAACTCGATGCTGCGGTTTACGCGTTCGATGCCTGCACCATCGACCTGTGCTTGTCGGTGTTCGCCTGGGCACCATTTCGATCGACCAAGGCGGCTATCAAGTTGCACACGTTGCTCGATTTGAGAGGCAACATCCCCAGTTTCATTCACATCACCGACGGCAAGACGCACGAGGTCAATGTGATGGACTCCCTGGTGCTGGAGCCAGGAGCGTTCTACCTCATGGATCGGGGCTATCTGGACTTCGCCAGATTGTTTGTGATTCACGAGGCGCAAGCCTTCTTTGTGACACGCGCCAAGAGCAATACCAAATTCAAGCGGCGTTACTCGCAGCCGGTGGATCGAATCAATACGACGGTGCTGTGCGATCAAACCGGCGTGCTGACGACCTACCTGTCGAGCAAGGATTACCCCACAACGATGCGCCGGGTGGTGGTCAAGGACGATGCAGGAAAGCGCCTGGTGTTTCTGACCAACAACTTCGCCTTGAAACCAGAGCTGATTGGCGACCTGTACCGGCAACGCTGGCAGCGTGGAGTTGTTCTTCAAATGGATGCAGCCTATCAACTGAACATGGTCTGGCAACACGCAGTTGCGCAGTTCATCACACAACTGGCTTTATTCGAAATTTTTCATTAGAAAATTTACCGTTTGGACTGAGCTCGGCCAGTCATGAACTTGACAAGCGGGTCTAATTGATTTTCTAGGTTTATGCTTTCACGTAGCGCACCACCATCTCAACGATGTTCTGCTTTCGCACGCGCTGTGCATCGGGTGCCGCCACGCCATCTTTGAAGATCAGTCCAAAGGTGTGCTGATTCGAGACATTGAAAAACGTCAGTGCTGAAATCGACGCATGGATGTCAATCGCATCGAAACCGGGGCGGAAAATGCCTTGCGCCACACCCCGGTCATACAAATCCTGAATGATGGCAATGGCGGGCACGTTGAGTTCTTTCTTATGCTTGCTTTGCGCCATATACGCCCCACGCGCCATGTTTTCGTTCATCACCAGGCGCACATAGTCTTCGTTGCCACTATGGTGGTCAAAAGTGAACTCGACCAACTGGCGCAAACCGGCCTCAGGTGACATATCTTTCAGATGCAAGCCAGCCTCAATGGCACGCACGCGCCGATAAGCTTCTTCCAGCACCGCTACGTACAGACCTTCCTTGTTGCCAAAATAATAGTAAATCATGCGCTTGCTGGTGCGCGTGGCATCTGCAATGGCATCGATGCGGGCACCACTAAGGCCTTTTTCAGCAAACTCCCGGGTGGCCACTTCCAGAATTCCCGCCATGGTGCGCGCGGGGTCATTGGTGCGACCGGACTCTTTGGGCGGCTGTGACGGTTGGGATGCGGCAGAATGTACTGATTCGTTCATTTCGCAAATATAAGACTGGCGCTGCGCTTGCGACGAACTTTGCCGCTGTTGACATAAGGTGCAGCGCTGAATGTTTGCCGCTGCACGAGCAAGTCGGGTGCGTCAATAAACGCGGCAATTTCACCGATATCAGATTCAGTCACGGCCAGAGAACGAAAGTGGTTCTGCCAATCGTTGACCACCGCAATGATCTCAAGCACGACTTTTGCGGCCTCCAGGGGCGGCAGGTCAAAATCATTTACAACGCGCATAGCCTCATACAAGCTGGGTTCCCGACTGGTGTCGGTGATCATGAACTGATGCGCCAGCGCACCAGAACCCGTCGGCACGATGTCATAACCCGGGCTGAGTTCAAGCTTCACGGTTCGGCTACTGATGTGGCAAAGCAAGGTATGGTTTTTTTCGTGATCATCCGTATTGGCGACCAGAATGTTAAAAATCATACGCTTGAAAAGTTCACGCAATTGCAAGTCCAGCGTGCGCGGATCAGCCGACCGGCGCAGCGCGCGGGCCAGCTGTGGGTAGCCAAACTCTGGCTCCATCCCCGCTGGCACCTCGCTGCGCAACAGCGTACAGGCCGACAGGCAGTGGACACGCAAACCGTTGTGCCGATCAAAACGCTTGACCGCCAAAGCGTGCTCCCCGGTCAGTCGCACTAAGCGGGTAGGTGCCACACGAATGCCAGCCTTGCTTGCCATGGTCATGGTGGCGTGCTCAACCAAAGGCAGATCAAAGGGTTCGCCATTGAAAAATTTAAGAACCCATTCTTCACCGTCAATGGCAATCACCGCTTTGGGCTTGGCTCCCCCCAAACTGCCACCGGCACCCACCAGCGAGCGCTGCTGTTCTTGCAGCACACCAACGCCCGAATCGATGATCTGGATGGCCTGGTTCAGGTCATTGGCATCTTCAAGACGTGGTAAGGGCCGATCTGTGAACGCCGTGTATGAACTGTTTGAAATGGACACGCCAAGCGCGCCAAAGCGTTCGTCACCCGCAAAATAAAGGTGATCCAGCACCGTGGCCCCTGGCTTGTAGAGGTATCGAATCACCTTTTCACCCCAGCGGTCTGGGCGAGCATCATCGAGTGCACCGGGTGCGCCGGGTTGCCGACCGATGCGATGCACCGGCGTCATGGGCTGCTCCGCCAGCGGCATGTCGTCACTCAGGGCAAAGCCTGTGGCTAGCCATTGCGGGTCATAAGTCAGGGCGACATCGCCATTGCTTTGTTGGGTGATTTCACCCACAAGTCTCGGTTTTTTGGGGTCGATCAGCAGCCAGGCCCAGAGTCGGGCTGGCGATTTTTGGTGTGCAATTTGGCTGGCCATCGCGGGCTTTACGTCGCTGCAGGCGGGATTTTGACGGCGGAACGGTTTTTCTGGGCAACCCTGGATCTGGCTTTGCCAAGATCGATGGCATCTTGCACATTCATTTCGAGCGCTCCTTTGTCATATTCAGGGGAGGCTATCCGAGCCAATTCACCGTCGCGGCCAATCAGCCACAAGGCCGTGGCGTAAATGCCCATGGAGACCGTTGGGTCGCCAGATTCAAGCCGCATCAGCGTCGGAATCGAGGTGCCCACGCGCTTGGCTCGCATTGCCAGCGACTCTTTGCGCCGAATTCGGGCAACCGCCAAATGTGCACCCAAGGTCTCTAGGGCACGCAGGGTTTGCGGTGGAAGTTTGGCCAGGGCGGCAGCTTGTTTTGACATGATTTATAAATATAGATTTTATGTTGCAATCTATTCTTGTCAATATCTATATTTATATTTAGTGTTTGATGGGTGAGCCACTACACCGGCGGCAATTCGCCATGCAGGCTGGCCGATGTAGCTTTGAACACGACATCAAAGTTATGAACCGCCAATTCCGCCACTGTTTCACCAGCGCATAAATCGCCGGAATCACTGCCAGTGTTAACACAGTGGAAGAAAAAATGCCGCCCACCATCGGCGCGGCGATGCGGCTCATCACCTCAGACCCGGTGCCAGTGCCCCAAAGGATTGGCAACAAGCCCGCCATGATGGCCACCACCGTCATCATCTTGGGGCGCACGCGCTCCACAGCGCTTTCCATCACGGCCTCATACAAATCGGGCACTCCGGGTTCGCGTCCTTCTGCTCGGCATATAACTTTGATAGCTTCCCACGCCTGGTCCAGGTAAATCAGCATGATCACGCCGGTTTCTGCTGCTACGCTGGCCAGCGCGATAAAGCCCACCGCCACCGACAGGATGTAGCCCAGCGCCCACGTCAGCCAGACCCCACCCACCAGCGTAAACGGCACTGAGAGCATGACGATCAAGGTCTCGGTGATCCGCCTAACAGGTACAGCAGCAAAAAGATATTCAGCTCGTTCATGACAGCACCTCTCGTATATCTTGAAACTTCGGTGATTTCGTATCTGACGGTTCGTCCGAGATGCGGTGAAGGCCGTTCGCCAAATTTAAGGTGGTTGCCACCCCTGAAGAATTGCTTGAAGGAGCCCAGCCATGATGTATTCAACCCCAGCCTATCCCAGATTGCCTGCGCCCGTTGCCCCGCGTCAAAGGCATGATCCGGTGCTGGCCATGAAAGCGGCAGGACTTTTGGTGACGCGCGAATAGACAACCTGCGCTTGGCGGCATTGGCATCCCCCGAACCAACGCAGATGAATCCAAGGTGAGTATGAGCTTATCGAACTGTAGCGCTTGTCTGGCTTGCGTGAGGCGCTATCAAAATATTCATTGGATCTGAAAAATGAGCTAAGTCGGCCATGCGACTGCGTCTGCGCACTTTGGCCCAGGATGAGGGCTGTACCGTGACAGGTGCAGCGCTTGAACGATTTCAGGCACCGCTGCCGCTGGCCGCTTGAGGAGCTTTGAAATTATTGGAACCCAAATTAAGCTGTTGTTCGCGCTTCACTCGGGCAAGCAATTTGTCGATATCGTAGCCGGCCTCGGCATTCATGCGCTGCTTGGTGCGCCACAGTTCTGCCATGATGGCATCGGGTGCCTTGGGTTCGAAAGCGGGTATGACTTGCCTGGATTGGGTCACAGATTTCATAGCAAAACTCCTTCCAAAATATCCTCTGGCGTTGCCAGAAAAGGGGCTTTGTAACACCAACGTTCAATAATTTGCACCAGTCGATATTTTGTCTGCGGCCCCACCATAAGCGCAAAATTCCAAGTGGCGATGTAATCGGCGCCGGTCAATGTGGCTTGTGCAATGTGTGCCGCATCTTCCGGTTCAGACCGTGGCACCAAGCCCTCAGACATCAGGCGCTTGCCAAAATCACTGATTTCTTCATGCAACGGCAACAGACTTGTCACAACAGGCGCTCCAGCGCCTGCTGAACGCTGCAAATGCAGGCAAAGCGATCTTGCAACACCGTGGCGGTGCGAGTCTTGATATCTGCAGCACGCAAGGTTTTGCCGTCGGGTTGCTGCATGTCCCAGGTGAGCGTGGCATCGAGACAAAAGTCCACTTGCCAGCCCAGGTCTGAGGCATGGCGCGTGGTGGTTTCGCAGCATTGCTCGGTGCGAATGCCACAGATGATGAGCTTTTGAATGCCATGCTGCGTCAGCCACACGTCCAGCCCTGTGCCAACGAGCGCACTGTGACGGCCTTTGTAAAACGTGGCCACAGGTTCAAAGTTGTGCAGTTCGGCCAACGGTTTGACATGACCGGACTCCCGTGAAAACGGGTTGTCGGCGGTTTTGGATCCATCCACGTGAAGCACTCGAATGATAGGTACGCCAGCAACCACGCAGCCGTCAATCAACGCGTTTTGTGCGGCCAGATAGGCAGAAAGGTTGGTGCTGGTGAAATACGGGCGATGCCGAAAGGACTCTTGTGCATCAATCAAAATAAGACAGGTTTTCATATATTTTTGCAGGAGTTGAAAAGCTCTATAGTGCACGTTTTAATTGCATTGCACCACTCTTGGCACGACAAGTATCAGTCAAATCAGGACATTATTAATCGATCGTAAATAAGATCATCCGCATGGCGTTGCGCCATTCAACCATCGCATACTCAGAGACTTCAGTGACTCAATAACCCTTACAAATCCACGAACAAAAAGCTGATTGGCAAGGGTTTTATATGACAACGCACAGCGTGGTGCAGCGACCAAAATTCAAAATGAGCGATAGGTCTGCAGCGGGAGCGGTCGCCTAAACACACGGCCCCTAGTGGACTATAGTTCTATGCAATTTGCCAGTTACACATTTGAAAGGCGTCTTACAGCAATGATTACTCACGCGACGGTGTCAAACCCCCAGTCCTCATCCGCGGGTTTGGCATTTGTTGCTGCCTGTGGTGCTGGCGTCCTCTGGGGAACGGGTGCACTTGTTGTGAACGTGCTCGTCGAGCAGCATGGATTCACACCCGAGAACATCTCATTCTGGCGTTTCGTTGTTGGTGGAGTCGTACTTGTTGCTGTCTTTGGACGGAGCATCTCGTGGGACAAATTGA
>CAIYYA010000103.1 GCA_903930255.1 uncultured beta proteobacterium
CTCAAAGTTATTGGCCATGTGTACTGCCCACAAAGTATTTACAGCCACCTTCAATTTAGGTGTGGTAGCCAAGGTGTCGTTATTGCAGGTGAATAGCTGCACCTGATGCCCCCTAGCGCGCATCAGGGTAACCTCTGCCTCCATGACAGAGTCTTCGCCACCTTTTTGTTGGTAGAAGTTGTGAACGACAACAATCCTCACATATCGCCTTTTCCATGATAGAACGGTTTGGCAAGACAGTCTGAGATACCTTCAGTAAACCGATTGACCATGTTGTCGATCGTATATTCGTCTGCACTGGCCAAACAGCCAGCCTGCAAGACATTTAATGCCTTTGAATCTAGCATCAAGCCAACACAAGCATCGGTGTATGCATTCAGATCATTGGCTGTCATTAGACCGTTAACACCGTGTTCCAAGTAGGAAATCTCCGGTCCGTGATTACCGCAATCCGTTGTTATCATTGGCACGGCGAAAAAGAATGAATCTAAAATATTCAATCCGACTAGACCTGGATTCAGCAAAAGATGTGCGAGCGACATGTAAGCAGCCTTTTCTTTTCCAAAACGTGCACCAACCCAACGGATCCATGGATAAGTTGCACAACAAGCCTGCACCATATCGTGGTCTGGCCCGTCGCCTAATATTAATAAATTAAATGCAGGAATTTTGCAACGAATTGCTTTGGCAACTGTGAACAAAAAGTCCAACCGCTTATTTGCATAGAGCGAACCGATAAACACACACACTGGGCCTGATGCAAAACCCAGCGATTGACGTAGGGCAAGTGTTTCTTCTGGTGTGACCAATTTTCGCTGCTGAGTTAAATCGACTGTGTCGACGGCATTGTTCAACACAGTAACTCGATTTCGAGGAAACCCAGCTGTAGTCACAAGATTTGCCGATATTTCTGTGTAGGCAAACCACCAATCCACTTTGGAAATTGTCCATCTTTTGAAACGTTCTTTGATGCCGCTTGGGCAGTTACTTTGGAGGTTGGCACCATGACCCCAAAAGGCCAACTTGAATCGTCTATTTTTTAGTATCAGAAAGTGATTCAAAAATTGCTTATTTTCTTGTGTGACAACGACAAGTGCGGCGTTTCGAGTTTGTTCTTGAAAATTTTGCCAACAAATATGACCATTCCAAAAATAGTTGCATGGAACATGCACTGCCCAATCTATGAAACCTTCGTCGTTATTTCTGCGCTCCTTTGGTGTCGGATCACCAATTATGAGCCGCAAATTAATACCATTTGCGTGTAGCCGATGGCGTAATTGTTCAAATAACGGTACGCGGTAATGTGTTAGACGGCGCTGCACGATTACGACGGTGTGTTGCTTTACCCGTGGTCTCAATGCTGCTACGAAAGGTTGATCTTGCACGCCCATGGCAAAGCGCACAGCCTGTGCCAAGCCCCTGGCAGCATTGGCGAAGGTGTAGTCAAATACGGCGTGGCGTGATGCCATTGACATGCGCTGGTATAAGGCTTGGTCCTGTAGCAATGATGTCGCCGCGTCAGCCCAGCGTTGCAAATCCAGTGGAAGCACAAACCCAGTCTTTTCATCTACTACCA
>CAIYYA010000104.1 GCA_903930255.1 uncultured beta proteobacterium
AAGGTCATCGCCGCTATGGCCGGCCAGACTTTCAAGGCACCGAGCGGTATCGTGAGCAAGATGGACGAGAAAAACCACCACTTGCACAAGAGCGTGTTCATTGGCGAGATCAAGGCTGATGGCCAGTTCAATGTGGTCTGGAAAACACCCGGCCCGGTAAAAGCCAAGCCATGGAGCCCGTTCATCGAAGGCAACGACAAAAAGCCGGATGAGCCTGCGAAGAAGTAAGGCCAACCGCTGACCTGAAAACTTAACGTGAAACACCGTTCGTGGTGAGCTTGTCGAACCACCCTTCGACAGGCTCAGGGCGAACGGTTTCATGAATCGGGGTGTCGTGAAAAAACATGGCAGTTAGCAAGTTTTCCCGTTCATAACAGCCCGCCCCGTGCGGGCTGTTTGTCTGGAGAGGGCCAAATAGCCGGTATCCAGCAGTTCAGTTAGATCGGGTTGGTGGGCGAGGCCATAGGTCAATGCAAGGTGCGGGTGCCGCCACGCTCGCTCAGGGCATCCAGCACAAACATGGGCACGTCCACGTCAAATTTTTCACCGTCTTCTGCCACGCAAAAAAAGCTGCCGTGCATGGTGCCGGTGGGGGTGCGCAGGCGCGTGCCGCTGGTGTATTCAAAGGCCTCGCCGGGCTGCAGCAGCGGCTGTTGCCCTACCACCCCCAGGCCCTTGACTTTTTCGCGGTGGCCCAGAGCATCGTTGACATGCCAGGTGCGCGAAATCAACTGGGCGGCCACCTTGCCGGTGTTGCGAATGGTGATGGTGTAGGCAAACACATACAGGTCTTGCGCCGGCGCAGACTGGTCTGACAGGTAACGTGGTTTGACTTGAACGTGAAGTTGGTAGGGGTGAATTTGGCTCATGGTGCGTTGCCTTGTTGGATGGGTGCCTGGGTGCCAGGGCTGGCATCATACGGTGTCTTGTGTGGTAACTTTGTGATGGGGCTACCCGAATAGCTGCTGCCTCATTTCAACCTTTGGTGCCAACGATGTGTTTTTGTGCCACTGATTGATGAGGGAGCCGACAGCCATCCGTGGTTGGTTATGGGAAAGCCAGTTCATTAGCTGACCAATCCAGCCGGTTACTTAACTTTGATTTCACGTTGAAATTTGGCTTTGCTTGGTCGGCAAATGTTGATTGGAGTGACGCTCGCGGTGCCTTCGTGAGTCAAGTCAGCAGCGGTTGCGGGTATACCGAAATCCAAAATGGTCGCCCGTTGCCTGACATTGGCGCCGGTAGTCGATCGTCAGCTGTGTCGCCGCGATTTCAACCAAAAGGGTACCCGGACTCGACCATCAGCGGTTTAGTTCAACAGCCTTTATGTACATCTCTCCATAAAGGCCCAAAGCGGCTGTAGGGACCGACGAACTGGTCGCCTGAAATCGGCCATTCGATTGCGCTCAGCGACAGGCAATGAATGACCGTTTCAGAGTAGCTCAATCAGCATGGTGGACTTCACGTGATGGACAAGTTCAGTCATTCGCCCATGGTGTTCCAAAGCTGTCATTGGGCGAGTCGAGTTCTCCATTCCGGTCGTTCGCACTGACAAATCTGTTCGTGGCATCGGTCAGCGCCAAAAGCCCAGAGATAGTTGCGACGCTTACTGCTCTGCATAGCGGTTGCCACCTGTTCACATTCCGCCAGTGCCCAAGCCGTATTCAAGTGACAAGAAGGTGGGAAGACCGTGTTTAAAGACCATCAGTGCGGCGGTACGCAAGGTAGCACGGATGAGTTGCTACCTTGAAAATCTAACGAGACAGCATTAACCCTGCACGCAGCGTTGCCCCAGTTCCCGCGCCTGCCGCAGCCAGCGCGCGCGCTTGGCCACACTGGCACCATGTACCGGCGCGAATTCGCTGATGCGTTTGAGCTTGATGCCGCAATATCCCAGTATCGTGTGGCGCATTTGCGTGTGCCCAGGCCGCTGCCAAACCCAGCGGTAATACCAACCCGGCGTGTCCATAGTGACCAGGATCTGCGCCGTGCGACCCGATAGCAGTTTGTCCCACAGTGATGAATTGGGGCGAAACTTGAACGCGAAACCGGGCAACAAGGTTCGATCAAAGAAACCTTTTAGCAAGGCTGGCATGCTGCCCCACCAGTTGGGATAAACGAACACCAAATGGTCGGCCCACGCCAGGCTTTCCTGCGCTGCCAGCAAGTCAGGCTCCAAGGCTTGTTGCCCGCGATAGCCCTGATGCAGTATCGGATCGAACTGCAATTCCCTCAGGTTGATGCGCCGCAGTTCAGTGTTACCGGCCCCGGCCTCAAAGGCGTCTGCCAGCGCCTGGCAAAGACTGCCCTCGTCCGGGTGGGCCTGAATCAGCAGAATTTTCTTGTTTGACATCGTTTACCGTCAAGCTGCGGACAGATGGCTGGCCGCAGCAACACGCGCCTGCCAAAAAACGAACAACGGTGCGCCCACGATTTCCAGCACCGTCACCACCACAAAGGGTGGCCAAGGCCAGCCGACGAAAGTGATCGACAGCAAACGCCCAAGACCACCCAGAAAAATCATGCCCCACAACACCCGGAACAACACCGTTTGCTGCTCGATGCGCGGAATCATCCACACCACCGCGAGCCCCAGGGCCAGCCACACGCCGCCGAAGAA
>CAIYYA010000105.1 GCA_903930255.1 uncultured beta proteobacterium
CCGCCATCGATGTCAACTTGGGCGAGCAAAGCAGCAGCATTAGCAGCATTCATGCTGCCCCCATACAGAAGAGCAATTCGATCTGCATGGGCTGAAGCCGCTTTTAATTGAGCCCGCAAAACTGCATGCACTTGCTGCGCCTGTTCAGGTGAGGCTGTTTTGCCTGTTCCAATAGCCCAAACAGGTTCATAAGCCACAACGATTTCACTGATGCAGTGTCCATTGGCATGAATTACAGCGGCCAACTGACGTTTGACTACCTCATCTGTCTTGCCTGCATCACGCTCTGCCAGCGTCTCTCCCACGCAGACGATCGGTGTGATGCCACACCCCAAAGCACTTTGTGCTTTCAAAGCCACCACTTCATCTGATTCGCCATGGTATTGGCGTCGCTCAGAGTGGCCAACAATGGCATAGCGAACGCCAAATTCCTTCAACATAGCACCTGAAATTTCACCGGTATAGGCACCACTTGCTTGAACCGAAACATCTTGCGCCGCCAAATCAATAGCACTCCCTGCAAGCAGCGCTTTGCATTGTGCCAAATACACCGAAGGAACACCCACGGCGACATGACAAGAAGGCAGACTAAGACCAGCAAGAATAGCTTTCAAGAGTGTCTCATTCAGAGCCATGCTGCCATTCATTTTCCAGTTTCCTGCTATCAGCTTTTTCATGATGATTTATTCCAAGTCAAAACATTACTCTCTATCCGCAGTTTGAATTTCATTACCGCATTCATCGTGACGGATAACCCACGAGCGAGATGCTGATGGGTTATCCGCATTAAATCAAGTCCGATTTTCTTGCGCTGGACGCTCAAGCAACGCCTTCATCGACAGCTTGATTCGCCCTTTTTCATCAGTTTCCATAACCTTGACTCTAACGATCTGACCTTCTGATAAATAGTCGGTCACTTTTTCAACACGCTCATGGGCAATTTGGCTGATATGCAACAGGCCATCTTTGCCTGGCAATAGGTTCACCAAAGCACCAAAGTCGAGCAATTTTGTGATGGGCCCTTCGTAAACCTTGCCAATTTCGACTTCCGCCGTAATTTGTTCAATGCGGCGCTTGGCTTCTTCAGCTTTGGCCGGATCGCTCGATGCAATGGTGATCGTGCCATCTTCGTCAATATTGATCTGTGTTCCGGTTTCTTCGGTCAAAGCACGAATCACAGCGCCACCCTTACCAATCACATCGCGAATTTTTTCGGGATTGATCTTCATGGTAAACAAGCGGGGCGCGAAGTTCGACACTTCGGTTTTGGCTTCGCTCATCGCCTCGGTCATTTTGCCAAGGATGTGCATGCGTGCTTCTTTAGCCTGAGCCAATGCCACTTGCATGATTTCTTTGGTGATGCCCTGGATTTTGATGTCCATTTGCAGAGCGGTAATACCGTTGGTGGTGCCGGCCACCTTGAAGTCCATATCGCCCAGGTGATCTTCATCGCCCAGAATATCGGTCAGCACGGCAAAACGGTTTTCTTCCTTGATCAAGCCCATGGCAATACCGGCCACATGCGCTTTCATCGGAACACCCGCGTCCATCAAAGACAAACAGCCACCGCACACCGAGGCCATCGATGAAGACCCGTTTGATTCAGTAATCTCAGAAACCACACGCATGGTGTAAGGAAAATCTTCTTTATTTGGCAGACATGCCACCAAAGCACGCTTGGCCAGACGACCATGGCCTATTTCACGGCGCTTGGGGGTACCGACACGACCGGTTTCACCTGTGGCGAACGGAGGCATGTTGTAGTGCAACATAAACCGTTCTTCATAGTCTCCGCTGAGCGCATCAATCCGCTGCGCATCACGCTCTGTACCCAAAGTCGTCACAACAAGGGCTTGGGTTTCGCCGCGTGTGAACAAAGCAGAACCGTGTGTACGAGGCAGCACACCATTGCGAATTTCAATCGCACGCACGGTACGCGTATCGCGACCATCAATGCGTGGCTCGCCTGCCAAAATTTGGCCACGAACAATTTTGGCTTCAATTTCAAATAACAAACCTTCAATCGCGACACTATCAAAAGCAGCGCCGTCAGCCTTCAGCGCAGCCATCACTTCTGCGTAAGCCGTGCGACAAGCTTGGGTACGCGCTTGTTTGTTGCGAATTTGATAAGCAGCAGCCAGTTTATCTTTAGCCAGAACGTCAATTTTGGCGATCAGAACTTCGTCTTTAGCCGGTGCTGTCCAGTCCCACAAGGGTTTGCCGGCCTCTCGAACTAGCTCTTGAATGGCATTGATCGCAATATTGCCTTGCTCATGCCCAAACACCACAGCGCCCAACATGATTTCTTCAGACAACTGATTAGCTTCTGATTCCACCATCAGCACGGCAGTTTGTGTTCCGGCTACAACCAAATCCATCGTTGAACTCTTGCGCGCCGTTTGTCCTGGATTCAGCACATATTCGCCATTGACGTAGCCAACGCGTGCAGCACCAATCGGGCCATTGAACGGCACACCACTGATAGACAGTGCTGCGCTGACAGCTATTAACGAAGCAATGTCGGCATCAACTTCGGGATTTAATGAGACAGTATGAACGACCACGTGGACTTCGTTAAAGAAGCCTTCCGGAAACAGCGGGCGAATCGGTCGGTCGATCAATCGGCTGGTCAAGGTTTCAAACTCGCTGGGTCGACCTTCTCGTTTGAAAAAGCTACCCGGAATTTTGCCAGCTGCGTAAGATTTCTCAAGGTAATCAACCGTTAATGGGAAAAAATCTTGACCAGCTTTGCCTTCTGTTTTGGCTACAACCGTAGCTAAAACTACAGTTCCATCCATATCGAGCAGTACGGCTCCAGTGGACTGGCGCGCAATTTCTCCGGTTTCCATGGTGACCGAGTGTTGGCCCCACTGAAAAGTTTTAGTTACTTTATTAAACATCGTCATAACCATCTCCTGTGAGTTTGGGGAGTGCAGGCCACCCCACCGAAGCCCAGAGACCGCATCACAGAACACGATGCCATTCCAGTGCTGCTCGAACTTTGTTTCAAATAGCACTGGAATGACACAGCTTCGCTCCGTTTTTGCTGACTCCGAAGTAAAAAACGCCTGAGCTAGCGAACTAACTCAGGCGTTTATCATTCATTTTTTAACCAATTACTTACGCAGACCCAGCTTGTTGATCAAAGCGACGTAACGATCTGCATCTTTGGACTTAAGATAGTCCAATAGCTTGCGACGACGACTCACCATGCGCAGCAATCCACGACGACCATGGTGATCTTTGGCGTGTGTTTTGAAATGGGGGGTCAGTTCATTGATACGGGCTGTCAACAAAGCAACCTGAACTTCTGGACTGCCGGTGTCACCGGCTTGACGTGCGTTGTCTTTGACAACCGCGGCTTTGATACTGGATGCGATCATGGTTTTCCTAAAAATTTAAACTTGCGACAGGAACTGGAACTGCTCCTGACGTGCTTGCTCTACAACTTGCAGAGCGCGCTATTATAGCCAGACAGACATTTTGGAAATGTCAGTGTCGCTGCATCCGACACGTCGTGGGCTGTTCCGCCGCCGCTGCACTGATGGTTTTGATCACTCTGAAACCATAACCCGAACCTTCTACATCAAACTTTACACCCGGTGTACCAAGCCTATCCATGACACCCACCACGAGTGCTTGTTGAAACTGATGATCGGCTGCTCGCATGCTGCCAAATTGTGAGCCGAATTCAACTCTAGCCCTTTCCAGCTGTACAGTAACCGCTATTGAATCCGTAGTACCAGCGCTCTCAAGTGACTGCGCTAAAGCCGTTACCATCAATTGCATGCGCATGTGCACGTAATCGTCCGCGGGCTTTGGGTATCGTTGGCGAAACGCCTGGTAAAAAGCTTCGCTTGCAGCATTTTGCACGTTGGGTAGCCAATCCGCCACCGCCAACACCTTACCAATGCCGGATTCACCCATCGCGGCTGGGGCTCCAAGAGCATTTCCATAAAAAGTGTAAAACTTGCCCTCAAAACCAACATCTCTCGCTGACTTGACTAAAAGCGTCAAATCGTTACCGAAATTGCCAGTGATCACTGCTTGAGCGCCACTCGCCTTTATTTTGGTCGCATAAGGCAAAAAATCTTTGACCCGTCCCATCGGATGCAACTCTTCGCCAACCAATTGAATATCCGGACGCAACTGACTCAGTTGACGTTTGGCCTCTGCGGCCACAGCATGACCAAAGCTGTAATCCTGCCCAAGAATAAAAACACTTTTCAGTTCTTGGTCATCTTTGAGAACAGCCATCAATGCACTCATGCGCATATTCGCATGGGCATCGAACCTGAAATGCCAAAAACTGCATTTTTCGTTGGTCAGCATCGGATCTACAGCCGAGTAGTTTAAAAAAAGCACCCGCTGAGTTGGTTCACGCGCATTGTGCTTATTGATAGCATCAATCAAGGTAGCCGCTGTTGCCGACGAATTGCCCTGCATTACAAACCGTGCACCGTTGTCAATAGCAGACTTGAGAGCCGACAATGCCTCTTCGTTTTGCCCCTTACTGTCATACCGCTCCAGCAACAACAGCCGATTGCCACCTGAAGCAGCGGGCAATTTAACGCCACCAGCAGCATTAATGCGCTCCACAGCCCAAATTAGGTTACGAAAAACAGCTTCTCCAGTGTTGGCAAACGGGCCACTCAGACCCTCAATCATGGCAATCTTGATCGGCGCAGCGGTAGGCTGAGCGTATGCCAAAAAAGGCAACAACAAAGTCAGCGCAAGCCATTGCAAAACAAGACGAAAAGTTACGATCATTTCATAAACTCACATCAAATTGATAATATTCAGGCTAAAACCATGGAGTCCAGAGGCCAACGTGGTTTGACGTCAAATGCGTACACATCACTGGCAGCCTGAATGCCTGCTTGCAGACGCATGGCAGCGGCCATGGCAATCATGGCGCCATTGTCGGTGCACAAGTGCAGCTCCGGATAATGCACACGAACCGCACATTTTGCACATTCCAAATTGAGTTTTTCACGCAAACTACGGTTCGCCCCAACACCCCCGGCAACCACAAGTCGCATCAATCCAGTCTCACGTAATGCGGTCAGCGATTTTTTCACCAGCACCTCAACGATGGCCGCCTGCGTTGACGCCGCCAAATCAGCCAATATAGCCTGCGGCAATGCGTCCACAGGACAATTTTGCGCAATAGCCAGTTTTCTTGCTTGCACCATCACAGCTGTTTTGAGTCCAGCAAATGAAAAATCCAGATGATTGCTATGCAACAACGGCCTTGGCAACTTGAAGGCTTGCTCATTGCCAGAGACTGCAAGAATCGACAATGCAGAACCTCCCGGGTAGCCCAGTCCGAGCAATTTAGCCGATTTGTCAAACGCTTCACCCGCAGCATCATCAATGGTTTCACCTAATATTTGATAGCGCCCCACTCCATCGACGCGCATCAACTGGGTGTGCCCCCCCGACACTAGCAGTGCTACAAACGGGAATTGTGGCGGATCACTACTCAAAAACGGCGAAAGCAAATGCCCCTCCAGGTGATGCACACCCAAAATCGGCTTCGCTAGTGCAGCGCCCAACGCACATGCCACACCAGCGCCAACCAAAAGCGCACCAGCCAAACCTGGCCCTCTCGTAAAAGCGATCACATCTAAATCAGTAAGCGCACGCTTAGATTCTTGCAAAACCTGCTCAGTCAGCGGCAACACTCGGCGAATATGGTCACGACTGGCCAATTCGGGCACCACACCACCATAGGCTTGGTGCATCTCGATTTGACTAAAAAGTGCGTGAGACAAAAGCTGTGGCAAAGCCTGACCAGAAACCTGTACCAAGGCTACCCCGGTTTCATCACACGAAGATTCAATCCCCAATACACAAAAGCTATTTGTCATCGTGAAGAGTTTAATGATATATTGGCAACAGCTTTATTAAAAATGAGCGGGCGCGCATCTGCTTTGCAGATGTAGTATTTGCTCAGTCTTGGCAGGTCACTATCGATCAGTCCAACACGGCGGCGTAAACCAAATCGCGAAAAAGCATCCGATAGTATTCACGCTGATTGGGAGCTTGCA
>CAIYYA010000106.1 GCA_903930255.1 uncultured beta proteobacterium
CTGCGTAGGTCAAGGAGGAGCCCGCACAGCGGGCGGGGGTCACGAAGCAGAACGCGCCACCGCCCAAGCCCGCAGCACCGCACCGGCACCCACACCCGTGCCCGCTGCCGCTGGCGTCCCACTGCTGGTCTTTGGCGAAGCCTGCCGCCTGGGTGCCGCGAGGTTGAAGCTGGCGAATGTGACCTTCAAACACATTCCGTATGACGTGAAGGCACGGTGAATCCAATTGCCGCATCCACACCTTCAAGCGCTGAAGTTCAGCGCTTTGCGATTGCATCGCTTGGAATTGCAGACCGTCGCGTGCTGTTGTCGCTTGGCCGGGTTGAAAACGCAGCGCTGATTTTGGAAAAGACCGGACTTAACGTGGCAGGATTCACTCGCATTCTGGACAACTATGGCGTGCGGCACACGATCAAACAACATGGCGACCCAGTGAAGGAGGCTCAGCGTGGACAGATTGCAGTCACCATAGAAGACTTTGGGAAAATTAACTTGGTTACTTCAGCACCAGATCACGTTTTTTCGGATGGCACCAACAAAATTGGCCGCTCCGTCATCGTGTTCGTGAAACTCATTGACGGTGTAGGGTACCGGCATGTGGAGGAGTTACGCGGCAAACACAAACTGGTTGCCACCGATTCCATGCGCAAAAAAATAGGCGCTTGGAGCGCCTGAATGTTGAATCACCATGAAATACACCCGCGACGAGTACATGCTGGCTTTCGCCCCCTTCTCTAAACGTCCGAAACGACTTCGCGGGTGTGGTTGCATTCTAGCGTAAAGGAACCCATGACCATCCTCACCCTCAAGTCCTACCAACAAGCCGCACTAGACAGCTTGGCGGCGTTTGCTCGCTTGGCCCAGCTCAAAGGCGCGGCTTTGGCGTTTCGTGAACTGAGTGGGCGTGCCTACAACCCGGAGCCGTTTGGCGCGGTGCCGTGCGTGTGCCTGCGCATTCCCACGGGCGGGGGCAAGACCATCATGGCGGCGCATGCCGTTCCACTGCTGGCACGCGAGTGGCGGGCTACCGACGCACCGGTGGTGCTGTGGCTGGTGCCCAGCGACACCATTCGCAGCCAGACCTTGAAAGCGCTGCAAAGCGCGGGTCACCCTTACCGGGATGCGCTGGAGGCGGCTTATGGTGCACAAGCGCGGGTTTGCGTGCTGGATGAACTGGCCAACATTGCCCCCGGCGACTGGGGCCAGCGTGCCGTGGTGGTGGTAGCGACCATCCAGAGCTTTCGCATTGACGACACCGACAAGCGCAATGTCTATAGCTTCTCGGAGCGGTTTGAGCGGCATTTCAAAGGGTGCGACGAACAGCGCTTGCGTGTGCTGCACGGTTTGCCCGATGCGCTGGTGACCGAAGCGGAGGCGCAAACGGATGACAAAGGCGGCATTCTGAAAGGCTTTGTCGGCCAGCCCCGCTGGAGCCTGGTGAACTGGTTGGCGCTGTTTGACCCCATTCTGATCGTGGACGGGGCGCATAACACCAAGACCGACAAGAGATTTACCGCGCTCAAACGCCTGAACCCCAGCGTTATTTTGGAGCTGACAGCCACCCCCGTGCACGGCAAGGCCAACGTGCTGTACCACGTCAGCGCCCAAGAGCTGGCGGCCGAGAGCATGGTCAAACTGCCGATTGCGCTGGCCGAGCACCCGCAGGGCTGGCAGCAAGCCGTGTTTGCGGCCGTGCAAACCCAGCGTGCGCTGGAAGGCGAAGCGCTGAAGGATGAAGCCGCTGGCAACGGTTACCTGCGCCCGATCGTGCTGTTTCAGGCGCAAAACGCCAATGACGAAGTGCCACCAGAGGCTCTGCGCAGCTACTTGTTGCGTGAGTTGCATATCCCAGCACCCCAAGTGATCGTGGCCACTGGCGACACCCGTGAGCTCGACGGATTGGATTTGAGCTCGCGCAGCTGCGCCGTGCGCTTTATCATCACCGTGCAAGCCCTGCGCGAGGGCTGGGACTGCCCGTTTGCCTACGTGCTGTGTTCGCTGCAAAAACTCTCCAGCGCCACGGCGGTGGAGCAATTGCTGGGCCGCGTGCTGCGCATGCCTTACGCCAAACGGCGTGGGCGCGAGGCGCTCAACAAGGCCTATGCCCATGTGTGCGAGGCCAAATTCTCCAGCGCAGCGCATGAGCTGGCCGACCGACTGATTAACCACATGGGGTTTGAAGCGCTGGATGTGGCTTCCATGATCGTGCAGCAAAACACCTTGCCATTGTTTTTGCCAAATCAGCCTCTGGTGACCGTGGACATTGCGCCAGTAGCTACTAATTTTGAAGCATTATCAGCATCCCCCGAGTTAGTCGCCATGCCGGGCGTGGCCGTGGTGCAGATCGCCGGCGAAGCGCAGTTGGTGGTGACCGGCCCTATTTGTGCCGCACTGGAGGCCTTGTTGCTGGCGCAAGCGCGCGGTGCCAAAAAGCAGGCGCAAGTGCGTGAAAAAGTGGCGCAGCACAATGCACTGACATCGGCTCAAGCCGCACCCGCCTCGCGTGGGGCGCAATTTGCGCCGGTGCCCACGCTGGGGTATCGCGCCACGCCCCAAGGCCAACTTTGGCCGCTGGAGCGCGAAGCCGTGCTGGAGACGGTAGAGATAGACCTGCTCAGCCCCGATGCCGTGCAACTGCGTGCGGCGGATGCCAGCCAGATTGCGTTTGACTATGGTTCGAGCACCATCACCGCCGATGACCTGGTGCGTTGGCTTGATCAATCACTGTTTCAAAAGCTGCCCGAATTCACGCAAATCGAGCGAACCAGCTACTTTGCTGCGGTGCTCAGCTACCTTATGCATGATAAAGGCTTGTCGCTGGTGGCATTGGCCAAAGCCCGCTTCAAACTGGCGCAAGACATCGAAGCCCGTGTCGGCGACCTGAAAGACCGTGCCGCCAAAACGCAGTTTCGCCAACTGGTGCTGGAGCAGGGTTGGGAAATTGCCCCCGATTGGGCGCACCCATTGGTGTTCGAGGCCAACCGCTACCCCGCGCCGGCCGGATCACGCTACAGCGGGCGCTACCAGTTCACCAAGCATTTTTACCCGGTGCTGGCTGACTTGAAGGATGACGGCGAAGAGTTCGCCTGCGCCCAACTGATCGATCACCATGCTGCCGTCAGGCATTGGGTTCGCAACCTCGACTCCGCACCCTGCGGCTTTGCCCTGGCTACGTCACGCGGGCGGTTTTTCCCGGATTTTGTGGCCGAACTGATGGACGCTCGCGTGGCAGTCGTTGAATACAAGGGTGCGCATTTGCTGAACGATCCTTATGAGATGGAAAAGCGCAAAGTGGGCGAGCTGTGGGCTGCGACCAGCGGCGGGCTCTGTGTCTTTGGGCAGATCGTGAAAGACCGCGCTGGCGCAAGCATGTCTGCGCAACTGGATGCACTTTTCACATGACTATCGAAAACAATTGGACTCTGACCCCCCTTCATTTGGGACGGGTGGACTATTTGCCAACCTACCAGGCGATGCAGGATTTCACCAGCGAAAGAAGCCTCCCAGGCAATGAGGACGAGCGCGACCAGCTATGGATTTGCGAGCACAATCCAGTTTACACGCAGGGTCTGGCAGGCAAGGCTGAACACATTTTCAACCCCAATGACATCCCGGTGGTGCCAACCAACCGGGGCGGGCAGGTCACCTACCACGGGCCCGGGCAAGTGGTGGCGTACCCGCTGCTCGATTTGAAACGTGCAGGCTATTTCGTCAAGGAATATGTTTATCGCATTGAAGAAGCCGTGATTCGCACCCTGCTGCACTTTGGCGTAACCGGGCACCGGGTCGCAGGCGCTCCTGGGATTTATGTTCGACTCGACGACCCGGCCTCGCACGCCCTGTTGCCGCAGCGGCCCGTTAAAAAGGAGACCGAATTGCACCCATGCGCTGTGGGTACTGGTCCCGATTTTTCGGGCCTGGGCAAAATCGGTGCGCTAGGCATCAAGGTCAGCCGCAACTGCACTTATCACGGCGTGGCGCTGAATGTGGCGATGGACCTCGAACCCTACTCGCGTATCAACCCCTGTGGCTACAGCGGGCTAAAAACGGTTGATCTTTCTACAATCGGCGTTTTTGTCAGTTGGCAAGAAGCAGCAGATGTTCTGGGGCAAAAGCTGTCGAGTTATCTGGCACCCTGACTGACCTGGCATCCTGACAGGCAAATTTTCACCGTTCGGGCTGAGCCTGCTAAAGCCCAAGACATGAGCGGATTACGAACGGAACCACCATGAGCACAACAGAATCAACGACCACCACGGTGCGCGAAGCCCAAAGCGCCGAGAACTACGATCCTACGGCCAAGCAAAAAGCGGCAGCCAAACTCTCGCGCATCCCCATCAAGGTGCAGCCGGGGGAAATCTTGCGCAAACCCGAGTGGATTCGCGTCAAGGCAGGCAGCCCAAGCACACGCTTTTACGAGATCAAAGACGTGTTGCGCAAAAACAAACTCGTCACCGTCTGCGAAGAAGCCAGTTGCCCGAATATTGGCGAATGCTTTGGCCACGGCACCGCCACCTTCATGATCATGGGCGACAAATGCACCCGTCGCTGTCCGTTTTGCGATGTTGGGCACGGACGCCCCGACCCGCTGGACGTCAATGAACCTGAAAATCTGGCCAACACGATTGCCCAGCTCAAGCTGAAATACGTGGTGATTACCAGCGTTGACCGCGACGACCTGCGTGATGGCGGTGCCGGGCACTTTGTTGCCTGCATCCAAAAAACCCGCGCGCTATCGCCACAAACCCAGATCGAGGTGCTGGTGCCCGACTTCAGGGGGCGCGACGACCGCGCTTTGGATATTTTGCGAGCCGCCCCACCGGATGTGATGAACCACAATCTGGAAACCGTGCCACGCCTCTACAAAGAGGCGCGCCCTGGCTCAGATTACCAATTCAGCCTGAACCTGCTCAAAAAATTCAAAGCGCTGCACCCCGATGTGCCAACCAAGAGCGGCCTCATGGTGGGGCTGGGTGAAACCGACGAGGAAATTCTCGACGTAATGCGCGATATGCGCGCGCATGGCATCAACATGCTGACCATCGGCCAATATCTGGCGCCCAGCACCAGTCACCTGACAGTCAAACGCTACGTACACCCCGACACCTTCAAAATGTTTGAAGCGGCCGCCTACGAAATCGGCTTCAGCCACGCTGCCGTGGGTGCCATGGTGCGGTCTAGCTACCATGCAGATCAGCAAGCAGGGCAGGCACTGGCGAAAATGTGAAGCGTTTTAACCAACACGAACTCGAGGCAAGCATGCAAGCCAAAGAACATTGGGAAAAAGTTTACGCAACAAAACCGACTGAATCCGTCAGCTGGTTTCAGGTTCACGCCGAACAATCGCTGCGCCTGATTCGCGAAACCGGCGTGCCGCATGCGGTCGCAATCATTGATGTAGGCGGTGGTGCCTCTACCCTGGTTGACGATTTGCTGGAAAACGGCTACCAAAACGTGTCGGTGCTCGATTTGTCGGGGGCAGCCCTGCTTGCTGCACAAAATCGTCTTGGCTCACGTGCCAACGCAGTGCAATGGATCGAGGCCAATATTACCAATGCAAAGCTCCCTACCCACGCCTATGATGTTTGGCATGACCGTGCTGTGTTTCATTTTTTGACCACTGCCGACGAGCGGATCACCTATGTTGATGCGGTCATGCGAGCCGTCAAGCCAGGCGGCCACGTGATCATTGCAACTTTCGCAGAAGACGGGCCCACACAGTGCAGTGGCCTGCCCGTCATGCGTTACAGCCCAAACAACCTGCACGCCGAATTCGGCACACCTTTCACGCTGCTGCGGCATGAAAAAGAAGAGCACCAGACACCCATCGGCGCTATCCAGAAATTTATTTACTGCTATTGCCGTAAAGATAAGGCCTGAAAGATTGCCCACGATGCGTGGCGTTAGCGCGACAGCATCCCCAACATCTTTTTGATATTTTTGACCTATCGTAGTTTTTTGCAAAACAACGCTTGCTCAACTATTTGGTTCACACAAAAAGTGCCGGTCTGATGCTTGTTCAATCCACGGCATGCGATGCCAACGCAAGACCCTTTCAGACACCCTCCAAAAATATAGGTGATCTCAGTAGTGTCCCAACGTTGGTAACTATTCGCTCAACCCCCATCCAAGGGTCGGCACAAGATGGCGCTCGTGCCAATCCTTAAGTCTTTTTGCCAGGACCACGCTCGACATAGTATGAATACCCGTATTCCCCTTCGGCTAGGGCCAGAAGTTTCGCGCCTGTGCTTTCACACAATATTTCAATATCGTTGACGGCGCCCGGATCGATAGTAACGATTTCGAGGATTTCTCCGACCGCCAATCTGCGCAGTGAGCGGGCAGTATGGATTAGCGGAAGCGGGCACCCCATGCTCCTTGCATCAAGCGAATCAGCAACCTGCGGATGCTTTGGCGCGGCGGGCAGCTGTTTCCCTAAACGATGATTTGGCAGTTTGGGCGAAGCTTTATGACTGGCGACAAGCTGAGCTGCATCCATGGTCGAGATGACCCAGCTTGGGGCTGGCGCATTGCCATAGATGTTGCACATCGAGGTGATGAACTTCGGGTCGAAAATACGGATGAGCGTTGGGTCTGCAAATGAGTCGGTGAATACCAGGCCACAGTAGTTTTGCTGATGTGACTGCCGCAGGTAGCCGTTGAGCGCCTTCAGTGAAGAAGCCAGGTCAGAACTGGTATCGACGACATTGGCTCGGCTATCACCTTGTAGTGGCATGTCATTTTTGAAAACATGCCACCTTGAATCCCCTGAATGCTCGATGACGTTCCATATCTGGTCAAGGCTATGCCAGTCAATAACCCCTGCAAGGGTGCCAGACATGAGTCCGACAGGCGATTGATTGGAAGCGCTGATTTTTTCGTACATGGCACAAGTTATATATTTTGTTGCCTATTTTAATGATGCGCCAATCAGGTGGAGAAGTAGGGTGAACTCATGCCCTTGCTCGTCTTGGCCAAACTCGGTCTTTGTATGGAACTTGATCCCGAACTTGAGCTATCTCGAGCCAAAAAATCAGGCGTCCAAATAGGCTTGAAAGTGGTGTGGACCCGACTGACGATTATCAACAGCAGAAAATACATAGGGGGGCAAATCAGAACTGTTTGTTGGGTAGAGACCGCATCGACGCAATTGAGTTCGCAGCGTGGATTGTGCTGGTGCTCGCTCCAGAAAGACCCGAACAGCGCAGGGCATGCGTTGGCGGTTGGCAGATACACCAAGTTTTATTCCAAACAGCTTTTCATGTGACTTGACATAGTCCGGGTAAAGAATAGTCTGGGTCAGTTCGATCTGATGGTTGTGTTCGCTATCCGCCAGAAAAATTCTTTCGCCCAGCATGAGCGCCACGCCACGGTAGACGAAACGTTTGCGGGAAGTCGGCTCGCCAGAGGTTATGCGTTCAATGCGCTGGTAATACATGTTTCCATCGCGAATCTCAAAAAGAACCAAGCTGCACAACACAGAGCCAGGACTGGACATTGACTGGTAGTACTCGTAGTAATTGCCTGCCAATGTTTGCAGTCGTGCATCGCTGTGCGACATCAAACACTGAAGTTTCAAAGCCAACTGGCGAGTTCGTTGTTCGGTATCAGGCTTGCGCACCCGCAGCAATTCAGTGAAATCACTGGTAGGCATCAGCAACTCATGTACATCTAACCCGAAATGATCGCCAATGCGCCGCAACAGGCCAGGTCAATATTGCAGTGCTGACTGCCGCCAGCAGCACCATTGCATTGGCCGTACCAGGTCTGCCAAACATCAAGATTCTGGCTACTGGCGGCACCATTGCCGGTGCAGGTGTATCGAGCACGCAGTACGCGGGTTACCAGGCCGCAGTCACTCCAGTGGACAAACTCCTGCTGGCTGTTCCTGAACTCGGCAAGATTGCCAATGTCACAGGTGAGCAAATTTCGCAGGTCGCCAGCCACAACATGAGCAACGAGATTTTGCTCAAGCTGGCAAAACGGATTAACGTGCTCCTGGCCTCACCCGAGGTCGATGGTGTGGTCATCACCCATGGCACCAACACCCTTGAGGAATCAGCCTACTTTCTGAATCTGGTCGTCAAGAGCGAAAAGCCTGTGGTGATGGTGGGCGCGATGCGGCCTGGCACGTCGATGAGTGCAGATGGCCCGATGAACATCTTTCGCAGCGTCATTACAGCAGGCAGCAAGGATTCCCGCGGACGGGGTGTCATGGTGGTGATGAATGACCAGATCATCGGCGCTCGTGATCTGCAGAAAACAGACACCATGACGGTCGACACCTTCAAGGCACCGGTATTTGGTTACCTCGGGTTCGTCGTTGACAGCAAGACTCACTTCTACAAACCCCCGGCACGCAAGCACACTCATCAAACCGAATTCGACATCAGCAAAGTCAACGTGCTTCCCAAGGTGGACATTGTCATGGGCTATGAAGACGACTCCCGGGCTGCAGTGGATGCATTCGTCACGGCTGGCGCGAAAGGTGTTGTACACGCGGGCTCCGGTACAGCCGCCGTCAGCGGGCAGATGCAACCAGGACTTGAAGATGCCGTTAAAAAGGGTGTGGCTGTCGTACGTGCACCACGCTCTTCCCTTGGCATCATCACCAGAAACATGGAATTCGATGACGACAAGTTCGGCACGATTTCCGGCGACACTCTTTCGCCCCCGAAGGCGCGGGTGCTACTAATGCTAGGCCTGACCCGCACTTCGGACCCCAAGGAAATTCAGCGGATGTTCAACGAATATTGAACATAAAATGGCGCGTAAGGTGTCCACATATTCGCCAGAACGACCGCTTCGCTCAATCGCGAGCACCCGCTTCGGGCACTTATGCATAGCTATCCATAAGTGCCCAATGACGTCAGCCGCGAAAGTCAGGACCGGCCATTCAAAACAGCTCACCGATGCATAACAAGGTCCTAATCGCTGCGCACGAGTAACTTGCTGCATTCAAGTCAGGTCTTGAATGCAGCGGTTTAGACGAAGAGAAAAGGACAACACCGTCATTCGTAGGCTTGCTATCCCCATCACCAATAACTTCAAAGGCTAGTAAAGAAACCGATCCCCACGAGTGTCAGCAGCGTCAGACCACACAGGATCAGGGTGAAGCCAAGAATCGTTGAAGCTTTGTACATGGCTGGTGAAGGTGCCTTAACCAGATGCTTTTCAAGCTCGCCTGATTCGAGAAGTCGCTTGTACTGCAGTGGATGATCGTGTTTGAGATCTTCCAGCGTGACCGTACCGGTGAACATGACGCGCTCCAGCGGGAATTTGTCCGGGCGGAAGTGGTTGTTGAAGAAATGAACGGTGAACAGGAACACTACGGCCAGGAACGCCTCTTCACCGTGAAAAATAGCTGCCACATTGAATGCCCAACCCGGCAGATACTGGCCCGTGACATTGGGCAGCCACATCATCAGTCCACTGACGCCAATGATGGTCACCCCCCAGAATGGTGCCCAGTAGTCGAATTTCTCCCAATAAGTCCAACGATCAAAAATCGGCCGCGGTGCTTTACCGAAAAACCACTTGAACATGGCGACGATGTCCTTCAGATCCTGCAGACCGGGAACCATGGAGTTGGGGCCGAAGATTTTGAAGTTCTTCCAGTCACGCCCGATCTGGATTCCCATGTAGGCGAGGTGCCAAAAGAACACGCCAGCGAAGATCAATGCGTTGACACGATGGATGCCACCCGCGATGTGCGGGCCACCCAAGAGGCTCATCAACGATCGTGCCCACGGCGCCTCAGGGTACAACAACGGAATGCCTGTCAACGTAAGGATCATCAAACTCAGCGCGAAGGTCAGGTGCGCAATGCGCCAAGTGAGACTGAAGCGCTCAAAGTGTTTGCCTTGCATCCTTGCAGGGATATCTGGCAGCCCGTCGAGCACGACGTGGGGTTGAGATTTGCGCTGTTGGCGCTCCTTGAATTCGCGGTAGAACCAAAGCAAGGTATGTAGCCAGAAGAACCCGAAGGTGCCAACCAGCAACTGCAACATGATCTGCCAGGCAACCCAAATTTCGGGATAGCGCTTGAAGTCATTGGCATGTCCGTGGGGTTGGAAGCTGGCAAAGCCAGCAGGCGCTTTGGCGAGATCTTTTTTGCCGTCATGACACTTCTCGCAGGTCTTCATCCGGTTGTCTGGATGCACTTTGGATTTGGGGTCAGTCACGGCCTTGATGCCATGGCTGTCATGGCAGCTCACGCAACGGGCGGTGTAGGCGTAGCCCAGCTTGCTCACCTGGCCGTGGTAAGTATCTTTATAGCTCTTGTTTTCTTCTTTGTGACAAGAACCGCAGGTTTCAACGTTTGCGAGCTTGAAAGCGTCCGATGATGTGCCGGTGACGCTGTGGGCGCTGTGGCAGTCGGTGCAAACGGCCGATTTGATGTTGCCTTTGTCGATCAGTTCCTTGCCATGGATCGAGGAAGCGTAGACCTTGAGTTGATCCTCATGGCACTTGCTGCCGCAGGTTTTCGGAATGCTTTGATGCCAGGCCGCGCGGCCCTCAGAACCTTTGGGCGGTATGTTGAATTCGTGCGATGTGTGACAGTCATCGCAAACGGCTCGGGCAAAACCTGGCATGTTTTTGTTTTCTACCGCGTGGAAGGAAGCTTTGTAGGCCTCGATGTTCTTGGCCACCAGTTCCAGTCTTGGCTTGTCTTTGGCCGTGCCGTCCTTTTGCGCCTTGTCCCACAGGCTTTGGTGGCATCCGGCACAACTGGCCTTGCTTGCGTTTTTGTCGAGTTGGTGGTTTTTCTGGGCGTCCACCACGTTGGCGTGGCAGTCTACACATTGCAGGCTGCTGTGCACGCTCTTGGCAAATTTGTTGACATCTACACGGCGAAGTTCGCGTTCATCGTCCTCTCCGTCAATGATCACCGGCACCTTGATTTTGTCCTTTTGGCTGTCATGGCACTGCAGACAGGTTTCCTGGTCAAGTTTGCCGGGGAGCAGGCTTTTACCAGTACCGGGCAAGGCCAAGGCCGTACCCCAAAGTCCATAGAGCAAACACAAAAAAAAGATAGTCAGCCTGGGCATGGATTTGGGCGTGTGCATGAAATTCTCCTTAACAATTCGCTGCGAAAATCGCTCAGACACCCTGGTTCGACTATGCAGCAATGGAGTCCGGTGGCTAGCGCTTTGGTCGCAACCGGGGGTCCAAAAGAATCAAACTGATCAGTGCGACAGGATCCACTGGGCCATATTTTTCAGTGCTTTGGGGTCTTTGGTTTCGACGACCTTGTGCTCCTCTTCTGAGCCATCATCGAGCTTCACTTTGCCACCCTTGGTCATGTGTTTGATGACTTCTGCTTCTGCAGTGGCCTTGCCTTTGTAAGTTTTGGCGATTTTTTTCCACGAGGGCGCCTTTTTGTTTTTGTCGGGGTTATGACACTTGCCACAGTCGCTCTGATCGAACAACAGTCTTGCGGCATCCGCATCCGGTTGGGCCATAGAAGCGCCTGAAAACAGCAGGCCGGCGATGGCAAGAGCCATCATCAAGGTGCGAGAAAGGTGAATCTGGATCATGGTTTACTCCTGTAAAACGAAAATGGGGTCGCAACCTTGGGATTTTTATCGAACAAGGTTTAAAAAAAATTGAACTAGATTAAGCATTTTTCAACAGCTTGGCATTACCGTTCATGCATGGTTTCATTCACTACCAGCCTGCGGGCATGTCACTTCGGAAAAGTCGTCTTCCTCCTGCTGTTGGGTGGGCTGGTACGCCCGACCCTGGCAGTTGAATCTTTGCCATACGTCGCGGTTGATGCACAGGGCAAGCAAACGCGGCCTAAAGCTGGCCGCTTGCCACATCCCTGTGTGCTGGACACCCGCACGGGCCTGACCTGGGAGGTCAAAACAGATGACGATGGTGTTCGTGACAAGGACTGGCTTTACTCCTGGTTTGTCAGCATCCAGCCGGAGACTGGCAAGCCCGCTGGATACCCCAACAGCGGACGCTGTCGCCACAACCAGGGTTGCGATACGCAGAGCTACGTCAGCAGCATCAACAAGAGCAGACTGTGCGGCTACCGCGACTGGCGTTTGCCAAGCGCTGCTGAATTGGAGGGGTTGCTGGAAGAATCTCACAACGCGCCAAAGATTGCGCCTTTGTTCTTTCCCAACACACCGGCCTCGTATTTCTGGAGCAGCGACTACGTGGCACTGGAGGTAGGTGGCGCCCTGCTGGTGAGCTTCGAGCTCGGCCTGTCCCTTCCCGGAAACAGCGCCAGCGGCGCCCATGTGCGCTTGGTCCGCGGTTCGACAAAGCCATGAGACGTTTGGACAACCCCGGCGTTCTGGGCGCAAACATGATCCTGTGTATTGCGGTCGGTGGTGCCACAGCGCCGGCCTTGTCTGCAGACCCGGCTCAGTTGACCGCCACAGTGTGTGCGACGTGCCACGGTGCCGATGGCAACAGTTCGGATCCCGCCTTCCCAAAGCTGGCCGGTATGGATCAGGAATACCTGTTGCGTCAGCTCAAGGCGTTTTCGAGTGGCAAGCGTAGGGATGAGCGCATGGTCGGTATCGTGGCGACCGTCGATCCAGATGATTTTGCCGGGCTGGCGAGTTTTTACGGCCAGATGAAGCCGATGCCAGGCAAAGTGGCCGACACAGCATTGGCGGTCAAGGGTAAAGCCGTGTTTGACGATGGCAATACCGACAGCGGCGTGCCCGCTTGTGCTGGCTGCCACCAGCCGGACGGGCGAGGCAACGCGCGCTTTCCACGGCTGGCTGGTCAGCACCAGGGCTACGTGTTAAAGCAGTTGGCCGAGTACCGCAGTGGCCGGCGCGCAACCGACCCGCTGATGACCACTGTTGGCATGCGCTTGACCGAAGAGGAGGCCAAAGCGCTGGCCGAGTACATTGCCGGGCTGTGAAGGAGTTGATGATGTTGCGACGAGTCTCCACGCTGCTATGGTTGATGCTTGGCTGCACCGCCGCACTAGCTCAACTACCTTGGAATGCGCCTGATCCGCAAAAATCACAGGCACTTGCGCTCAAGGGTGACGTTATCAGCGGTGAGGTTGCCTATGTTATCTGTCAGGGCTGTCACCGAGTGGGTGCACTCGGGCGAACGGACGGTAGTTACCCACGTTTGGCCGGTCAACACTCGACGGTTTTGATCAAACAGCTGGTGGATGTTCGTACCGGGCGGCACAGCAACCCCAAAATGTTACCGTTTGCCGACCATCAGGCACTCTCGGTGCAGGATATTGCTGACATCGCGGCTTACCTGCAGCAGCTTCCTGTCCCCTCAGACCATGGCCAGGGCAATGGCAAAGACTTGATCCTCGGCCAACAGCTGTATGAGCGCGACTGTGCGGCTTGTCATGCACCCAACGGCATGGGCAACGCGAGCCGGTTTTTCCCGCGCCTTTCTGGCCAACACTACCGCTACCTCGTTCGGGAGAGCCAGATGATTCGCAGCGGCGAGAGACGCAACGCCAATCCGGAAATGAACAACGCTATCAGCCACTACAGCGATGAGGAAATTGCCGCCGTTGCCGACTACCTGACACGCCTTCCGATCGGCACCCGCTGACCGGAAGTGTCGTCATTGGCCGGATGCGGCAGGCTTAGGCATCGGTACCAAAAGTTTCGCACGCTCCCCTAAACCACTGGCAACGCCAACCTTGGATTCTGCAACCTTGACCGCCTGACTGATAGCATCGTACTGGTCGGTTTCCTTGGGCAGTTTTTTTAGCAACCGGCGCCAGAAGTGCAGCGACTCAGCCCACTTTTCCTGTTGGAAGGCGTCGAGCCCCGCCAGTTCCAGTGCTTTTTCTTCTTCGTAATCGATGTCCAGTGCCTCCATCAGCAATCCCCGTGGCCGCCCAGCCAGGCTGCCACTGCGCAGCGCGATGGCTTCAGCGTATTGGGCAAGAATCTTGGCGCTCTTGGGCGACTGGGTTGAGGCCTTGCCCAAGGCTTCCTCGGCATCCGGGTAGCGCTCCAGGGCGATGTAGGCGCGACCCAGGGTGTACCAGCCTTCAGCATCGTTGGGTGCTGACTTGAGCTTGCTCTCCAGCGCACTTACCATGCCATCGGTATCGTAGTTGGCCTGGGTCTGGGTGAGTGCCTGTTCCTTCAGAATGTCCGGCGCACCAAGGTAAAGGTATAGACCGGCGGTGATGGCCGGCATTGCCAGAGCTAGACTCAGCAGAGACAAGCGCAGGCACGGCAACACCGGTGTGGCGCGCACCCCAGACCATCCCAGAATTGCCCATGCAATTGCAACCATGGCCGCAGCACTCATCCATAAGTTCATGCTTCACCCCCCTGCCGACGCGCCCCAACGGCAGCCAACACGCCGCCCAGCGCCATGACCAGTGCTCCCCCCCACAACCAACCGACAAACGGCTTCAGATACAACTGCACGCTCCAGCCACCGTCGGCTAACGGTTCTCCCAGCGCCACGTACACATCACCGAAAAAGCCGTAGCGAATCGCGGCCTCTGTTATAGGCATCTGCGAGTTTCGGTAAATGCGTTTTTCCGGAAACAAAATGGCCACCTCCACCCCCGATTTATTGAGCACCAGTGTGCCCCGCATGGCAGAGTAATTAGCCTCGGGAACCTCCTGCGCACCCTTAAAAACGAACTCATAAGCACCCAGTGTTGTGCTGTCTCCCAACTTCATAGCCAGCGTCTTTTCACTTTGATAAGCTGAAACCAGGCCCATGCCCATGATACCGATGGCCAGACCCATATGTGCGCAGCCCATGCCATAGGCACTAAGCGGTAAGCCCGCCATCGTGCGATAGCGCTGGATCAAACCACCCCCCGTGCTCAGGCTGATCCAGCCGGCCAGCGTCAAACCCAGTGCCGCCTGCCAGTGCCATGCACCGGCCGCAAAGGGCAAAAACCCGCCCAGTGCGAGCGCTAAAAGCGCCTGCCAACGCACCCGCTGAAACAACACCGCTAAGTGATCCTGACCCCAGCTCATCCAAGGCGCCACGCCCAGAAGCACCAGCACCGGCACCATCAGTGGCACAAATACGGCATTGAAATAGGGCGGCCCAACCGAGATCTTTCCAAGCTCCAGAGCATCCAGAACGAGCGGATACAGAGTTCCCAACAAGACGGTGAGCAAGGCAATCAGCAGTAACACATTGCCGGCGAGCAGTGCGCCCTCGCGCGAGACCACCGCAAAGTGGTTGACGGCTTTCACGGCTCCCGCCCGCTTGGCAAACATGAACAATGACCCACCGACCACAAGCCCCAGAAACACTAGGATGAACAGGCCACGTAACGGATCCTGCGCAAAAGAATGGACCGATGACAACACACCGGAACGAACCAGAAAGGTTCCCAGTAATGCCAAAGCAAACACAGCGAGTGACAGGAACACCGTCCACACCCGCAATACGCCGCTGCGACCCGTCACCACCAATGAGTGCACCAGCGCCGTACCAGCCAGCCAGGGCATCAATGAGGCGTTCTCGCTCGGGTCCCAGAACCACCAACCTCCCCAGCCAAGTTCGTAGTAGGCCCACCAGGAACCGATCGCTATGCCCAGCGTCAGGAAGGTCCATGCCGTCAGCGTCCAGGGGCGTATCCAATGTGCCCAGGCTTCGTCAAATTTTCCAGAGATCAAAGCTGCAATAGCAAAGGCAAAGGCCACTGAAAAGCCAACATAACCCATGTAGAGAAGCGGTGGATGGATGACCATGCCCGGATCCTGCAGCAAGGGGTTGAGATCACTGCCATTGGCCGGCGGCGGATGCAGGCGCATGAACGGATTCGAGGTGAACAAAACAAAGGCCAGAAAGCAAAAGCTCAACAGCCCCAGCACACCAATCACTCGGGCATGGAGTTCAGATGGTAGCTTTCGGCCTGTCATCACGATAGCAACGGTCCAGCTTGCCAGCAACAGTGTCCAGAGCAGGAAGGAGCCTTCGTGCGAACCCCAGGTGGCGGCAATTCGATACTCCAGTGGAAGATGGCGGGACGAATGGTCGGCCACGTTCATGACTGAAAAATCGTTGATCATGAACGACCAAGCCAACGCAAGAAAACCCAACAACACAAACAGCCATTGACCCTGCGCGGCCCCACGGGCCATAGCCATCCACAGGCGGTTGTCACGTGAGGCACCGACCAGGCCCAGTACACCCTGTAGCAACGCCAGTTGCAAGGCAATAATCAAGGCCAGATGACCAAGTTCGGGAATCATGTCGCTCCAAATTCAAACACAAAAAAGGGGGCGCGAACCAACGCGCCCCCGCATCAACTCACCCGGCTTTCAACGGTTCACTTGGCCGCCGTTGTTGCTTTTGCAGCAATCGCATCGGTCAGCACCTTGATGCCCGCTTGCGACTCATTGACTGAACGGGTTAGCGATTCTCGTGCGCCAGCTGGGTTGTGGAAACCAACAGAGTTCTCAGCCGTCCACCATTCCCAGTAGATGTGTGCCTGGTCGTGGTTGGCCTGAGCCGCTTTGATGGCTTCTTCGGGCACGCCAGCAGCGCGGGCTTTGGGGAAGGTATCGATCAACTGTGCCAGCCAGTACTCGGCCTTGGCCAGCTTGCCGCGGGTGTAGTTCTGGATTGCGTCAATTTGATACTTGGCGTTTTCTTCAGTCATTTCACCGTGGCACTTCACGCAGGTTTCCTTGAGCATGGAGCGTGGCGAGCGTTGCTGATGATCGGTGAAGGTCTTGCCGTTCTTCTCAACCTTGCGCATGTGGCAGTCCTTGCACTCCACGCCTTCTTTCTCGTGCTTGGAGCCCCAATAGGTCTCTGCTTCCGGGTGTTGCAGTTTGGACAGAGCAGCACCGGTGACGGCATGTTTGAAGTCCTTAAAGTTGATCTGCTGGGCTGCCGCTTTATAGTCAGATACGTTGGCCCAGAAGAAGTGGTTAGCTCGACGGTCCGCCATGGTGACGGCGCCACCGGTGGCCGTGTCGATACCCGGGTTGCAGTTGTACTCCACGTGGCACTGGGCGCACATGAGGTTAGAGTCGGGTTTGGACAACAAGCCAATGGCACGGAACCCGTCACGGAACTCTACCTTCTTCATCGGATTCTTCGCACTCTTGGCTTTATCCAGGGGGTAAGTTCCCAGGCCACGGTCAACCACCGCATTGATCAGCGCATCACGCACCACCCGCGGTGCCGACGAGTGTGGGTCATGGCACATGAAGCAGTTGAGCGAGTGTGTAATGTCCTTGGCGAACTCAACTGGCTTTGACACGCGGCTCCACTTGGCTTTCGGGTCCGGGTCGCCCATGTACTTCCAGCGCAGGATGTTGTCAAAAGACTTGCAATTCATGCATACCGGATTGGCAGCAGTCGCCACCTGCGGCATGAACGCTTTTTGATCGGTGTTGCTGGGATCGCTGTCCTTGAGGATGACCGACCACAAATTGGACACGGCATTCCTGGCGTCGGTGATGCGGGTCCAGTCCTTCATCTGGAAGCGGCCTCCGTAGGCGCGATCCACAATCAGGTGATCCAGGGTCATGAAGACGTGGCTGCGTGGCTCAGCATGCTCCTTGGTAAAGCCATGCGGCGCCATCAGCTTGTCAAACATGGGCGAAACACCCCGCATCGTCGCCTTTTCCAGTTTGGCACCGGAGTCGTAGTTCATGTTGGCGAAAGTGTTGAACTGTTCCTGGTGGCAGGTTGCGCAAGCTGCATGGTCGGTCCGGGTGCCGATAGACGCCTGGGTCGGCGCCAGAGGTTTGCCGTCGTTCTTGACGTGCTCATCAGAACCGGTGTGACAGTAAGCGCAATTCACACTGGCGTGTTTGCTGCTCACGTGAAATTCTTTGATGTCCTTGTGACAACCGTAACAGTTTGCCACATCCACCATCTTGATCTTTGCCTCTGCCGACTTGGCGAGGTTGCCTTTCATCTGGCCGACCGTGGCATCCTGCTGCTTCGAATATGCCGGATCCGGCCCTGCCGCCAGGGCGCCTGATGCACCGAACAGCATGGCAGCGCATACTGCCAATGGCCCGGCGAGTCGACGCAGAAACTTGCTGGTACTCATCTTTCTGACCCTCTCGGTTGATAAATAAAGACTCTACTTCCATCCTTGAGTCTAGAAAGCTCCCCACAAAATAACCTTAATCTAGTTCAAGAATTTGAGATGCGAAGCTGGCGTAATGGAGTGGAGCACCCCATACATCAGTCAAGACCTTGACCGGGTTAGCTGAGATTGCCGCTGCATGGAGGTCACTGCATTTCCACTTGAACTCAAAGTGCCCAACGCGCAGACACGTGCTGCAATGGAAGAGTCCCGTGTCATGATGTCCACACGCCAAGCGCGCTTGGCCAGTGCTGACGAACTGTTTGCTGATCTTGAAAAAAACAGTAGCAAGTAAACGCGCGGTGTTGTCGCGCGCCGCCGATTACACCAAGGCTTTTCTGAATGATTGGCAACTTTGTTCGCGCGGGGACTCATTCTGAACTTTTCAGTAATTGACTATTTTGCATCAGTAGTGTCCCAACGTTCTTCATAGGAGAGCGAGCTGATTTGACTCGAAATCCTGAGTCTGTCCATGTTATGACAAGTAGACTTATTTCAGTTGATCCCGATGTATTCGGTGGAACTCCAGTGTTTCTTGGCACTCGTGTTCCAGTTGCGGTGTTGTTCGAAAATCTCGCTGACGGATTGACACTGGAAGAAATTTTGGATTCTTATCCATCGTTAAAACGCGAGGCTGTCCTTGATGTACTTAAAGAGGCTGAAGCGTCACTAGAGCGCTGATCAAGATTTGTGTTTTTTGGGGTCTTTACCGTCACTTGGTTACTAACAATCTTTCCATTTTGGCACTCGGCTTTGCTGCGGGCGAATGACGTCTGAAGGCTGTTATGCACAGTGGACTACCAACTAAAAAACTAAGCTACGCCCACTGCACCAGCTGAATTTCACCCGCATCAGTGGCCATGACAGCGCGCGAATCCTTCAGCGGGCTCACGGTGGGGCGCAAGTTGTGCTCAAACGGGATGCGCAACAGCTCGCGGCCACTGTCGCCGTCGAGCACATGCAGCATTTGATTCATGTCCAGGCAATAGACCTTGTTGTCGAGTGTGACGATCTCGGCCATCATGTGACCCCAGTTGGCACCGGCATTGCCATAGCGGGTGGTCTGGTGGCGCCAACGCACAGCACCGGTGTCGATGTCAATCGCATAAATGTAGCCCGTGGGCGACCACAAATAGGCGGTGTCACCCGACACATGGTGCGAGTTGATGAAGTTGCCAGCCTTGAACTTCCACAATACTTTGCCGGTGTCGACATGAATGCCATACAGAAGCTCGGTGTAGGTACCAGCCACCAAGACTTTGTCGCTGACATACATCTGGCGGATGTATTGCCATTCTTTGCTCTCGTCGAGTTTCCACTTGAGCTTGCCGTCTGCTTCGTTGAGCGCGTACAGCAAGCCATTGCCCGGGCCAAAAAACAACGTGCCGTTGGCCACTGTGGGGGCATAAGCCGCCGTGCAGTCCACCGTGTCGGCAAAGCGCCAATCGATAGCGCCACTGCCATTGTTCAAAGCCAATAACTCATGGCCGTCACCCACATAAGTGCGCTGTGGGGTGACAAATGGCGTGCCCACCTGGAGGATGGCTTTATGCAGCCAGCGCGGTTTGCCATCGGCAAGTTGCCAGGCACCCAGCTCGTCCTGGCCACCCGCAATCACCGATTGTCCGGCAACGCGAGGTCGATAAACGGCTTTGCTGCTGAGCTGGTGCGGCACGTTCCACAGCGGTGCGTCCTGCGCCGGGTCAAGCCTGCCCAGGGTTTTTTCACCGCTAAAAAATATATGCTGATTGAACAAAGCCAGCGGTGCCAAGGTGGCGTTGCCACTGGCCCAGCGCCGCACCACGCTGGGTGTTTTGGTCGCTGCAGAAACAGAAAAGGTGGGCAAAAGCCCACCTGCTACAAGTGCCGACACAAAGTGGCGGCGGCTCAGATTGCCTGAAACCATTAATCGCACTTAGCCCCTTGCTTGATCCAAGCAGAAAGGATGGTGGTGTTGGGATGGTCGCGTGGCTCTTGTGGGCTGATGCCTGGAGGCATGCGGTCTTCAGCCAAATGTTGCCAGACAAAGCTGGCACCCGGGTTGCCGGCAACAATCACCTTGGTGGACTTGTCAACACCCTTGGCCACAGAGTCAGCACCGAGCATGATGCCGGCGTGCGTGGTCAGGTTCAGCTCGTGGAAGCTTGGGGGTTCTTGGTTTGACATATGGCAAGAAGTGCAGGCGGGGGTGCTGGGGCCAAAGGCGTTTGCAGTCGAGAACAAGGGCAACACATTTTTAGTGAAATGCGCGTCATTTTTGGCACCGTCAGCAATCCAGTTTTTCACTAGCATGTGCGCTGGTGTGTAAGTTGGGTTGTCAAAGCTCTGACCCAACGGCATGCGATTGTTGCGCAGGCGGCGAATCAAAATATCACGCTTAGGGTCTTTACCGGCCACAAACAGGGCGTTTTTGGGTTTCTCGGTAGAGCCTTCAATCATGCCCTTGCAAGTGGACAAGTCCAGACCGCGGTAGCTCTTGCTGGGGTCTTGCGAATTGTGGCAAGTGACGCAAGCCACGCCAGGGCCAAAGGCGTTGGGCGTGTTCATCAAAATGTTGATGTATTTGTAGGTGATCGGGATGTTGCGCTTGATGATCAGCTCTTGCACCACATGGTCGTCTGCACCCGGGGCGGCCAGTTTGCCGTCTTTCATGTCCTGGATCATTTGCTCAGCCAGGGTCATGCGGTGTTTTTCTTGCGCCAAGGCGCTGCTGGCAAAGCCAATGCTCAGAGCCGCAACGACACAGCCTGTTTTGGCGATTTGGGTCAGCCGGAGTTTTTGGGAAAGCGAAAAAATCATCAAGGTCTCCTTATAAGTAGTATGAGATCGAATACTAAAAGGCTTCGACCCTGATTAAAGTAGGGGTTTTCGCTTACAAAAGTGACAAATAGACACACTTTTAGTAACAACTGACGATGGGCTTACGCATTTGGAGGGTCGAGTTGTAAAAATGCACCGGAAATGGGTGCGCAAAGCGCGGGTGTCAGGGAGAAATTCCGTGCTGCTGGCGCATGCGGCGCACTTTTTCCAGGCTGACACGAATATGCACAGCACTGCTGGGCAATGGCGCACGCACCGCAAAAAGCGGGTTACCCGCAGCGCCGGTGTCGCGGTAAACATATTTGCTCAAAGCCATGCCGTTGGCGTTCATGATGCTCGCCACATGCGGCGTATTGGCTCGCAGTCCACGCTGAATCACCACCGCTATTTCACCGTTTTGCAATTGCACATAGGTGCCAGGTGGATAAAACCCCAACACCGATGCCATGGCTGGACGCAAGACGGCGGTGCTGGGGCTGTTTTGCATGAGCAACCATTTGGCAACCCCAACCGATGTCATGGCTGCGCGACTCGTGCGCGGTGACATTTTGGCAACCAGAACGTCGGCCAGATTGAGCAAGTGCAAATTGTCGATGGCCACAGCGGCTTCTTTGCCAGCCAGCAAATCAGGCAGATGGTGCCAGTGCACCATGTCGAACAAGGCATCATCTGCCGTACCAAAACCGCGCAAAATTTCAACACTGGTGGGGGCATGCAACTCAATCAGCTGCTTTTGCTGCGCGTTGGGTGGGCGTTGCTGGCGTGCCAGCGTGTCTTGTGGGCGCGCCATGCCAATGTTCATCACCAGAGCCGAGCGCAGCAGCAGCGCTTGGCTGTCGTTGGGCAAACTGAGTTTGTTGGCTGTCAGTGCGGCCACTGCACCGCTGAGTAAAGCGTGGGTGGCGCAGTAACCCAAACTCAGCTCTGGCAGCGCCTGAAATAGCACGAACAGGCTGTCGTCGGGGTCACCAGCCAGCAAACTGAGCGCTTTCAGTTCGATGCCTTCAAGTCGTGCCAGCGGGGCGTTGGCATCGGCACCCTGGTAGAGCAGACCGCGCAAAATCTCTTGCAGATCAAGCCAGCCGCCGTCCACCGCCCGGCCTTCTAGATAGTCACTGTCCAGAATCTCACTGGGCATGTGGGTGTTGGCAATCTGCGCCATCTCAACGCCGCGTGCGCGCTGCTGCCGCATCGCACGTTCGAGGCTTTTTTGCCAGGCTTGTGCATCAGTTTCAGTCATGCAGGCCTGGTGTGAAGCCAACATGTCGCGGTGTGCGGTCGACTGCAAAACCTGACCCCGGCGCAGCAGCAGGCGACCGTCAGGGCTCCACACATCCACTGGAAACGCAGCACCCAGCTGCACTCGTTCCAGGGGCACAGGTAAATAGACCAGCATCAGTCCACCTGAATGGCCACGCGCGCGCTCAATGCGCACATCAACTCGTAAGCCAGCGTGCCTGCAGCGTGGGCTATCTCGTCGATGCCCAGCAAGGCGCCGTTGCTGGCGCGACCCCATAGCGTGACCTCGCTGCCCATGCCGGCGTGCGTGAGTGCCGTCAGGTCTACCGCCAGCATGTCCATGCTGACACGCCCCAGCAAGCGGGTGCGCTCACCCTGGACCAGCACCGGCGTGCCAGTTGGGCAAACGCGCGGATAACCATCGGCATAGCCGCAGGCCACCACGCCGATGCGCATCGGCTGATCGGCCACAAATGCAGAGCCATATCCGATGCTAGCGCCCGCTGGCAATGCTTGAGTAGCTATTATTTTTGAAGCAAGCGTGAGGCTTGGCTGCAAGTCCCAGTCGAGGTCATGGTGCAAGGGGTAGTCGGGTGCGCTGCCATACAAACTGATGCCAGGGCGAATCCAGTCGCTGACAGCCACGGCCTGCGGGTGCCGCAAGGTGGCCGCGCTGTTGCACAGACTGCGCTCGCCGGGCAGGTCTTGCGTAGCCTCGGTAAAGCGCGCCATTTGCTGCGCAATGCCACAGCCGCCATCGGCATCGCTGAAATGCGTCATGAGCGAAATTTCATCGACCTGGTGCAGCGCATTCAGCCGCGCCCAGGCGCTGCGGTAGCGCTCGGGTGTAAAGCCAAGGCGGTTCATGCCGGAATTCATCTTCAGGAAAACCCGGTGCCCCTGGTTTGTTTTGTGCGCGGCCAGCATGTCGATTTGCTCGTCGCAGTGCACCGTGTGCCAAAGATCCAGGCGCGAGCAGTACTCTAGGTCGCGTGGCTCAAACACCCCTTCGAGCAGCAAGATGGGGCCACGCCAGCCTAAAGCACGAACCCGCTCGGCCTCTGCCAAGTCGAGCAGGGCAAAACCATCGCAACCGCGCAAGCTCTCAAACACACGTTCGATGCCATGCCCATAAGCATTCGCTTTGACGACGGCCCAAACCTTGGCATCGGGCGCCGCTTGGCGCTGACGCTGCAAGTTATGGCGCAGCGCAGCACTGTGAACGGTGGCAAGGATCGGGCGCGGCATAAGCGGAGCGTTAAATTGGCGTTTTTCTAAAGAATGTAGCGGCTCAAGTCCTCATTTTTGCTGAGTTCGGCCAGTCGCGATTCAACATAAGCGGCATCGATTGGCACGCTTTGGCCGCACAGGTTGGTGGCATTGAAGCTGACCTCGTCGAGCAGGCGCTCCATCACCGTGGACAAGCGACGTGCCCCGATGTTTTCGGTGCGCTCGTTGACGTCAAAGGCAATCTGAGCCAGGCGGAAAATGCCATCCTCAGAAAACGTCACGGTGACTTGCTCGGTGGCCAGCAAAGCCTGATATTGCTTGACCAGCGAGGCGTGTGTTTGCGTCAGGATAGCCACAAAGTCTTCAACCGAGAGCGACTGCAGCTCAACCCGGATCGGAAAACGCCCTTGCAGCTCGGGAATCAAGTCGCTGGGTTTGCTCAAATGAAAGGCACCCGAGGCGATGAACAAAATGTGGTCGGTTTTAACCATGCCATATTTGGTTGAAACCGTGGTGCCTTCAACCAAGGGCAACAGATCGCGCTGCACGCCCTGGCGCGACACCTCGGCACCACTGCCTTCCGAGCGCGAGGTCACCTTGTCGATTTCGTCGATAAAAACAATGCCGTTTTGCTCGAGCATGTGCAGCGCCTGGGTTTTGATCTCGTCTTCGTTGACCAGCTTGGCGGCTTCTTCTTCGATCAGCAGTTTCAGCGCTTCGGCAATTTTCAGCTTGCGTGTTTGTTTTTTATTCTGATTCAGCTGGCCAAACATGCCGCGCAGTTGCTCGGTCATTTCTTCCATGCCAGCGGGGCCCATGATTTCGAGCTGCGCGGCATGCTGTGCCACATCCAGCTCGATTTCGCGCTCGTTGAGTTGGCCTTCGCGCAGCTTTTTGCGAAAAGTCTGTCGCGCCACACTCTCGGGCTCGTCAGCTTGCGCCACACCAAATTCGGCGCGCGGCATTGGGATCAAGATATCCAGAATACGGTCTTCAGCGGCATCTTCGGCGCGTTCGCGCACTTTTTTGGTTTCGGCCTGGCGCGTTTGCTTGACCGCTATGTCGGCCAGATCGCGGATGATGGCATCGACATCTTTGCCCACATAGCCCACTTCGGTGAATTTGGTGGCCTCGACTTTGATGAAAGGTGCATCCGCCAGACGTGCCAGGCGTCGCGCAATTTCGGTCTTGCCAACGCCGGTGGGGCCGATCATGAGGATGTTTTTTGGCGTGATTTCGGCACGCAAGTCTGAGGCAACCTGCTGACGGCGCCAGCGGTTGCGCAGCGCAATGGCCACGGCGCGCTTGGCTTGCTGTTGGCCGACGATGTGTTTGTCGAGCTCGGCGACGATTTGTTGGGGGGTTAAAGAAGACAAGGTATTAAAGACTCTCAATGGTGTGGTTCATGTTGGTGTAGATACAAATCTCACCGGCAATTTCGAGCGATTTTTTCACCATCTCGGCGGCGGAGAGCTCGGTATGGTTGAGCAGGGCAATCGCTGCGGCCTGGGCATAAGCGCCGCCAGAGCCAATTGCCACAATGCCGTTTTCAGGCTCCAGCACGTCGCCGTTGCCGGTGATGATGAGCGAAGCGGTGTTGTCGGCCACCGCCAGCATGGCCTCCAGGCGACGCAGCACGCGGTCGGTGCGCCAGTCTTTGGTGAGCTCGATGGCCGCACGCGTCAAATGC
>CAIYYA010000107.1 GCA_903930255.1 uncultured beta proteobacterium
CTTTCCTTCGACAAGGGGCCCCACATCAGCGCGCCCCTGCGCTTCTTTCTGACCGCACTGCTGTTCGCCATGGCTGGGGGTTGCCTGCTGCTATGGAGCGGGCCTGATTTGTTCGCCTCGCGCTGGACTCCGGCCGCGCTGGCGCTCACGCATTTGATAACCGTTGGCTTCATGATGCAGATCATGTTGGGCGCCATGCAACAGTTGTTGCCGGTCATGGCCGGCGCCAATATGGCGCGGCCCCTGCTGCTGGCAACCGTAGTGCATGCCTGTATCACAGTGGGCGGGATTCTGCTAACAGGCGCTTTTCTGACCTTTCAGCCATTGCTTTTCGGCTCCGCCGTATTCTTTTTGTTCAGCGGTGTCGTCACCTTTGTTGTGGCCGCGGCGCGGGCGCTGCAAGGCGTGCCGGCAAATAGCCCCGTCATCCGTGGACTGCGCCTAGGGCTTGTGGGTCTGTCCGTTACCGTTGGCATCGGACTGCTCAATGCCGTCTCCATGGGTTGGTCGCTGGGGATTCCCCTTATCAAACTGGCCAATGTCCACCTGGGCTGGGGCTTTGTAGCCTGGGGTTGCGCAATGCTAGGCGCTGTGAGCTTTGTGGCGGTCCCCATGTTTCAGCAGACGCCTAGCTATCCGGACTGGTTCAGCCGTTTCTTTGCAGTGTCGGCATTGGCCGTCGTTGCGTTGTGGACGGTGGCAGAGCTTACCAACCAGGAAAGTACCGCTGCGGTGCTCGCCATTGGCGTAGTCCTGGTTGCAGCCACCTTTGCGCTGACGACCCTACACCTGCAACGCCGCAGCAAGCGCCCCAAGCTCGATTCGGTCCAACTCCTGTGGCGGGTCGCCATGCTGAGCACACTGGTAGCGTGCGCGCTGTGGTTGCTCTCGCGCGTGTTCGATACACTGACCGATTGGCAGGGCTGGTCCTTGTTGTTTGGCACGCTGGTGCTGTTTGGCGGTTTCATGTCGGTGATTATTGGTATGTTGTACAAGATTGTCCCCTTCCTGGTCTGGCTGCACCTGCAAAACCTAGGGCGCGGTCGCCTGATGGCACCCAATGTCAAGAAGGTTCTGGACGAGAAGCACATTCGCCAACAGATGTGGGCACACTTTTGTGCCTTTGGTTTGCTGCTGATGTCTGTCGTTTGGCCTGTGTGGTTTGTCTATCCCGCCGGTGTGGCCCTGATCGTCGCCAATGCCTGGCTGCTGCGCAACCTGCTGTCTGCGGTCATGGTGTACCGTGCGCATACGGCAAAAATTAAGGCGATCGACGCCAGTAAAGCAGACAAGTAGCCTACAAACAGACGCGCCCAAGCCGTCGACTTCCGGCATCATTACATCAAATCGGGGGCCGGTTCGGTCCGGGTTGGACTGAAAACTGTCGATGTACCTTGGTGCGCCCCAAGGTGAGATGGGAGCATCAGGCAAGACATCACCACGAGCAGAGTCAATAGCAATTTCATGACATCAACATCAAATCACGGCATATTCTCGCGCAACACGACGGTACTGCGCACTGCTTCCACACCGGCCATGGCGTCGCGCTGATCACGCAGATTGGTGAAGATGCGCACACAGCTCATCGTGGCGGACTGAGGGCTTTGGGTGATGACGGCATCCATGGTGCCGTCAATCAACAACGCGCGGGTGTCGGGGGTGAGCCCGTGGCCTACGAAAACCACCTTCAGTTCACGCCCTGCTTCTTTGAGCGCACGGGCCACGCCGTCGGACGCGCCGCCAATGTTGTAGATGCCCACCAGGCCAGGGTATTGCTCCAGCAGTGCGCGGGTCTGTTGGTAATTTTTGACCGCGTCGTCGTGACCTTCACGCAAGCCAACTACCTGCATGGCGGGAAACATTTCCTCGATGATGTGCAGGAAACCCACCTCTCGCTCCTCATGCGCGCGGTAGCTCAGCGAGCCAGCAATCATGGCCATCTTGCCGGGCCGGTTGCCCACAAATCGCCCCAGCAAATAGCCCGCCGTACGCCCGGCTGCACGGTTGTCCAGCCCCACATAACCAGAGCGCGCGCAGGCAGACAAATCAGAGATCAGCGTGACAGTAAAAACGCCCTGTTCGGCCAGTGTGTTGACGGCCTCGCGGACAGCCGGATGTTCCAGCGCCATGAATGCGATGCCGTCGGCACGTTGCCCATGGCGCAGCAAGCTCGCCGCAAGGGCCTGGCCTCCATGGCTATGGCGCAAAAGCCAATTGAATTTCGTTACGGCCACATGAACCCACCCACCAGTGCGGCAGGCATGCAGGCGCAATGGCTGGCAGACGCCATCGCCAAAAACAGCAGCGGGCAGATCAAGGTCACCGTGTACCCATCCTCCCAACTGGGCAAATTGCAGGAGTTGGCAGAGGCCGTGTCCACCGGCACCATTGCCTTGTCGCACAACACGGCAGCGGGCATTGGCTCCTTGCACGAACCCTTTGCCGCACTAGACACCCCTTACCTGTACCGCGATGTGGACCACCTCATGAAAGTGGTGGATGTGAACTCGCCCGTGATGAAGAAGCTCAATGACGGACTGGTTGCCGCTGCCGGCGTGCGCGTGCTGTATGCCTATTACTTTGGTACACGTCAGCTCACTGCCAACAAGGCGGTTTACCAGCCCTCTGACCTAGCGGGCCAGAAAATTCGCGCCATCCCGTTCCCGATCTACATGACCGCCGTTCACGGCCTGGGTGCAGTGCCCGTGCCGGTGGACTGGTCGGAAGTGCCCACTGCACTGGCTACCGGCGTGGTCAACGGGCAAGAGAACCCATCCAACGTGGTTCTGTCTAGCAAGTTGTATGAGGCCCAGTCACACATGATGCTCACTGGCCACGTGATGAATGCCCAGGTGATTGTGATCAACGAAAAAGTTTGGCAGGGTTTGAGCGCCACACAGCGCGATGGCGTTTCAAAAGCGGCCACTGAAGTTCGCAACCGCGCCACTGATATGGTGCAAAAGCAGGAATCTGAAGAGGTGGTCAAACTGCGCGAACTCAAGATGAAAGTCATTGGCCCCGCTGAAGGGCTAAAGGTGGATGCATTCAAGACTTCTGTCAACAAGTTGGTTCAAGAAAAATTCGCCACCAAGTACTGTGACCTGTACAAAGAAATCGCCGCAGTCAAATAACGCAGCGGGCTGATTTGATGACAACAACTCCCTCCGCCCACCGGGGTGGACTGGCGCACGGGCTTGCCTTGCTTTGCCAGACTTTGTGCATGTGGGCCGAACGTTTTGCCATGCTGATGCTGATGGCCATGACGGCACTGATTGTTCTGCAAGTGCTGGGCCGCAACCTGTTGGGTGTGGGCTGGCCCTGGGCCGAGGAGCTGGCACGGTACGCCGGGCTGGCCCTTGTTTACCTGGGCGCGCCAGTGCTGCTCATGCAGAATAAGCACATCCTGGTAGACATCGTGTCGTCTCGCGTCAAAGGACTGGCAAAGCGCTGGCTCAACGCCATTAATGAAGCACTGGTGCTGTTCTTTTGTGTGCTTTTTCTCTGGGGTGGCTGGGCATTTTTGAAAAGGGCCGGCAAGTTTTCAACGCCTGCGCTGGGTATTCCCAACACACTCTATTACATGCCTGCCCTGCTGGGCATGGCTTTGCTGGCACTGGTTTCGCTGCACCGCTTCATACTGCTGCTGGTTGTACTTAAAACGCCCATGCAGCCCGCAGAGGCGGGAGCCGCATCATGATGAGCCTTACCGTGCTGTTGTTGTTCATGCTGACCATGCTGATGGGCGTGCCCATTGCTTTCGCCATGGGTGTATCCGCAGCGTCGGTGATCTGGTGGAATGATTTTCCAGTGTCGGTACTCGCACAGCGAACCATCAATGCATTGGACTCGGTACCTTTGCTGGCCGTGCCCATGTTCATTTTTGCAGCGGCACTGTTCAATGCAGCGGGCATCACCCGTCATCTGTTTGATTTGATTCGCCTGATGGTGGGCCGCATCCGGGGGGGCCTGGGACATGTGACGGTACTAACAAACCTGGTCTTCTCCGGTATTTCAGGTGCGGCGCTGGCCGACATCGGCGCGTTGGGCGGCACACAAATCAAAATGATGCGTGAGCAGGGCTACCGCGACGAGTTTGCAGCAGGCATCACTATGGCAGCGGCCACTATCGGTCCCATTTTCCCGCCCAGTATTCCGCTGATCATTTTTGCGGCGGCCGCAGAGGTGTCAGCCGTAAAGCTGCTGATCGCAGGGGCCATTCCCGCGTTGATCATCGCGTCCTTGCTGATGGTTCAAATCGCTGTGATGGCACGCATCCAGAAGCTTCCCCGCGACAGCATAGTCTTCAGCTGGCCCTTGCTCGGGCGCACGCTGTTTGCTTCTACACCTGCGCTGCTGGCACCCGTCATCCTGATTGGCGGCTTGATCAGCGGGTACTTTGGACCCACAGAGGTGGCGGGCATTTGCGTGGTGTACGCCCTGTTTCTGGGCGCAGTTGTGTACCGGGAGTTGACATGGAAAAGCCTTTTCGATGCCGCCCGCGAAACCGTGCAGTCCACCGCCAGTGTGTTGTTCATCGTAGCGTCGGCGGCATTATTTGCCTGGGTGTTGACGATTGACCGTGTGCCCACGCTGGCCAGCGAATTTTTGTTGAATCTGACGAAAAATCCGGTACTGCTCCTGCTTTTGGTGAACGGCATATTGCTGGTAGTGGGCATGGTGATGGAATCAATCGCAGCCATCCTTATATTGGCCCCGATCTTCACACCCGCCTTGATGGCCGCCGGTGTGGACCCCATACAGCTTGGCATTGTGGTGGTGTTGAACCTCA
>CAIYYA010000108.1 GCA_903930255.1 uncultured beta proteobacterium
CAACTGCTGCGCTTGGTGCAATCTATTCCATCCCCCAAAGCCGAACCACTCAAACAGTGGCTGGCAAGAGTCGGCTACGAGCGCATTGAAGAAACAGAAGACCCAGAGCTCGCCCTAGATCGTGCGATCGAAACCAAATCTGGCAAGGCCATCGTCACTGGCAAAAACGCAAAGCGCCTTAAATGCCCCCCAACCCAGTCATTGCAAGCGAAGCGCGGCAATCCATGCGCACCCAGCTCCTCGCCTGGCAATCCATCATCATTGGGCTGGCGGGCTTCCAAACCTTTGACCATCACGAGTAAAAAGCAAATGCCCATTTTGTCTATGTTTTACGGTGTACTGGTGTACATGTATGCCTATGACAACCGTAAACACCATCGCCCGCATGTGCATGTCGAATTCGCAGAATATGCTGCAGTCCTGGCCATTGACGATGGTGAGGTGTTGGAGGGCGAACTTGCCGCAGACTGGACCCTTTCTATCCAAGGCCTACCACCACAAAAAATCGATCCACTGAAATGATTCAGGAGCATCAAATGGAAAAAGTCACCAGCGTTACCCCTCAAGCCAATGGCCAAGTACTTGTCACCATGTCGGACAATCGCACCGGCCTGTTTGATGTGCGCCCCTACATGAACAGCGCTTATTTTGAAGCCCTCAAAGACCCGGCTTATTTCAAGCAGGTTCGATTGGTCTTTAGAGGCATAGGTTGGCCCGACGGCCAAGACCTTGGCCCAGACACCATCGCCGCCGAACTAATCGAAGTAGCACAAGCCGCATGACCCAAAAAGCTGTCAGACTCCTGCCCGAGCAGCGACGAGCAAATGCACGGGTCCATTTTCACTTTGGCTACAGTCGCTTGAATCATTGCGACCAAATCAAACATGACATTGCAAATGCTTACCAAGCCTGGATAATGCTGTACATGATTCAGATGAATTCCAAACCAACTGAAACCAGTTAATTGAAAGTGTCAACTATGAACACGACAACACTCGACCCTCGGATATCCGAGTTTGAAACTGAAGAGCAGGCTGCCAGTTATGACGACTGGTTTCGCGCTAAGGTTCAAGAAGCCATCAACGACAAACGCCCCGGAATTCCCCATGACCAAGTCATGGCCGAAATGGATACGCTCATTGACGAGATTGAAATCAGCCAAAGACTTTAATGTTGCCCATCATCTGGAAAAATAGTGCGCGATCTGATTTGGCGAAGATTGTCAGATACATTGCCATGACTAACCCACAAGCGGCACGTCGTATGCGACAACGACTGCAAGAAGCCATCCTGCCCGTTGTAGAACATCCTTACCTCTATCGGCAAAGCGAGCGCGTTCCAGGTACTCGTGAAATTGTTGCGCACCCAAATTACATCGTTGTTTATCAAGTAAAGGCTGACTCTATCGATGTGCTTCGTGTGTTGCACTCTCGCCAGCAGTATCCGTAGAGCCAAGTGTCATGCCAGCCCATGCCATTTGAACAATGATGCCTAACACCTCGCCCTTACCCCTGCCTCAAACTGAACCCGATCGGGCATTCGGCACCCTCAAACCTTGGCACACCGAGTTAACCGCCTGGCTCCCCATCATCATCGGCCTAACGGTGCTGTATGTGCCCAGCCTGTATGACTTGTTTACCGGCATCTGGAGCAGCGACGAGCAAATGCACGGGTTTGCGGACATGGTGCTGTTTTTGAGTGCGATGATGCTGATAATTGGGTTTGACACCGCCTTGCAAAAGTTTGAATCATTCCGCCACATTCCATCATGATCAAAACCAATGCCACCTAACACCATGTCCAGCATCAAACTTTTTGAAAACATGCAAGTTCGCTCCCACTGGGACGAGCAGCGCCAAGCGTGGTTTTTCAGCATCGTCGATGTTGTTACGGTTCTTACTGGCAGCGTTGATGCGTCAGCCTATTGGCGCAAGCTCAAACAGCGGCTTAAGGCTGAGGGCAATGAAACCGTGACAAATTGTCACGGTTTGAAAATGACAGCACCAGACGGCAAGATGCGCCTAACCGACGTTGCAGACACCGAACAACTGCTGCGACTAGTGCAATCCATACCGTCCCCCAAAGCCGAACCACTCAAACAATGGCTGGCTAGAGTCGGCTACGAGCGCATCGAAGAAACAGAAGACCCTGAGCTGGCACTTGATCGGGCCATGGAAACCTATCTCAAAAAAGGATATTCACGCGACTGGGTTAACCAACGCCTTAAAAGCATCGAAGTCCGCAAAGACCTCACAGACGAATGGGAAGACAGAGGTGTAAAAAAAGGTGGCGACTTTGCCATCTTGACCGATGAAATAACCCGCGCTTGGAGCGGGCTGTCAACTCGTGAATACAAACAACTCAAAACGCTAAAAAAAGAAAACCTGCGCGACCACATGACCAATATGGAGCTGGTGTTGAACATGCTTGCGGAGGCCACAACCACCGAAATATCAAAACAAAAATTACCCAAAGGATTTGAAGAAAGTCGGGTAATTGCTCAGCAGGGCGGCACCATCGCCGGCAACACACGCAAAGCCATCGAAACCAAATCTGGCAAGGCCATCATCACTGGCAAAAACGCAAAGCGCCTTAAATGACCCCCAACCCCGTCATTGCGAGCGAAGCGCGGCAATCCATGCGCAC
>CAIYYA010000109.1 GCA_903930255.1 uncultured beta proteobacterium
CACGTCCTCCCCGCTCAGGTGGCGGTGGATTTGGCGGCGGCGGCGGCGGTGGCGGCTACGGTGGTGGTGGCGGTGGCGGTCGTTCCGGTGGTGGTGGCGGTGGCTACGGTGGTGGCGCTGGCGGTGGTGGCCGTTCTGGCGGCGGCGGCGGTGGTGGTTACGGCGGTGGCCGTAGCAGCTACTAAGCAAATACCAGCTTACACCTGTTTCAAAAGGGCCCTTGTGGCCCTTTTTGCTTGCTGTTTGGGCAAGTTGTGCTTGCCCAAACGTGAATCACAACGATGAATGGCGCGATTTACGCGGGCGCCCGTTGAGCAAACGGTCAAACAATGCGTTTGGTAACACTCGCAACAACTTGGCAACAATACCCATTTGCCAGGGAATGACTCGGTAGCTTGCCCCCGAGCTGATCGCTCTAATGGCGCGCTCAGCAAATAAATCGGCTGGCATCAAAAAAGGCATGCTGTAAGCATTTTTTTGAGTCAGTGGCGTCGCCACATAGCCAGGGCAAATCGTCACAACATTGACGCCACTCGAGCGCAGTTCACCACGTAAACTTTCACAGTAACTGATCACTGCCGCTTTGCTGGCACAGTAGGCACCATGCCCGGGTAAACCGCGAATGCCTGCCACGCTACCAATGCCAACCAAAGTACCGGTGCCACGCGCACGCATGAGCGCTATAAATGGTTGAAACGTAGCCGCAACACCCAGCACATTGGTGCTCAAAATCTGCTGCATCACGGCAATGTCATCGGGCAAAGAGGTGTCCACGCCGATGCTAATGCCCGCGTTGGCAATCACCACGTCTGGTAAGCCTTGAAGTTTCAGACAGGCCTGTGCCATGGCACTCAGGCTGTCCAGTTGAGTCACGTCAGCACTGTAAGTTTGATAGCTATCCAAGCTGATGGGCTGGGTTCTAAGCCAGTTTTCGATGCTTTCTTGACCACGTGCTACCAAGGCCAGTCGGTAACCACGGCTCGCATATTGCTGAGCCAGAGCCTGACCTATGCCGCTGGAGGCGCCGGTTATCAGCACCAAAGGTTGGGTTGGCGCGCCGGTCATGGTTGCATTCCAGGGGTCAGCATGCCACGCACACGACCTTTGAGTGAAATCACACGTTGCAGATTGTCAAACTCCATGCTGTCGGCGGTAAATTGATCCTGTCCACGCGTGAGCTGCACTGGTTTGTGGGATAAAACGCGCTCGGTGTTCATGAACGCATGCAAAAATTCCCCTTGAAACTTCAGCGAAGCTAATTTGTTACCCTGGCTGTCCACCGAAGCGGCGCGCTGAACTTGTGCGTGGCCAATCAGTTGCACCTCGGAAGCGTCGCTATTGGTGATGGCCTGCTCGGCACTTGCCGTTGTCAATCGGTTTTGCTCGTTAAATGAGCGGATCTGTGCCTGGTCAATTTCGAGTGTGTCGCTGTCGGGGAAGTGACGCACCTGCGTGCCTTTGACTTCGCTTTTTAAGCGGCCGCTGGCGTCGTAGGTGCGCACAGCAAATTGGCGCATGAAGTAATCGCTTTGATGTTGTATGGCGTGCGCTACTTCGGGCTTGGGTGCAGCTGGCGAGCTGCGCACCAGCCAGTAGGTTGCCATTGCCAATAAACCCATCAGCAGAACAGGCAAATAAAGCGTGAACAGGTTCAGCAGTTGACGCAACTTTTTCAAGTTTGGATCTCCTGCAGCAGCCTGGCGTAGCAACCACGTGCCACCAGGAGCAGATCGCAAAAGGCTCGCACGGCACCTGCACCGCCACTTTGTGGTGTGATGTAGTGAGCGCGCGCGAGCACTTCGGTGTGTGCATTGGCGGGCGCGCAGGCAAAGGAACAGCGTGTCATGACGGGTAAGTCGGGCCAGTCGTCACCCATGGCTGCGGCTTGTGACCAGCTCAATCCAAGTGCATCGAGTGTGCTTTGAGCCGCTGGTCGCTTGTCTTCGGTGTCAAAATGGACATGCCGTATAGCCAATGCAGACAAGCGCTTGCGCAAGGCTTTGGAGTCGCGGCCGGTGATCACGACGGGTGTTATACCTGCGCGCTGCAGTAACTTTAAACCCTGACCATCGAGCGTATGAAAGCGTTTGAGCGTTTCACCTTCTTCTGTGAAATAAAGTCCGCCGTCGGTGAAAACGCCATCCACATCGAAAAAAACGATTTCGATGCCCTGAGCTTGCAAAAGCAGCTCAGGTGAAAATTGAAGTGCAGCTTGCATCAAATCACCTTGGCACGCATTAAGTCGTTGCTGTTCAAGGCGCCACAAAGCTGGCCATTGGCATCGATCACCAAGACACTGGTAATGCGGCGCTGCTCCATCAATTCAGCAGCTTCCACCGCCAGCGCATCCGCGTGAACAGTGCACGGATTCGGTTGCATGACTTGCTGTGCTGTGCATTGGCGTAAATCGGTGCCTTTTTCGATCAATCGGCGCAAGTCTCCATCGGTAAATACGCCAAGAATGTGGCCTAAATCGTCAACAATGGCACTGGCACCCAAGCCTTTTGCACTCATTTCCTGCATGAGTTCGCTGAATTTTGCTGTAATCAGAACGCGTGGCACCAAGTTGCCGCTGCGCATCACATCACTCACGTGGGTGAGTAACTTGCGCCCTAATGCGCCCCCTGGGTGTGAGCGGGCAAAGTCTTCTGCCTTAAAACCACGTGCATCCAGCAGAGCTACAGCCAATGCATCACCTAACGCTAACTGGGCTGTGGTGCTGGCGGTGGGGGCTAAATTGAGCGGGCAGGCTTCCTTTTCGACACCACTGTACAAAAAATAGTCGCTGTATTTCGCTAGCGTCGATTCAGGGCTGCCGGTCATGGCGATCAATGGAACTCCCAAGCGCTTGATCGTCGGCAATATAGCCGTCATTTCCTCGGACTCACCGCTGTTGGAGATGGCCAGTATCACGTCTGTTGACTTGATCATGCCTAGATCACCGTGGCTGGCTTCCGCAGGATGCACAAACATGGCTGGCGTCCCAGTAGATGCCAGGGTAGCGACGATTTTGCGTCCGATATGGCCGCTTTTGCCCATGCCCATCACGACAGCTCGACCTTTCACATCGAGTAGCAAGCGCACAACGGCGACAAAGTTCGCCGCTAAATGACGTTTCAGTCCCAAAAGTGCAGCGGCTTCAATGTCCAGGGTTTCATGGGCAAGGGCAATGGCTCGGCCGGCATCAAAGGGAGTAATGGTGATGGGCGCTTGGGTCATGCACGGATTCTATCGGGGAGGAATTTGAATTGGTAGTATCGGGGGGTGAACCCACTTGAATTAACCCTGATGTATTTACTGGCTGCCGTGCTTGGTGTGGTGGCCTGTCGCAGTTTGAAGTTGCCACCTATGCTGGGCTATCTGGCAGTGGGTGTGGTGATCGGTCCAAACGCCCTGGCTGTGGCCAAAAATGCTGAAGGTGTGCGCCACTTGGGTGAATTTGGTGTGGTTTTTTTAATGTTTGTGATCGGCTTGGAGTTCAACTTATCCAAGTTGCGCGCCATGCGCAAGCACGTGTTTGGCCTGGGATTGTTCCAGGTTCTCCTGACTATGCTGATCACCACAGCTGCCAGCATGGCGTTTGCGCTGGTAGCACCTAGTCGTTGGGGCATGGATTGGCGCACTGCACTGGCATTGTCCAGCGCCATGGCCATGAGCAGCACGGCGATTGTGGTCAAGCTGATGAGCGAGCGCCTGGAGATGGAGTCTGAACACGGTAAACGTGTGATGGGGGTGCTGCTGTTTCAGGACTTGGCTGTGGTGCCTTTGCTGGTGCTGATCCCGGCGTTGAGTGCCACACCTGAACAAATGGCTGAAACCCTGGCTTTGGCGCTTCTCAAGGCTTGTGCCCTGATCGCCTTGTTACTGGTGGGTGGACCCACCGTGATGCGCTGGTGGCTGACTTTGGTGGCAAGGCGCAAAAGCGAAGAGCTGTTTGTGTTGAACCTGCTGTTGGTAACGCTGGGCTTGGCCTGGTTGACTGAGCTGGCCGGGCTAAGTCTGGCGCTGGGTTCTTTTATCGCTGGCATGCTGATTTCCGAAACCCAATTCAAGCATCAGGTTGAGACCGACATTAGACCCTTTCACGACGTGTTGCTGGGTTTGTTTTTTATCAGCATTGGCATGATGCTGGACTGGCGACTTGTGCTTGCGCAATGGCCACTGGTGCTGCTGCTCGTCACATTGCCTGTGTTGTACAAGGCATTAGTCGTCACTTTTTTGACGCGCATATTGGGTGCTTCGATGGGCGTTTCATTGCGCACTGGTCTTTATCTGGCGCAAGCCGGTGAGTTTGGCTTTGTTCTGCTGACGCTGGCGCAAAGCTACGCCTTGGTGCCAGCCGAATTACTGAATCCGATTCTTGCAGCGATGGTGTTGTCGATGCTTGCCACGCCTTTCATTGTGATGCGCAGCACTGACATTGTGCTTAAACTGGTTGCGAATGAGTGGTTGATGGAGTCAGTGCAAATGACCAGCATTGCCCGCAAGTCGATAAAAGTCAATAAGCATGTGATTATTTGCGGTTATGGCCGCTGCGGGCAAAACTTGGCACGCATGTTAGAGAATGAAAACATTCCTTACATGGCACTTGATTTGGATCCTGATCGGGTTCGCCAAGCCGCTTCAGCGGGTGATTCAGTCGTTTTCGGAGATGCAACACGTCTGCAAGCTTTGATGGCTGCAGGTTTGGCGCGGGCCAGCGCAGTTGTCATCACCTATCTGGATACTACTGCTGCCACCAAAGTTCTGGTACATATTCAGGAACACGCGCCTCATGTTCCAGCTGTGGTGCGCACATCTGACGACCATGATCTAGAGCAATTGCGCAAAGCAGGAGCCACGGAGGTGGTGCCAGAAGCCATTGAGGGCTCTTTGATGTTGGCCAGTCATGCCTTGGCGCTCGTGGGTGTACCCATGCGCAGGGTGATTCGCATCGTGCAGGCGCAGCGCGATGCACGTTACAGTTTGTTGCGCGGGTTTTTTCGTGGCGCTGACGATGGTTCGGCAGATGAGTTGCACGAGGAGAGGCTGATTTCACTGACGCTGCCGATCGGTTCACGCATCCTGGGGCGTAAGCTTGTTGAACTGGAACTACCCAAAACGGGTGTAAAGCTGGTCAGCTTGCGCCGTAAAAGCGGTCAGGTGATAGCGCTCGCGGACGATCTGCTGTTACTTGAAGGTGATGCACTGGTGCTTTCTGGTCAAGCGGATTTGCTTGAGCAGGTCGAGCGAAAATTAAATAAAACAGGAATTTGAAGCCTGAATTTCTGATCACAATCGGGATCAAAATTTTCAAGCTCAAGGGTATTTATGCAAAATGAAAGTGTTTCTCAATATCTCCGTGGGCACATTCGGACGGTGCTCGATTGGCCTGCGCCAGGTGTGCAATTCCGTGATATCACGCCATTGTTGCAGGACGCCAGGGTTTTTCGGATTTTGATCGATGCGTTTGTGCATCGCTACATAGAGCCAGGGCGCAGACCTGATGTGGTTGCGGGTCTGGATGCGCGTGGCTTTATCTTGGGCTCGGTGATTGCCTATGAGCTGGGAGTGGGGTTTGTGCCGATTCGTAAAAAAGGCAAACTTCCCTTCACTACGGTCGAGGAAACCTACGAGCTCGAATATGGCAGTGCGACCGTAGAGTTGCACACGGATGCCGTGAAGCCTGGGCAACGCGTGCTGCTGATTGATGACCTGATTGCTACGGGTGGCACCATGTTGGCGGGTAAAAAATTACTCGAAAAACTGGGTGCTGAAGTCATCGAAGGTGCTGCTATTGTCGATTTGCCAGAGTTGGGTGGCTCTGATCGATTGCGCGCAGATGGACTGGCGCTTTTTACCTTGCTGGATTTTTCAGGGCATTGAGCTGCTATCCCGCAACCTGGATCCGGTCGCGTTGGCATCTGCGGGTTTTATAAATCGCCGTACTGGGTGCGACTCAAAGGCGAGAAGCTGTCATCAGGCTCCATCAGTTCGGTGTCTTCAAACCCAGGCAAGGCTTTGTGCAGACGCTCACCCGAGCGCAATAATTGACCCGTTGAGGGCGTTGCTGAAGGGTTCAAGGCGTTTTTGAAAGCCAGCATCTCGTCAACTTGAATGGGCTCAAAAAGTGTTTCCCGCGCAGCGTTTTTTGGAGGGGCGTAGCTGGGTGCCAGTCGTTCGGGCACAGCGGGTTTGGCTTCAGGTGTTGGATTGGGTGCATTGCCTCGCCAATAAACGGCCTTCACCAGCAAACGATGGTGCGCTGCGGCATTGCGAATCATCTGGCTCTCCAGCAAATGCCATTGTTCGGGTGCGATCGAGGGCGTTTTCAGTAAATCGACCATGATCAAATATTGGCGTCCCTCGCTGTCGAGCGATAGCACCTTGAACTTGTAACTGGCAGCCAGCACTTCTGCGCGCAACATCACTTCGCGCACGACCTGGTAAAGCTGCTCGCGATGAGCTTGTCGGTGCACTTTAAGGTTTTCGGTAGCAGAAACACCGAGCGGTTTTTTGGAGTCTGTGTTGGCTGCTTTGTTGGGCGCAGCAGATTTGGACTTAAACCAATTCATCATCGACATGAGCGCATCCTTAATACAGTTTTGGAAGGACTAGGGGGCAATTTTGTGTCAGTCTTGATGGGAATTATTTACCGATGCAAAATTTCGAAAAAATAACACCGAGTAAGTCATCCGAACTAAATTCTCCAGTCACTTCATTCAGTGCATTTTGCGCCAAACGCAGCTCTTCTGCCAACACATCGAGTGCCTGAGCTTGCGCTGAGAGGTGGGTTTGTGCTTGCTGCAAATGCGCTTGCACGTGCAGCAAGGCTTGAATATGCCGCTCGCGTGCCATGTAGACGCCTTCACTGACGAGTTGCCATCCGGCCACTTGCAAAAGTCGTTGGCGCAGCAGATCGACACCCTGACCAGTTTTTGCGGACAAGGCAATTCCGTTTGCAGGCACGACACCAGTTGCTGCATCGATTTTGTTCCAAACATCGATAATGGGTATATTTTGAGCAGTTTTTTTGGCTATAAGGCTTGCCAGTATTGCGTCGTCAGCTATGTAATCAGTAGCGTCCATGCGATTTAAATCGTGCATAAACAGTACGGCGTCGGCACACGCAATGGCATCCCAGGCACGCGCAATGCCAATTTGCTCGACCTCGTCATGACTCTCGCGCAAACCTGCCGTGTCGATCACGTGCAGTGGCACGCCTTCGATCTGGATTGTTTGCTGAACTTTGTCGCGCGTGGTGCCAGCCACTGGCGTCACGATGGCCAGCTCGGCACCAGCGAGTGCATTTAATAAAGACGACTTGCCAGCATTGGGCTGACCTGCAATGACAACCTGAATACCTTCACGCAACAGTGCGCCTTGTTTTGAACGTGTTAGAACAGTAGCAACGTGCTGCTCTAGTTTTAGTAGCTGTCCGTGCGCGTCTGCCTTGCGCAGAAAGTCAATTTCCTCTTCAGGAAAATCGAGTGTTGCCTCTACCTGCATGCGCAAGTGCACCAGTGCGTCGCGCAAAAGGTGTATTTCTTGTGACAAGGCTCCTTGCAGTGAGCGCCCCGCACTACGCACAGCCGCTTCGGTGCTGGCGTCGATCAAATCGGCAATGGCCTCGGCTTGTACCAGATCGATTTTGTCGTTCAGAAAAGCACGCTGGGAAAATTCGCCTGGCAACGCTGGACGTAAACCCGCTAAATAGGCATGGCCAGTCGCAGCGAGTTCGGCTGCGGCTTGCACGCAGCGTGCCAGTAAAAGCTGCAACACCACGGGACCACCATGGGCTTGCAACTCGAGGACATCCTCGCCAGTAAAGGAATGGGGCGCTGCAAAAAAAATCGCTACCCCTTGGTCAATTGGTTGACCTGCGGCATCCAGAAAGGCGGTGTAAGTAGCCTCGCGAGGTTTCAGGGTTCGCTTGCAGAGAACTTGAATTAACGGCCGCAGACCAAGTCCGCTAATGCGAACAATGCCGATCGCCCCACGGCCTGATGCCGTGGCAATTGCCACGATCGGGTCATGTTGCTGCGACAGACGCACAAACGCCGCGTTACTTTAGAACTTAGGGAAATGGAACTTGGGTGGCACACCCATGCGCACGTTGATGATCCACTGTTGCGCAATGGACAACACGTTGTTGGTGATCCAGTACAAGACCAAGCCCGACGGAAAGAAGAAAAACATCACACTGAACGCCAGCGGCATGAACCACATCATTTTGGCTTGCATGGGGTCGGGTGGCGCCGGATTGAGTGAGGTTTGCAGCACCGTTGTCAGTGTCATGATAAACGGCAGGATGTAAAGCGGATCGGGCGAGGACAAATCGTGAATCCAGCCGATCCATGGCGTGTTGCGCATCTCAACGCTGGAAAGCAGCACCCAATACAAGGCAATGAACACCGGAATCTGAACCATGATAGGGAAGCAGCCACCCATAGGGTTGACCTTTTCTTCGCGGTAAATGCGCATCATCTCCTGCTGCATTTGCTGAGGGTTGTCTTTCAGGCGTTCACGCATTTCCATGATGCGCGGATTCACCGCTTTCATTTTGGCCATGCTGGCGTAGGCTTTGGCGTTGAGCCAATAGAAAGCCAGTTTCAGGAGTACAACCAAAGCAACAATTGACCATCCCCAGTTGCTGATGAAATCATACAACTTAACGAGCAGCCAGTACAAGGGCTTGGCCAGCATGGTGAGCCAGCCGTAGTCTTTCACCAGCTCAAGCCCTGGTGTCAACGACTCCAGCACTTTTTCTTCTTGCGGACCTGCAAAAAATTGTGCTTCCAGCGTTTTGCGGGCGCCTGGTGCGAGTGACTCGAGTGACGCAATCATTCCCACCGCGTACAGGTTGGAGTCAACTTTTCGCATGAATAAGTCGCGCTGGATGCCTTGTCCCAATATCCAGGCGCTAGCGAAATAGTGCTGCACCATGGCTACGTAGCCGTTGTTGGCTGATTTTTCAATATCGATTTGATTTTTGTCGATGTCAGCGAATTCGACTTTCTGGTATTTTTTGGCATCGGTATAAACGGCCGGGCCAGTAAAGGTGGAATAAAAAGACGACTCACCAGGTGGTTTGCTGCCATCGCGCACCAACTGCAGGTAAAGCTGAGGTGTAACAGGCACGCTGCCTACATTGATCACCTCATGCGTGACGTTCATGGCGTAACTGGCGCGGTTCACGGTATAGGTTTTAACCAGCTTGACACCACCCACTTCGGGTGATTCGAAGCGCAACTGCAATGACTGACTGCCATCTTGTAGTGTGCGCGAACCAGGAGAAATGCGCATGATTGATTTGTGTGTTGGCAAAGCCGCTCCACCGGATGCTGTGATCAGACCTGATTGGGCGATGTAAACGCGCGTCTTGCTGTCTTCAAGCAAGTTAAATGTGCGTGTTTTATCCGCCATGTCCTGGTGCTTGATAAACTCTGTTTTGACCAGTGAGCCGCCTTCGGAGTCAAAAGTTAGCTTGACAACATCGGTTTGCAGCAGCACCAGCTCGCGCGCCGTAGCAGGGGTGCTGCTGTTGACCGGTAAAACACCTGCAGGGTTTGCTGTGGTTGTATTGGATGCTACATTATTAATAGCGGATGGTACACCGCTAGGGCTGCTGACGGCGCTCGCATCGGGCTTGCCCTGGCTCACTGCAGGTGATTGACCCGGGAAAAACGTTGCTTTTTTCCCGTTATGCACCTGCCATTGATCCCATAACATGGCCAGCGAAAGACCAAAAATCACCCACAAAATGGTGCGACGAATATCGTTCATGAGGACTTCTTTTGAGAGGTGGAGGTAAAAAAGCGGGTAAAAAGACTTGGTGGTTGAGTCGGCACGTGGTCGGTACCACCTGCACACCAAGGATGGCAACGCACCAGTCGTGTCAGTGTCAAATAGCTACCGATGCCAGCACCGTGCAGATGCAGAGCCTGCAAAGCATAAGCTGAACAGGTGGGTTCAAACCGGCATGACGAACCCAGCACAGGACTTAATAAGTAACGGTAGGTTTTGACCATGCCCATAAGCAGGCGTTGCATCATGACACACACTCCAGCTTGCTTGCAAAACGGTCTGTGGCTTGCGCCAACAATTGCTGCAATTCGGTGCGAACAGCTGTTTTTAAAACGATTGAACTGGCGCTGACATACTGTTTAGTGTCGAAGCCGCACCGCATACGAACCACATGCGCGGCTGGCTTCAGAACAGTTTCGAAACTCGCGCATACTGCATAAATTTGTCGTTTGATGGTATTGCGAGTGACAGCCCTTTTGGCCCAACGCTTGGGAACCATCGCACCTAACCAAGCTTCCCTTGACGAAAACAAAGGCGCTTCATTTTGAACTGGATCAGGCATGGCAATAGCCACGCAATGCAGCGCGAAGTGAGTCGTGCGAGCCAAGGTCGAACCGGCTAACACAGCCTGAAACTGACGACGACTTTTGAGGCGTAGCAAAGTCTGGTGGCCCGTGCAATCAGTCAGGACAGCGAGCCAGCGTGGGACTTAGACAGCCAGGCGCTTGCGGCCTTTGGCGCGGCGCGCATTGATCACGGCGCGGCCACCACGCGTTTTCATGCGTACCAAAAAGCCATGAGTACGGGCGCGACGGATTTTTGAAGGTTGATAAGTGCGTTTCATTTTGGAAATTTCCTAGGAAGCTCAGGGATCGAGTCACCATTCAAGCGTGCAACACGCCAAGGCGATATCGGTATTCAATTTCACCTGAACAGTTCAGGAGAACCTTGGATTATCGCAAACTTTCGAGACGCTTGCTTTATGTCGCGCATGAAAAGTCGCTGAATTATTCAACAAGCTGCAGGAAACAGTTCTTTTAGGGATTGTCCTGAGGTGTGCATAAGCTTTTGATAATTTAGAATACAAGGCACAGCAATTTATAAATTATCCACAGAAGCTGATATCACAATGACACAGGGACATTCAAACCTCGCCAGCGAAATTGATGGCGAAACCAGCGCTAATTTTTGGCAACGTTGCATCGACCAATTGGCTCAGGAACTGCCCGAACAACAGTTTCAAACCTGGATCAAACCACTCTCGGCCAAAGTTGCGCCTGATTTTTCGCGGGTGACAATTTTTGTTGCAAATCGTTTCAAGCTTGACTGGATTCGCTCGCAATACAGTGCTCGTTTGGCCTTGCTGATGGAGCGCTTAACTGGTCAGGCCGTGCAGATTGAGTTGGCACTGTTGCCTCGAGAAAACAGCGTGCGAAGTCAGCCTCAGCGCAACTTGGTAAGCGAAGTTGCCGACAAACCCGAGGCAAACTCTGGCCTTGACAATTCACGTGCGCTGGAACCGCCAAAGAATCGCCTCAACACTGCATTGACCTTTGACGCATTAGTCGAGGGCAGTGCCAATCGGATGGCTCGCGCTGCAGCTATGCATGTGTCAGGCATGCCAGGGCGCCTGTACAACCCATTGTTCATTTACGGTGGCGTCGGCTTGGGTAAAACACACCTGATGCACGCTATTGGCAATCAGTTATTAACAGATAAAACTGATGCAAAAATTTTGTACATTCATGCCGAGCAGTTTGTGACCGATGTTGTCAAAGCCTATCAGCGCAAAGCGTTTGATGAATTCAAGGAGCGCTACCATTCATTGGACTTATTGCTAATCGATGATGTGCAATTTTTTGCCAATAAAGAGCGAACCCAAGAAGAATTTTTTAACGCTTTCGAAGCCTTGTTGGCCAAAAAGTCACATATTGTGATGACCAGCGACACCTATCCAAAAGGCTTGGCTGACATCCATGAGCGCTTGATTTCACGTTTTGACTCTGGGTTGACGGTGGCCATTGAGCCTCCCGAGCTTGAGATGCGAGTTGCTATCTTGATCAATAAGGCGCTGGCCGAAGGCGTTGTGATGCCGGAAGAGGTGGCTTTTTTTGTAGCCAAAAATGTCCGCTCCAACGTGCGTGAACTCGAAGGTGCGTTACGAAAAATACTGGCCTATTCGCGTTTTAATCAGAAAGAAATTTCGATTCTGCTGGCGCGTGAGGCCTTGCGCGATTTGTTGTCCATTCAAAATCGGCAAATCTCGGTTGAAAACATCCAGAAAACTGTGGCCGACTATTACAAAATCAAAATTGCCGACATGTACTCAAAAAAACGGCCGGCCAGCATTGCTCGGCCACGGCAAATTGCGATGTACCTTGCTAAAGAGTTGACACAAAAAAGTCTGCCAGAAATTGGCGAATTGTTTGGCGGACGCGACCACACCACTGTGTTGCATGCTGTGCGGAAAATGGCTGCTGAGCGTCAGCAGCTTACCGAATTGAATCAGCAACTCCATGTGCTGGAGCAAACATTGAAGGGCTAGAGGCTATTTCTGCATTACTTCGTTGCCGCGGTGTCTTTTCGATAGTTTGTCAACACGGCTCAAAGAGTGGGAAAATACGGCACTCAGCACCACCTTGATTATTCATACCCAGAGGATGACATGATTGTTTTAAAAGCCACCCAAGAAAGGGTTTTGTCCGTTCTGCAGGCTGTTTGTGGCATTGTTGAACGCCGCCATACGCTGCCAATACTGGCAAACGTGCTGATTCGAAAAACCGGTGATCAGGTGCAGATCACCACCAGTGATCTCGAAATTCAGATTCGAACCGTCGCTCCTTTGGGTGGCGATGAGGGGGATTTCAGCACCACGGTGGGCGCACGTAAGCTGATCGATATTTTGCGCACGTTGCCGTCTGATCAGATCATATCGCTCGAGTCGAGCGCGGCCAAGCTCATTCTGAAAGGCGGCAAGAGCAAATTCACGTTGCAAACCATGCCTGCTGATGACTTTCCGCTGGTGCAGGAATCTGCGAGTTTTGGCCCCACCTTCAGTGTGCCGCAGAAAACGCTCAAAGCCTTGCTCAGCCAAGTCTCTTTTGCGATGGCCGTGCACGACATTCGCTATTACCTCAATGGCATATTGTTTGTTGCTGAAGGCCAGCAGCTTAGCTTGGTCGCAACGGATGGGCATCGCCTGGCTTTTGCCTCGGCAACACTGGATGTGGGTGTGCCCAAGCAAGAGGTTATTTTGCCGCGCAAAACGGTGCTCGAACTGCAACGTCTGCTGTCGGATGCCGATGGTGCGATTGACATGCAATTTGCTAACAATCAGGCGAAATTCAGCTTTGACGGCATGGAGTTTGTGACCAAGTTGGTCGAAGGCAAATTCCCGGACTACAACCGTGTGATCCCGCGTAACCACAAAAATGCCATTACTTTGGGGCGTGCCGCCCTGCTGTCCACCCTGCAGCGTACCGCCATTTTGACCAGCGAAAAATTTAAGGGTGTGCGCCTGAACATCGACCCTGGCACCTTGCGTGTAGCCGCCAACAATGCCGAACAAGAAGAGGCCGTGGACGAGTTGGATATTGACTTCAGCGGTGACAGTATTGAAATTGGCTTCAATGTCACTTATTTGATCGATGCGCTGACCAATATGAGCCAGGACATGGTGACGCTTGAGCTGTCAGACGGCAATAGTTCCGTGCTTTTCACGATTCCAGAAAACCCACACTTCAAGTATGTTGTGATGCCAATGCGCATTTAGGGATGCAGAAAATGCAAATATCCCATTTCTGGCGGCACTGGCGGGCGCATTGCGTCGTTGCTCATCGCTTGTGTGGTCTTGCCACACTGCGCTCTGAGCGCCTAGCGCTGCATCCCGCCAGCACACGCCATAAACGGTACATTTGCAATTTCTGCATCCCTTAGGCGACAGCATCGTTGCCTTGCAATCCACACATCCGCGCAGAACCCGACCCTTAAAGCCATGACCGAAGAAAACAAGCCCACGCCACCTATTGAAAACACTGTCCACACTGGTGAGGGTAGCGCTGACAGCTCCAATTTCCAGCCCACCATTGACGCCCACCAAGTGGGTGCATCCGAGGCTTATGGCGAGGGCTCTATCCAAATTCTGGAAGGACTCGAAGCTGTGCGCAAGCGCCCCGGTATGTACATTGGCGACACGTCCGATGGCACCGGTTTACACCACCTGGTGTTTGAGGTGGTGGACAACTCGATCGATGAATCGCTAGCCGGCCATTGCGACGATATATTGGTCACGATCCACACCGACAACTCGGTAAGCGTGGTTGACAACGGCCGCGGTATTCCCACCGGTGTCAAGATGGACGACAAGCATGAGCCCAAGCGCAGTGCTGCCGAAATTGCCCTGACCGAGTTACACGCCGGCGGCAAATTCAATCAAAACAGCTACAAGGTTTCGGGTGGTCTGCACGGCGTTGGGGTAAGTTGCGTGAACGCACTCTCAACCATGCTGCGCCTGACCATTCGGCGCGATAGCAAAGTGCATGTGATGGAGTTCAGCAGGGGGTTTGTACAAAACCGCATCACTGAGGTGATCAACGGTATCGAAGTTTCTCCCATGAAAGTTACTGGCGAAACCGAAAAACGCGGTACCGAAGTGCATTTTTCTCCGGATCTGCAGATTTTCCAAACCAACTCGGACTTTCACTACGAAATTTTGAGCAAACGCCTGCGCGAACTTAGCTTTTTGAATAACGGTGTGCGGATTCGCCTCAAAGACGAGCGCAGCGGCAAAGAAGACGATTTTTCGGGTGCTGGTGGTGTGCGTGGTTTTGTCAACTTCATCAACAAAGGCAAAACGGTGTTGAACCCCAACATCTTTCATGCCATGGGCGACCGTCAAAGTGACCAAAACACCAATATCGGGGTCGAAGTGGCGATGCACTGGAATAGCGGCTACAGCG
>CAIYYA010000110.1 GCA_903930255.1 uncultured beta proteobacterium
AGCAGGATGTGCAGCTTGTCAACATCGATGTGAGCCAACACATGACAGCCTGGCAGCGTCAGCAGGCCGATGCTTTTATTACTTACGAGCCCGTTGCCACACAGCTGCTCGAACTGGGCATGCGCCGATTTTTTGACAGCCGCCAGATTCCTGACACCATCATTGACGTGCTGGCTGTGCGAACCGATCTGCTCACCACGCGCCATACCAACGCTTTGCAGGAATTGATGGCTGGCCATTTTCGGGCACTCGACCATTTGATGCGAAATCCGCAAGATGCGGCTTATCGTATGGCGACGCGTTTGAATTTGCCAGCTTCCAAAGTGTTGGCGGCCTACAAAGGCTTGGTTTTGCCCGATGCCCACAACAACTACCGACTGTTGGCGGGGCACCCTAGCGAGCTCAGCAAAACGGCGCAAAAATTGGTCAGCATCATGCTGCAAGCTGGGTTGCTCAAAAAAACCGATGATTTAACGGATTTGGTGCGCGCTGATTATTTGCCGACGGATAATTTCCTAAAATGATACGCACGCTTTTTTTACGTCTGCTGTTGCTGTTGAGCCTGTTCGGTGCTGCTGTTCAGAGCCAGGCTGCGCCATCGCTGGAACCCGTCAAAATTGGTGTGCTGGCTTTTCGTCCAAAGCCACAAACGTTGGCGCAATGGCAGCCGCTGGCGCAAGCCTTGAAGCAGGCGATTCCCGAGCGCGACTTCGTTGTGCAAGCGCTAACTTTGACCGAAATGAACGACGCTGTGGCCAACAGACAGCTTGATTTTGTGCTGACCAATTCGGGTCACTACGTGTTACTGACTCGGCGCAGTGGTTTGCAGGCACCCCTGGCAACGCTGTTGGTCGATGAAAACGGGCAGGAAACCTCGGTCTTTGGCGGGGTAATTTTTGTTCGTGCGGGTTCCAATCCGACGCTGGCGCAGCTCAAGGGGAAAAAAATAGCCACGGTCAGTGTTGAGTCGATTGGAGGCTATCAGATGCAAGCCTTTGAGTTGCTGCAAGCCGGCCTTGAGTTGCCCAAAGACGCACCGGTGCTGGCCACCGGCATGCCTCAAGACAAAGTAGTGCAAGCAGTGCTCGGTGGCAGCGCCGATGTTGGTTTTGTGCGCACGGGTTTGCTCGAGGCCATGGTGCGCGAGGGCAAGCTCGACATGCAGGCTATCAGCGTTGTGAACCCTCAAAAACTGCGTGCTTTTCCGGTGCAAGTGTCAACCGCACTCTACCCCGAGTGGCCTTTTTCATATTTAAGTCATGTTGATGAACGGCTGGCACGCCAAGTGACGGCCGCGTTGTTCATGCTTAAAGAGAGTGCAGACCTGACGCGAGCCATGGGCATTCGCGGTTTTTCGGTGCCTGCCGATTACACGCCCGTGGATGATTTGTTGCGCACGCTGCGTTTACCGCCATTTGATGTGCAGCCTGCTTTCACGTTGCGCGATGTGGCCATGCGCTACCGATTGCCCTTGATTGCGCTGGCTGCGGCGTCCCTGCTGATTTTGTTGTTGGGCTTGCGCCTATGGCTCACAAGTCGCCAATTGCGTGCCGAGCAGCGTTTGGTGTTGAGCCAGCAGCAAGCCCTGCTGGTGAGCGAGTTTCGCTCCAAATTTGCCATTGAAGCTTCGGGTGGCGGCATGTGGGACTGGGACATTACACAGCGAACCCTGTATTTGTCAGACTTCTGGAAAGCGGCTTTGGGCTATGGCGATGACGACATTGGCAACAGCCCTGACGATTGGGAGCAGCGCCTGCACCCTGAAGATGTTGCTCAGGCCTTGCTTGCACTGAACCGCTGTTTGTCAGGTGAAAGCGAGTTTTATGCGAACGAAAACCGTGTGCGTTGCAAAGACGGCAGCTACAAGTGGATAAAAGAACGCGGTCGTGTAGTGAGCCGCGATGCCCAAGGCAAGCCCTTGCGCATGATCGGGCTCGACAGTGACATCACCCAGCGCAAACTGTCTGAAGAAAAATTGGAGCTGGCATCCAATGTGTTTACCTATGCACGCGAGGGCATTTCGATCACCGACGCCGATGGCAAGATTCTGGATGTGAACGACGCATTCAGCCAGATTACCGGCTACAGCCGTGCAGAAGTGCTGGGCCAAAATCCGCGCTTGCTCAGTTCCGGGCGGCACGACAAGGCGTTTTATGCCGAGATGTACAAAGATCTCGAAAGCAAAGACCACTGGTATGGCGAAATCTGGAACCGTCGCAAAGACGGCGAGGTGTATGTCGAAATGCTCACCATCAGCACGGTGCGCAACAACTTGGGCGGCATTAAAAACTATGTGGCCATGTTTTTTGACATCACCTCACTCAAGCAGCACCAGCAGCAGCTTGAGCACATTGCGCATTACGATGCTTTGACCAGTTTGCCTAACCGGGTGCTGCTGGCCGACCGTTTGCATCAGGCCATGCTGCATGCTCAGCGTCGGGGGCAATTGCTCGCGGTGGCTTATCTCGATCTGGATGGCTTCAAAGCCATCAACGACACCCATGGTCACCAAGCGGGGGACCAATTGCTAATTGCCGTGTCTGCCAGCATGAAGCAAGCTCTGCGCGAGGGCGATACGCTGGCACGCCTCGGAGGCGACGAGTTTGTGGCGGTGCTGGCCGATCAATCTGACAGTGGCGACAGTGCCACCACGCTTGGTCGCTTGCTCGTGGCTGCGGCCAAACCTGTGCCTTATGGCGAATACCAGTTGCAGGTGTCAGCCAGTTTGGGGGTCACGTTTTATCCGCAGGCTGACAGCGTCGATGCCGACCAGTTGCTGCGCCAAGCCGATCAGGCCATGTATCAGGCCAAGGTGTCGGGCAAAAATCGCTATCACGTGTTTGATGCCGAGCAAGACCGTAGCGTGCGTGGGCAGCACGAGAGCATCGAAGACATGCGTCGCGCCCTGGTGCAAAATGAATTTGTCCTGTATTACCAGCCTAAAGTGAATTTGCGCACCGGCAGGGTGGTGGGGGCAGAGGCCTTGATCCGCTGGCAACACCCCGAAAAAGGCTTGCTTCAGCCTGGGCACTTTTTGCCGGTGATTGAAGACCATGCGTTTTCAATCCAGTTGGGTGAATGGGTCATTGGCACGGCTTTGTCGCAGATCGCCCTGTGGCAGGCACAGGGACAGTCGATTGCGGTGAGTGTCAATGTGGCGGCGCGCCAGCTGCAACAAGAGCATTTTGTGCAGCATCTTTGCGACCTGTTGGCGCACCATCCCACAGTGTCACCCGCCATGCTGGAACTTGAAATACTCGAAACCAGTGCGCTTGAAGATCTGGAGCGCACGTCGCACGTCATCATTGCTTGCAGCAAACTGGGGGTGCAATTTGCGTTGGATGACTTTGGCACCGGCTACTCGTCGCTCACCTACCTGAAACACCTGCCTGTCACACTGATCAAAATCGACCAAAGTTTTGTGCGCGATATGCTGGTTGACCCAGATGACCTGGCGATATTGGAGGGTGTGATCTCGCTGGCGCATGCGTTCAAGCGCCAGGTGATTGCCGAAGGCATGGAGTCATCCGAACACGGCACCCGCTTGTTGCAGCTCGGCTGCGAACTGGCGCAAGGATATGGCATTGCGCGCCCCATGCCGGCTGCAGACTTTATGGGTTGGCTGAAGGTTTGGCAACCCGACCCGGCCTGGGTTTAACCGAGAATAACCATTAGGGCTCAGATGCCAGGCGATGTGAGTTGCGAGGCAGTTTGTACACCGATGAGGAGTTCATAGCCTGGGCTATGGACGACGAATAGGCGTTCAAAATGACCGCAAATCGCACGCTTGGTGCTGAGCAGGGTCGAAGACCCGCGTAATGGATATTCTCGGTTTAACCCTGCTGCTTGCGCCGGCGAGCCACGGCACCCAGCAAACCGATGCCGGTCAGCAGCATGGCGTAGGTTTCGGGTTCAGGGACAGCGGTTACGGACAAAAGAAAATCCTGATTGGTTGGATGGGCGTAAAGGTTGAAGGTGTATTGTGTGGCACCTGCAGCTGAGTTGGCCACGTTGAAAAGCATGGTCGTGGCAGCTACTGCTGCGCCGGTTGTCAAGTTAGTGGCTTTCACGCCACCGGTTGATAGGCTGCCATCGTCGTTGGCCAACTCCCACAAGGCCAATTGAAAGGCAGCGCTATTTTGGTTGTTGCCGGTCGTACCAGCGTAGGCCTGAGAATAGAGTTTGGTAATGTTATTGGCACGCGTCACATTAAAGAGTGATGTCAAGCTGTTGTATACGTTGTATTGAGCCGGTGATCCAGAAGCATATTGAAATGGGTCAATACAAAATGCTAAAAAAGAGGCTCCGTTGACACTGATATTTTGACTTCCAGTGAAGTAGTCGTGAGTGTTGGCAACCGGAAGTGTCAAATTAAGAGTCTGGCCCGATATGGTTCCTAATTCGGCAACCATTGCTGTTTGTGCCAAAGCTTGCGAGCCAGTCGCTGCCAAAGCCGATAAAAGAGCGAACGAAAAAATGCCTTGTTTTTTCAATTTCATAAAAATTCCTAAACTTTTTCCAACGTTGACGTGAGTCGATACGCGCCGACTTACTTTTTTTGAAACGCGAATATAACGGATTTCAGAAAAATCTGCTTGCAGAATTTGCAAAGAACTTACTCTACAATTTAAAGAACGATCGTTCTATTTTTCAAGAAAGAAGGCATCATGACCACTGAATACGCCGTGCAAAACGCTGTTGCCGTGCTGACACTGAACAACCCGCCGGTGAACGGTATGGGTTTGGCCACCCGGGTTGCGTTAACCAACGCGTTGGCCCTGGCACAGGCCGATGCGGGGGTTAACGCCATCGTCATCACGGGCGCTGGCACGGCTTTTTCGGGCGGCGCCGACATCAAGGAGTTTGGCTCGCCCAAGGCACTTCAAGAGCCCAATTTGCTGAGCGTTATCCTGGCAGTAGAGGCTTGCAGCAAGCCGGTGATTGCTGCCATCCACAGCGTCTGCATGGGCGGCGGGCTGGAGCTGGCGCTGGGTTGCCACTATCGTCTAGTGGCACCGGGCTGCAAAGTGGCGCTGCCCGAAGTCAAGCTGGGTTTGTTGCCCGGCGCCGGTGGCACGCAACGCCTTCCACGCGCACTGGGTGTGGAGCCCGCGCTGAACATGATTGTCAGTGGCGAGCTGGTCAACAGCGAACTGCTTTTTTCCTTGCCCGGGCAAAAGCTGTTCAACAAAATGGCCGTTTCAGCCGATACCCTGCTGGCTGAAGCCCTGTCGTTTGCCGTCGAAGTGGCCACTGTGCGCCCCTTGCCGCTGGTGCGCAACCTGCCGTGCAAACACCCGCTGGGCGATGCTTATTTTGGCTTTGCGCGCAACATGGTGGGCGGTATGGCGAAAAACTACCCGGCGCCGCTGAAATGTGTGGCTGCGGTAGAAGCGGCGACCAAAAACAAGTTCAACGACGGCATGCGCTTTGAGCGAGATACCTTTATCAACCTGATGTGGACACCCGAGAGCCGCGCCCTGCGGCACATCTTTATGGCCGAAAGGGCAGCTTCAAAAGTGCCTGACGTGCCCGCCGATACTGCACAGAGAGCTATAAAATCAGTAGCAATCATTGGTGCTGGCACGATGGGTGGTGGCATTGCCATGAACTTTTTGAATGCGGGTTTGCCGGTCAAATTGCTTGAAATGAAGCCCGAAGCGCTAGAGCGCGGTGTCGCCACAATCCGCAAAAACTACGAAGCACAGGTTAAAAAAGGCAAACTCAAGCAAGACAAATACGAGCAGCGCATGGCTTTGCTCAGCACCACCTTAAGCTATGACGACCTGAGGGACGCTGATCTGGTGATCGAAGCGGTGTTTGAAGAAATGGCAGTGAAAGAAGCCGTTTTCAAATCGCTCGATGCCGTGATGAAACCCGGCGCGATTCTGGCCAGCAACACCTCGACGCTGGATATCAACCAAATAGCTGCCTTTACCCAGCGTCCGCAAGACGTGCTTGGTTTGCACTTTTTCAGTCCAGCCAATGTGATGAAGCTGCTCGAAGTGGTGCGCGGCGCGCAAACTGGCAAAGACGTGCTGGCCACGGTGATGGCACTGGCCAAAAAAATCAAAAAAACTGCTGTGGTCTCAGGCGTGTGCGATGGTTTTATTGGCAACCGCATGATCGAACAATATGGTCGTCAGGGGGGCTTTCTGCTGGACGAAGGCTGCACCCCCGCTCAGGTGGACAAGGCGGTTGAAAAATTTGGCTTTGCCATGGGGCCGTTTCGCATGGGCGATTTGGCTGGCAACGACATTGGCTGGGCTATTCGCAAGCGCCGCTACGTCGAAAAGCCTGGCATGAAATACAGCAAAACGGCCGATTTGTTGTGTGAAAAAGGCCGTTTTGGCCAAAAAACCGGTGCGGGTTGGTATGACTATGTGCCGGGCAAGCGCGACGCTATTCCGAATGCCGAGGTGAACCAGATGATCGAGGCGCACCGGGCGGCGTTGGGCATCACGCCGCGCAAGATATCTGACGAAGAAATTGTGCAGCGGCTGGTTTTTTCGCTCATCAACGAAGCGGCGCATATCTTGCAAGAAGGCATTGCCAGCCGCGCCAGCGACATCGACATGGTGTATTTGATGGGCTACGGTTTTCCCATCTACCGCGGTGGCCCGATGAACTATGCCAACGAAGTGGGGTTGTTCAACGTGGTGCAGGCGATGCACCGTTTTGCGCAAAACCCGCTCGACGACGCCCAGTTCTGGCAACCCGCACCGCTGCTGGCCAGCTTGGCCGCCGAGGGTAAAAACTTTAGCTAAATGAGCCTGCAGCGCTTGTCAGGCAAGCGCGAGCAGCTCTTTATTGTGTAGCAATCATCCACGCCCCTTATTAGAAAGCGCATCATGACTTCTGCCGTCATCGTATCCACCGCCCGCACCCCTTTGGCCAAAAGCTGGAAGGGTTCTTTCAACATGACGCATGGCGCTACGCTGGGTGGCCATGCGGTGCAGCACGCCATCGCCCGCGCTGGCATTGAGGCCGCCGAGGTTGAAGACGTGATCATGGGCTGCGCCTTTCCCGAAGGTGCTACCGGCTCCAACATTGCGCGCCAGATCGCCCTGCGCGCGGGCTGCCCCGTCACTGTGTCGGCCATGACGGTGAACCGTTTTTGTTCGTCGGGGCTGCAAACCATTGCATTGGCTTCGCAGCGCATCGTGGCGGGCGAGGGCGATATTTTTGTGGCTGGTGGTGTAGAGAGCATTTCGTGTGTGCAGCAAGAAGCCAATATGCACATGCTGACCGACCCGTGGTTGCTCAAAAACAAGCCCGAAATTTATTGGAACATGCTGCAAACCGCAGAAAACGTCGCCACGCGTTACGGCATCACGCGCCAGGCGATGGACGAATACGGTGCGGCCAGCCAGCAAAAAGCCAGTGCTGCTCTGGAGGCTGGTCTGTTCACAGCCGAAATTGCGCCCATCACGGTGACCATGGGCGTGGCTGACAAGCTGCTGGGTTTGACCACCCGACAAGTCACCGTGAGCCAGGACGAAGGCATTCGCGCGGGCACCACTTATGACGGTATCAAGGATTTGCGCTCGGCAGTGCCGGGTGGCCTGATCAGTGCCGGCAACGCCAGCCAGTTTTCAGATGGTGCAGGTGCCGTGGTCGTGATGGACGAGCGGGTGGCACAGCGCAAGGGGCTGCAGCCGCTGGGGCGTTTTCTGGGTTTTGCTGCGGCTGGCTGCGAGCCTGATGAGATGGGCATCGGCCCGGTGTTTGCCATCCCCAAGGTGCTGGCTCGCCTGGGTTTGACGGTGGCTGACATCGACCTGTGGGAGCTGAATGAGGCGTTTGCCGTGCAGGTGATTTATTGCCGCGACAAGCTCGGTATCGACAATGCCCGTCTGAACGTGAATGGGGGTGCCATTGCGGTAGGTCACCCCTATGGTGTGTCGGGTCAGCGCCTGACCGCCCACGCCCTGATCGAAGGCAAACGCCGGGGTGCCAAACGCGTGGCCGTCACCATGTGTATTGGCGGCGGCATGGGTGCGTGCGGGGTTTTTGAAGTTATCTGACCCCAAGCTTTCGTAGCTTATTGCTCCGGCCCGATGAAGTTTGAACCACTCGCCCTGAGCTTGTCGAAGGGTTTCGACAGGCTCAACCCGAACGGAACTTAATACATCATCGGGCCGGATCAATAGCGTGTCAATAGCGCAATGTAAGGCTGATAACTGTAACTGCGGTTCTTTTTCTGGCCGGTCATTTCAGTCACGATACCCAAATTCTCCAGCACCTTCACCGCTGCATTGGCAGTCGGGAAGGTGGTGTCAAGTTTTTGCCGAACCCGCTCAATGGAGAAGCGTGGCATCATGGGCAGCAGCTCAAACAAACGATAACTGGCGGTGCCGGCGTTGGCCGATTCGAGCAAGCGGCGGCGATCTGCTGCCACCTGAGTGGCAATGGCAATAATGCTGCGCTCGGCGTCAAAGGCTGCGGCTGCAACCCCTTCCAGGAAAAAAGCCACCCATGACTCCCAATCACCTTCGGTGCGAATGTTGGACAGGCGCCGGTAGTATTCGGATTGATATTGCTTCAAAAAACCACTCACATACAGCAACGGCTCAGGCAACAAGCCCCAGTGCTCCAGCAGGGCGGCAATGAGCAGGCGGCCGATACGCCCGTTGCCGTCCAGAAAGGGATGGATCGTCTCGAACTGGGCATGTACCAATGCAATCTTGACCAAGGGCGGGAGCGCTGAAGTTGGCGCATGGACAAACCGTTCCAGATCACTTAGCAGGTTTGCAATTTGATCTACAGGTGGTGGTACAAAGACTGCGTTGCCGGGACGGGTGCCACCAATCCAGTTTTGCGAGCGCCGGAGTTCCCCCGGCTGTTTGCCCGCACCTCGCACGCCCTGCAGCAGCAAGCGGTGCGCTTCACACAACAGGCGAACGCTAATCGTTAAACCGTCTGGTGTGCGCAGATTGTCTTGCACCCATCGGAAAGCCCGCAGGTAGTTGCTAACTTCTTCTACGTCGTCGGAGTTGCTGACGGCAAAACCAGCCTCCTCATCAAACAAGTCAGCCAGAGTGGCTTGTGTTCCCTCGATCTGGGATGTCAGCAAGGCTTCCTTGCGGATGGCGCTGTACAACAGCCAATCGACCGAAGGAACCAAGCCTGAGACACCCGACAAGCGAGCAAGCGCCAACTCAGCCAGTCGATTGAGCTCTGCAAACGCATCGGTTCCAAGTGCAGGATCACATGGCGGCAGCGCATGCGGTACAAATGCCTGGACGCTCTCTCCCAGTGTGGTCGATGTGGCGTAGCTTCCGGTGGAACGTTTCATTGTTAAAGATTTCTTTAATTTACCTGCTTCAAATTAAAACATTCTTTAACAAAAAAATCAACGATGAAAGAAATATTTAACAGGCCACAAAAGAACCCAAACACAACACATTGTTTTTGGCTGTCCACCTTGCGGGACTGTCCAAATTACGCAAAGCGAATTTGCTCGGTCCCCAACATTTTGTAGCTGTTGGATATTCATTGCCAGTCGGGTTTCCAACTTTGCATCCAAGGCAAAAAATCTTTGGCGGGCATCGGATGGGCAATGCCAAAACCTTGTGCCAGTTCACAACCCAGCTCGAGCAAGCGTGCGCCGTGTGCTTTGGTCTCTACACCTTCGGCAATGATTGAGCGGTCAAACGCTTGCGATAGACCAATCACACCTTTCAAGATCGACATATCGTCGGCGTCGATGAGCATGTCGCGCACAAAGCTCTGGTCGATTTTGAGCTGTGCCACCGGCAGTCGTTTCAGGTAGGTTAGCGACGAATAACCGGTGCCAAAGTCATCTAGCGCAAAGCGCACGCCCAGCGCAGCGCAGCGGTTGATCACCAGGGTAATGCCGTTCAAGTCTTCGAGCGCACTGGTTTCGAGCACCTCAAGCTCCAACAGCGCAGGGTTTACGTCGGGGTGGCGTGCCAGCAAAACCTGCAAGCGGTCAACAAAATCGAGTTGTTGCAATTGTCGTGCGCCCACGTTGACACTCACTGGCAAAACCACGCCGTGCGCTTGCCAGTCGGCAATTTGCATCAGCGCGGTGTCAATCACCCACTCACCCACATCGACGGCAAGCGGGTCGTTTTCGATCACTGGCAAAAATAGGGCAGGCGCTTTCAGACCAGTTACTGGATGTTGCCAGCGAATCAAAGCTTCAGCGCCCACCACCGTGCCGGTGCGCAGGTTCACCTTGGGCTGGTAATGCAAGATCAGTTCACCCTGTTTGAGCGCCAGGCGGATGCGCGACAGGCTGGCGTGGTGGCTGCGCACGCTGCGATCATGCTCGGAATCAAACACATGAAAGCGGTTTTTGCCGGATTGTTTTGCCTGATACATGGCTTGGTCGGCTTGGCGCAGCAATTGTTCCGCATCGATGTCTTGCGTTTGAGGGAAAAATGTAACCCCCACGCTGGCCGATACCTGCAAGGTTTTACCCTTGAACTCGATCGCCTGGGAAGCGGCTTCGAGCAGCCGGTTTAGCATGGCATAGCTGGCGCTGTGGCTTTCAATGTCGACCAGTAAGACGACAAACTCATCACCTCCAATACGTGCCAGGGTGTCGACCTCGCGCAGCGACTGTTTCATGCGTTGCGCCAGCGCTACCAGCAGGGCGTCGCCAGCCTCATGTCCATGCGCATCGTTTACCGATTTAAAGCCGTCCAGATCCAGAAACACCACGGCCAAGGGCTTGTTGCGGCGCAGCGCCTGGGTCATGCCCTGGCGCAGCCGGTCGGCCAGCAGAACCCGGTTGGGCAAATTGGTCAGCATGTCAAAGTGGGCAATACGTTCCAACTCAGCTTCGTGCGCTTTCATGGTGGTGATGTCAGAAAACAGACCCACATAGTTTTGTGCTTCGCCCTGATCGTTGCACACCGTGGTGATGGTCATCATGCTAGCGAACAGCTCACCCGATCTGCGCCGGTTCCAGATCTCGCCATACCAGTGACCTTTGTCCTGCAGTTGTTGTTTCATTTGGGCAAAAAATGCGGCGTCGTGGAGGGCGCTGCTGAGAAGTTTGGGGGTGTTGCCCAGCACGTCCTCTCGGGTGTAGCCGGTAATGCGGGTGAATGCATCGTTGATTTGAATGATGCGCGACTGCAGGTCGGTGATCAAAATACCTTCGCGCGCTGAGGTGAAAACACTCGCTGCCAGTTGCAGCTTGTGCAGGCTGTCTTTTTGCGCTGACAGCAGTTGTTCGATTTGCTGCTGGCGCAGCTCCAGCTCGGCCAAATGCTGCACGGCCTGGGTGTGCTGGGCTTGCACTTGCTGGCGAAATAGTCGTCTTTCAACCAAACTGGTGATGCGGCGCAAAGCTGTTTCCACCTGAATCGGCTTGGTGATGAAATCAACGGCACCCAGCTGCAGAGCCTTCACCTCGGTGTCGGTGTCGTGCAAGGCCGTGATAAAAACCACCGGCACATCTTGCAACGAAGGCTCCTTGAGCATGCGCTCATAAGTCTCGAAGCCGTCGATGCCAGGCATCATGACATCGAGCAAAATCAGATTCGGTGGCGATTGCAACGCCAATTTCAGACCCAGCTCGCCCGAAGTGGCGATTTGCAGGTCAAAGTCGTGCTTTAGTGCTGCTCCCAGCGTGAGCAGATTGACTGGCGTGTCGTCAATGGCGAGGATGGTGGGCTTGATCTTGAACATGGCCTGTGTTCGGCTCTGACAATAAAAGTTGTGGGTGTTGCTGTTGAAGCTCGCGCAGTAGCTCTGACGCTTGCAAGAACTGCAGATTTTGCACCATCGGCTCCAGTTGGTGCAAGGCTACATCTATCACACTACCCTGAGCCAGCGATTGCAATATTGAAAATTGTTCGAGTGCCGAAAATTTGTGGTTTTCCAGCAGCAGCAGCAATTGATTTAGCGCTGCGCCAATGGCTGGCCAGTCGCTTGCTGAAGCGTGTGGCTGCGCCAATGGCTGATTTCTTGACGATAAATAGGGTGCCAGAGCCATGCGCAAGGCCTGTTGACTCAACGGCTTGGTTAAAAAGTCATTCATCCCCACAGCAAGGCAACGCTGGCGGTCTTCCTCAAAAGCGTCAGCCGTTAGCGCGATGATGGGCAGCGCTTTCCAGGAGCGCTCGGTTTCGAGCTGGCGAATTTGCTCGCAGGCAGCTCGCCCGTCGAGCACCGGCATTTGAATGTCCATCAAAATCAGGTCGGGGCGAAGTCCATCGCGCAGGGTTTGCACTGCTTGCTGCCCGTCGTAAACAGTGCTTACACGCAAGCCCAGGGTTTGCAGCAGGCCCTCAATCACCAGGCAATTGACCAAATTGTCTTCAACCACGAGCACATGGCCATTCAGCTGCGCTGCTAGGCCTGGCTCGGGTGTCCGGTGTGGGTCGTTTGAGGGCGCGCAGCGTGGAGCAGCGCTTGGGGCATCTTGCAGCACGCCGGCGCTCACGGTAAACCAAAAGCGTGAGCCTTGGCCTGGTTGGCTGCTGAGGCCCGCGCGGCCACCCATCAACTCAGCCAAGCGGCGCACGATTGAAAGCCCTAAACCTGAGCCACCAAATTGTCGTGTGGTGCTGTTGTCGGCTTGCACAAAGGGCTGAAAAAGCTTGCTTTGCACTTCTTCAGTCAATCCAATTCCGCTGTCGCTGACACTGAATTCAAGCATGGCCTGTGTGCCTTGTCGACTTATTTGGCGGGCCTCGATCCGAATAAACCCCTGCCGCGTGAATTTCAGGGCGTTAGACAGCAGGTTGGTCAGCATCTGCCGCAGGCGCAGCGCATCGAGCAAGTAGTGTTGCTGCGCCGTGCCAAACCAGTGCGTGTCAAAGCGCAGTTGTTTGGCATTTGCTTGCGATTCAAACAGCATGCGCAAGTCGTCCAGCAGCTCTTGCGGACTGAACGACAGGGTTTCCAAGGTGATTTTGTCGGCTTCGATCTTTGAAAAGTCGAGAATGTCGTTGAGCAGGTTTTGCAAAGCGATGCCAGAGGACAGCACGACCTGCGCGTAATGCTGACGGTCGACTTCACGCAGTTGTGGTTTTTGCAGCAATTGCGCCATGCCCAATATGCCGTTCATGGGGGTGCGAATCTCGTGCGACATGGTGGCCAGAAAACGGCTTTTGGCCATGTTGGCGTGGTCGGCGGTCTCTTTGGCACTGGTCAGCTCAGTCACCCGGTTTTCAATGGCACGCGACATTTTGTTAAATGCCGCCCCAAGCTGACCGAGTTCGTCGGTGCCCTCGGGAACTGCTGCCGGACTCAGGTTGCCGGCAGCCACCTCATGGCTGGCGCGGGTGAGTTGCACCAGCTGGCGCATCATCCACCACACCAGAATGGTCAGCACCAAAAATGACAAGAGCAATTCGGCCAGTGCAATCAGCACACCTTGCGTGAGCAGGTTGCGCTGGGCCATCAACTGGTGGGATAAATCGAGTCCGAAGTGCAGGGTGCCCAAGCGTTGGCCAAATAAGTTGATAGGTTTTTGCACATCGTAAATGAGGCTGGAGTCGCCCACTTCGATCATGTCAATCGATGAGTCTTGTTGCGGCAAGGGCTTGGCGTCCGGCCAGCCACTGGCTGCCATGCGCAGCCCCTGGTTATTTGAAACAACCAGGTAAGCCACACCATGCTCACTGCGACTTTCGTTGAGCACCGACTGCACCGTGGCATAGTCGCTTTGTGCCAGCGGCGCGATCAGTGCGGCACTCAAAATGGGGGTCAGTTGTTCGGCAAACTGTTTGGTTTGCTCGCTGATGGTGCTGTGCATCAGGCGCAAGCTGTTGCTCACCATCAGGATCAGCATGAGTGTTTCAACCAGTAGTGCGCCCAGCAGTAACCGAGCCCGCACAGAGCGGAATAAGTGCTTCATTTGAGGGATTTACGCACCTCGGCGGCATACTTGTCCATGCTTTTGAGTTCGCCCTCGCGCAAGAGTCGGTAGCCATCGAGTTTGTATTTGCTGAAATAAGCCTGCGCTTGCGGCGTGTTGGCAAAGTCGTGCAGGGCGGCCTCGATGGCTGCTTTGCGCTTGCTTTGGCGCTCGTTGAGCGCATAGACACGCCCGGCCATGGGCTCACTGATCACCAGAAAACGCAGTTGGTTTTGCACGGCGCGCGGCAGACTTTGGTAATTGGCCATTGACGTGAAGCCCAGCACAGCCTGTTTTTCAAGCACCAAATGCACCGCACTGTCGGAGGCACTGATGTATTGCATGGTTTGGTTCAGCCCATTTTTTTTTAGCCAGTGCTGGCCCCAGATCGTCACCAGTGATGAGGGTGACAGACCCAAAACAGGTTTGGCTCTGAGGTCGCTGACCTGTTTGATCGGGCCGTTGTCGGCGACCAGACCGACTGCGCGAAATTCGGCACTGTAGGTGAGCAGTGGGGTGTATTGGGCATCGGTTTGTGCCAGTCGAGCCTGGTGCCCGGTGGTCACGACCAGGTCGTAGTCCTGGTGCAACATGCGCTTGGCAAATTCGGTGAAGTCAGCCGCAGTGACCACGTTCACAGGCTGACCCAAGGCTTTTTCGAGATGCTGGCGCAGGGGCTGGTACATCTCCAAAATAACCCGTGCGCTGGTGTGTGGCGCAATCCCCAGGTGAAAAACTTCTTGGCTATGTGCCTGAGATGAACTGGCCAAGAGCAGGCTCAGAAAGAGCAAAAACTGGCGCAACAGGGCAGACGTGAGCATGGCTTAACCTTAAAGCAGAAATGGCTGCAATCGCCGTGACGATGGCATCGAAAATTGGCCGGATTATCTCTCGAGTGCTATGAAATTTTGAGCATTCCCGGTGCTGATTCTTTGACCAGGATCAAACCACACCGTCAAACATCATCACATCGACCAGGTCACCCGCAGCCACATTGCCTTGTGCGTGCGCCAGCACAATCAAACCGTTGGCCTGCACCATCGAACTGAGCACGCCTGAGCCTTGACTGCCTGTGGTTTTAACGATCAGACGGCCGTCGGCTGTGCGGCTGACAATGCCGCGCTGGTATTCGGTACGACCGGGTTTTTTGCGAATGGCCTCAAGGCTGTGCGCTTTCAGCATGGGAGGAGCGCTGGCTTGGCAACCCATCATGCGCAGCAGTGCCGGGCGGACAAAAGCCAAAAAAGTCACCATCACTGCCACCGGATTGCCAGGCAGACCAAAGAGAATTGCTTCAGGATCTTTTTTACTATCTGATTGATAGCTTGCTGCGCTTGCTGGACGGGCGTCAGAGGCTGATTTAGCTTTGGAAATTTTGCCGACTGCCATGGGCCGACCGGGACGCATGGCAATGCGCCAGAAGGCCACATCACCAAGCTCCTTCATCATGGTTTTGGTGTAGTCGGCTTCGCCAACGCTGACGCCTCCGCTGGTGATGATGGCATCAGCCTGTAAGGCAGCTTGCTCAAATGCAGTGCGCAGGGCGGTTGGTTCGTCGCGCACCACACCCATGTCAATCACTTCGCAACCGAGTCGGGTCAATAAGCCAAACACGGTGTATCGGTTACTGTCATAGACAGAGCCTTCGCGCGCAGACTCGCCCAGGCTCAGAATTTCGTTGCCGGTGGAGAAATAGGCCACTTTAAGCTGGCGAAAAACTGCCACATTTTTGATGCCTAAACTAGCCACCAGACCAAGCGCAGCAGGCGTCAGTAGCTCTCCTTTTAAGAGCGCTGGTTGACCTTGCATCAAGTCTTCGCCAAGGGCGCGACGGTTCTCGCCAGTTTGCACGATGTTGGGGGCAAGAGTGATGAAGTCGGCCGCGGTGCTGACAAATTCTTGCGGCACTACCGTATTCAGGCCGCTCGGCATGACCGCACCTGTCATGATCTTCACGCATTCACCCGGTAGCACTGTGCCCTGCCAAGCCTTGCCTGCCAGCGCAGTGCCGATCACCTTTAGGCGCAGCGCCGTGTCGGGTAGCAGTTGCGCACCATCAAATGCATAACCATCCATGGCCGAGTTGTCGTGCGGCGGAACACTGATCGGTGACACGATGTCGGCTGCCAGCACTCGACCCAAGGCCTGAAAAATAGTTACTTCCTGCTTGCCTGTAATCGGTTCGACCAGCTCGGCGAGAAAGGCGTTCACGCTTTCAGCGCGCATCGCTTGGGGGTCGTAGCCAGCCAGTTCAGCGGCAATATCTGCCAGGGCTTTCATGCTTGTGAGCCTTCCAACTGGTGCAACTCAGCCAAGGTGTTGGCGTTAAAAAAAGCGTGCTGGTCGTCGCTGGCTAAATCAAATGGCACTACGACCGTGTTGTGTTGCGCCGTCCACGCGTCAATTTTGCGCCCACCATCTTGGGTAAAACGCACCAGGCTCTCGAGCAATTCCATGCGCAGCAGACAAAACACCGGTTGTGTGCGCGTCTGCATCGATCCGTGTTGGCCGGGCTCGGGGGCTGCTGCCATGGCGATGTCGGCGTCGTGCGCTTGCAGGGCTGCGGCCAGGCGTTGTGCCAAATCAAGTGGCAGCAGGGGTGTGTCGCATGGTACGGTCAGCAGATAAGCAGTTTCGCAGTGTTCCAGGCCGGTCAAAAAACCTGCCAGTGGACCGGCGTAATCCGCCAGAGCATCCGGCCAAACCGAGACACCAAACGATTCATAGGCCGCCAGATTGCGGTTGGCGTTAATGAGTATTTCACCCACGCCCCCACCGATTTGCAAGCGAGTCAAGGTGTGCAAGGCCAGCGGCATACCTTTGAAATTTTGCAAACCTTTGTCGACCCCACCCATGCGGGAGCCGCGTCCGCCAGCCAAAATCAGCGCCGTAATGTCGTGCGAATCAATCAAATCAACCTCCGATGTAACTCATTTCGATGCGCCGGGTGGGCGCACCAGCGTCTTGCGGCAAGGCACTGCGCAGCTCCGAATAACGGTCGGTACGGCCCTGCCAGATATTGCCAATCGTGTTGGCCAGCTCGGCATCGCTGCTTGGCTTGCGCACCAAGCTGCGCAGGTCGTAGCCTTGCTGCGCAAACAAACACAGATACAACTGCCCTTCGGTGGACAGGCGAGCCCGGTTGCAACTGCTGCAAAACGCTTGGGTAACGCTGCTGATAACGCCAATTTCACCTGCAGCGCTGTCGTGTCGACCTAACGCATCGGCGTAGCCCCAGCGCTCGGCGGTTTCGCCCGGTTGCGAGGCCTCCAGCTGAACCAGCGGTAGCACCGACTGAATCAGTTGCACGACCTCGCACGATGGCATCACCTCGTGCATGCGCCAGCTGTTGGTGGCTCCCACGTCCATGTATTCGATGAAGCGCAGCACCATGCCAGAGCCTTTGAAACGCTGCGCCATCGGCAAAATCTCGGCTTCGTTGGTGCCCCTTTTGACCACCATGTTGATTTTGATCGGACCCAAACCCGCCTCGCGTGCTGCGTCAATCCCGTGCAGTACATCGGCTACCGGAAAATCCACATCGTTCATTTGTCGGAACACGGCATCGTTGAGGCCATCCAGGCTGACCGTGACACGCTGCAAACCGGCAGACTTCAGGTCACGCGCTTTGCGCGCCAGCAGCGAGCCATTGGTGGTGAGGGTCAGATCCAGCGCTTTGCCTTCAGGGGTGCGCAAGTTGGCAAGTTGCTCGATCAGTCGCTCAATGTTTTTGCGTAGCAAAGGTTCGCCACCCGTAAGTCGAATTTTTTGCACACCCTGTGCAACAAAAATACTGGCAAGACGGGTGATTTCCTCAAACGAGAGCAGGTCTGCGTGCTTCAGGTAAACGTGGTCTTTGTCAAAAATTTCTTTCGGCATGCAGTAGTTGCAGCGAAAGTTACAGCGATCGGTGACGCTGATGCGCAAATCACGCAGTGCTCGCCCACGGGTGTCGAGAAGCTGTCCGTTGCTGCCCAGCGGCAAACTGGCATTCTGTAAAGTGATCGGTAAAGGCAAGCATGTGTTGCGCTGATCTGTCAGCGCAATAGTCCGGTGCGTGTCGCGTTGTGTCATGGTGGGTATGCAGGCAAGTACCTAAGTGGTAGGCGATTTTGGCATGGATAAAAAAGTTGCTTGATCGGTAACAATACAAGCCTTCAGGTGTTTGTGACATCCCTGAACCTGTAACTCACAAGGGAGCCGTTGAATGATCGAGCAACGCCTGAGCGCATTAGAAAACCTGCGGAAAACAAAATATTAATCCTATGGCACTGTCACTCAACAAACCCAAGCTCGACAACCTCACCAACGAAATCTGGAAGTCTGCCGAGCGCCTGCGCGGCAAGTTCAAGTCGTACGAATACCAAACGTCATCCTGCCCATCATCGTCATTCGCCGCCTGGAATGTGTGCTGTTGGCCTGGCGCGAGACCAAAAGTGCCGAGGTGCTCGCCAAACGACCCAATCTCACGCCCGAGGCACTGGCCAAGCTAGTCAAAGACCTGGAGCTCAACCCCAAGCAGTCCCCGTTCTCCAACGCCACCACCTGGACGCTGCGGGGTGTCTATGAAGACGATCAAACGCTGCTGGCAGAAAACTTTCGCGCCTATATCAATGGTTTCTCTGCCAA
>CAIYYA010000111.1 GCA_903930255.1 uncultured beta proteobacterium
CAAAAAGTCAACCTCATCATCAGCGACGTCAACATGCCCATCATGGATGGCATCACGTTTGTGAAGCATGTCAAGCAGATGGCGGCCTACAAGTTCACCCCCATCATTATGTTGACCACCGAGTCCGACGAGTCCAAGAAACGTGAAGGCCAGGCTGCAGGCGCCCGGGCTTGGGTGGTCAAACCCTTCAAGCCCGAGCAGATGCTGGCGGCCGTGCAACGACTTTGCCTGCCTTAACGCCCTAACCCTCACGCTTCGCATTTGCAAGCCCCCACGGAGTCCGTCATGTCTAACGAAACCCCCACCAGCCAGTGTGATCTGTCTATCGCTGGCGAACTCAGCATTTACCGGGCCGATGAACTCAAACAAGCCCTGATTGAACCCCTGAAAGCTGGTGTACGCATGGTCATCAACCTGGCCGGCGTCACCGATTTCGACACCTGCGGCCTGCAGCTGCTGATGCTGGCCAAGCGCACCGCGCAGGCCGTTGGCGCCGAGCTGCAACTGGTCGGGCACAGCCCCGCCGTGCTGGAAGTATTTGAACTCCTCAACGTGGCTGCCTTCTTTGGCGATCACCTGGTGATCGAACCCAGCCCGGCCGCCAAGAGCTGATTTGCGCGCGGTAAGCGCCAGCAAGAACAACCTGAAGTGAAAAATCCATCATGAACCTAGACCAAGCCCTGCTAATCTTCATTGCAGAGAGTCGTGAGCTGTTGGAAGACATGGAAAGCTCATTGCTCGCACTGGAGCAGACCGAAGACAAAACCGAGCTCATCAACTCCATCTTCCGTGCCGCCCACACCATCAAGGGGTCCTCTGGCTTGTTCAGCCTGGACCACGTGGTGGCCTTCACCCATGTGGTTGAGAATGTACTGGACCGTGTGCGGGCGGGCACTTTGCCCATTGGTGATGAACTGGTTGCCACACTCCTGCTGTGCTGTGACCACATCAAATCTTTGATTGATGGTGTGCAGGCCGGGCAGACCGAAGCCAACGCCGCCACCACCGAGGCCGGTGCGCCGCTGCTGGTTCAACTGCATGCGGTACTGGGAACGACGCCGAGCAACAGCGCAGCCCTGGTGGCCAAACCCGATGTCGACTCCACGCAGCGCATCGGCGGCCATGAAGGCGGCTCTGACCACTGGCACATCTCCATGCAGTTTGGGCCCGAGGTTTTGCGCATGGGCATGGACCCCTTGAGCTTTATTCGCTACCTGGCCACGCTGGGGCGCATTGTGGACATCTTGACGATTCCCGACAAAATGCCGCCGGCCCCCGACATGGAGCCCGAGCTGTGTTACCTGGCTTATGAGTTATCGCTGGACACCAAGTCTGACAAGGCAGCCATTGAGCGCGCGTTTGAGTTTGTGCAGGGCGATGTGCGCCTGCGCATTCTGCCGCCCAACAGCCGGATTGAAGACTACATCCGTCTGATCAAGGAGTCCCCTGAGATAACCGAGCGGGTGGGTGAAATGATGGTGCGCTGCGGCGCACTGACCCGCCAGGAGCTCGACAACGCGCTCAGCGCCCAGGCCGACACCGTTCCGCAGCGCCCACTGGGCTCCATTCTGGTAGAGCAGCGCTCGGTACCCGCTGCGGTGGTGGACGCAGCCCTCACCAAACAAAAGCAAGTCAAGGAAGTGCAAGCCCAGGAGAGCCGCTCGGTGCGGGTGGATGCCGACAAGCTCGACCAGCTCATCAACCTGGTGGGCGAGCTCATCATTGCCGGTGCCAGCGTCAACATGATTGCGCACCGCGCCAAGGTCAGTGAACTCGAAGAAGCCACCTCAAAACTCTCCATGCTGGTCGAAGAAGTGCGCGACAGTGCGCTGCAGCTGCGCATGGTCAAGATAGGTGCCACCTTCAGCCGCTTCCAGCGCGTGGTCCACGATGTCTCGCGTGACCTGGGCAAAGATGTTGCGCTCATCATTGACGGTGAGGATACCGAACTGGACAAGACCGTGGTCGAAAAGATTGGCGACCCGCTGATGCACCTGGTGCGCAACTCCATGGACCACGGCATCGAGAACGCCGAGCTGCGCGTGGCACGTGGCAAACCGGCCCAGGGCACGCTCAAGCTCAATGCCTTCCACGACTCGGGCTCGATTGTGATCACCGTGCAGGACGATGGTGGCGGTTTGAAGCGCGAGCGCATTCTGGCCAAGGCCATTGAGCGCGGGCTGGTCGAAGCCGGTCAGCATCTGAGTGACGCCGATGTCTATGCACTGGTCTTCGAGCCCGGTTTCTCTACTGCCGAGCAGGTGACCAATTTGTCAGGGCGCGGGGTGGGGCTGGATGTGGTCAAACGCAACATCACTGCCCTGCGCGGCACCGTGAGTCTGGCCAGCGAAGAGGGTGTGGGCACCATGGTGACCGTACGCCTGCCGCTGACCCTGGCCATCATTGACGGCTTCCTGGTAGGTGTGGGCAAATCCAAGTTTGTGCTGACGCTGGAATCCGTCATTGAAGTGATCGAATCCGGTGGCTCCCACGTGAAGGTCGACTCGGCCGGGCGGCACTGCCTGGAGCTGCGTGGCTCGGTGCTGCCGGTGGTGCGCCTGCGCACGCTGTACAGCGTGGAGTCCAGCCACCCCGAGCGGGTCAGTGTGGTGGTGGTGAACTCGCCACGGGGCAAGTACGGCATTGAGGTCGA
>CAIYYA010000112.1 GCA_903930255.1 uncultured beta proteobacterium
AAAAACCTTGGTCTTGCAGGTCTTGCAGCACCGCTTTGCGACATTCATAGCGATCCATGCCCTGGTAGGCGGCAGGGCCGTTGGCGTTGATCTTGGCATCGAGCGTAAAGATGGTGATCAGGGGTAACCCGTGACGCTGCGAGCAGGCGTAGTCATTGAAGTCGTGCGCGCCAGTGATTTTGACGCAGCCGCTGCCAAAGGCACGATCCACAAAGTCGTCGGCAATGATCGGGATTTGGCGGTTGCACAGGGGCAAATCGACCATTTTTCCGATCAGATGCAAGTAACGCTCGTCTTCGGGGTGCACACACAATGCGCCGTCGGCCAGCATGGTCTCAGGCCGAGTCGTGGCGATGTGCATGCCGCGCAGTGGGCTGCCATCGGCTGCCAGTTGCGGGCCATCGCTGAACGGGTATTCGATGTGCCACATGAAGCTGTTGCGCTCTTCGTTTTCAACCTCCAGGTCACTCACGGCACTCATCAGCACCGGGTCCCAGTTGACCAAGCGTTTACCCCGGTAAATCAGCCCCTGCTCATACAAGCGAACAAAAGTTTCGGTCACCGTTTTGGACAATTTTTCGTCCATGGTGAAATATTCGCGGCTCCAATCCACGCTGTCACCCATGCGGCGCATCTGGGTGGTGATAGTGTTGCCAGACTTTTCTTTCCACTCCCAGACCTTGGCGACAAAATTTTTACGAGCTTCAAATGGCGTGGCACCCATGTCGTGACGGCTGATGCCCTGCGCTTGCAGTTGGCGCTCCACCACGATCTGGGTGGCAATGCCGGCGTGGTCAGTGCCCGGGATCCAAGCGGTGTTAAAGCCTTTCATGCGGTGGTAGCGCGTCAGGCTGTCCATGATGGTCTGGTTAAAGGCGTGCCCCATATGCAGTGTGCCGGTCACGTTGGGCGGTGGCAGCTGGATGCTGAAGTTATCGCCACGCGCAGCAGCCTGGGCGCTCGGTGTGCCGGTGCCGTTGGCACCGGCCACGCCGTAACCGCGCTTTTCCCACTCGGGGCCCCAGTGCGCTTCTAGTGCGGCGGGCTCGAACGATTTAGACAGGCTGTTCAAGCCAGGTTGTTGAATGGTGTCAGTCATGATCTCTTGGGTTGAATAGCACCAGCACGCCGGAGCCAGCGCTGATGCGAGGGGGTCAAAGATGCTGTTTGCGGGTGAGGCCCGAAGCGGGTGATTTTATTCGACCCGACGAATCTGTCTCAGACGCTCACCTGATTTGGCTGATACTAAACCACAGGGATGCACCCCAGTTGCTTAAAGGCAGGTTGATGAATACCCTGATCAATTGCGTTTGAGCTCTTGCACCTCGGTGCGCAGACGGCTCAACTCCTGCATTAGAGTTTGGTACTGATCGACCGATGCAGATGTTGACGCCTCTTGCACTTGCTCTACAACGGACTCTGACTCAGCAGACTGAACAGACTCATCACGTGAAATTTTTCCGGTTTTCACCTCTTCAAATGAAAATTCATAGAGGTAATAAATGATGATGCCGCCAAAGAAATTCAAAACCACATAAGACATGATCAAGAAATAAGGCAACAAGAAAAAATAAACATATGGGTAGTCTTTCACCAGTGCTGAGGCGACACCTTCAAGGTCATACAAGGCTGCCACACTAAACAAGGTGTACATGCCCGTGTGCAGCTCGCCAAACAGATCGGGGTGTGTGGCGCCAAAAAGTGCATGCCCCGCCAAAGCAAAGATAAAAAGTATCACCAGCATCAAGAAGCTGATCGAAACACAGCCCGTCAGGGATTTAAAAATGATCGAGCTGATCATGCGCAGCGACTTGATCTGGTGCAGCAAGCGCATCAGGCGCAGCACCCGAAAAATCCGCAGCACAGTAAACATCGGCGACTGCCCGAGCAACGATGCAAGCACAATCACCGCGTCAAACACGTTCCAGCCGTCCTTGAAAAAAACACGTCCATAGGCGCCAATGCGCGCGACCAACTCGATGGTAAATAAGATCAGCACCAGATTGTCAAAGGCACCCAGCCAGACTTCGAGTTGAATGCCAAATTTGGCATTCATAGCTACAACGAAGCTACTGTAGGTAAGCAAGCCAAAGGTAAAGGCATTGCCAATGATCAGCCAAGTTAGCAGCCCTGTGACGACAGGCGCTTCAAGAATGGCGATCAGTGGTGATTTGTCAGCGGATGAGGATTGAGTTTCGGACATGGTTGGGTGTTCTTGGTGTGAAGTCAGGATGTGCTGGCAGGCTTGGACTTGAGCCTCTCAAGATCTTCTCGAACGCTTTTAATGTGCTGCATCAAGCTGGCGCACTGCGCATCGCTGAGCTGCAAGGTGTTCGATACGCCGATTTTTGCGGCATCGGTTTTAGCTTTGCTGGACATTTCGTTCACCAGCCCATCAAAATCCATGTCTTCAATATAGAAAATCAGCAGCGCGGCAAAAAAGCCAATCACCACAAACGCCATCAGCATGTTGTAGGGCACCAAAAAGAAATAAGCATAGGGATGCGTTTTAACCAGCACGCTCGCCACATCCTCCAATTTGAAAAAATTGGTGATCTGAAACAGGGTGTACATCCCTGTGTGCAACTCGCCAAAGAGTTCGGGGTTGGTGTCGGCGAACAGCACATGGCCAAAAAGGGCAAAGATAAACAGCACAAACAACATCAGCAGACTAATCGAGAAACAGCCCGAGACTGACTTGATCAGCAGCTCGATGATCAAGCGCAAAGAATCAAAACGTCGCACGATGCGAACCAAACGCAAGACCCGCAGCACGGCGAAAGCCGGCGACTGACCCAGCAATGAGCCAAAAGTGCTCAACGCGTCGAGCAAATTCCAGCCATCTTTGAAAAATAAGCGCCCCCCCAACATGACCCTGGCTGCAATTTCGAAGCAAAAGAAAACGATCACCACCCAATCAAAGGTATTCAACACAGCCGCAACAGAGAGACCAGTCACCGTTTGAGCCCAAGCCATCAGGCCAGGATAGGTTTGCGCAGCCATACTCAGTGCGTTCAAAAGCACCAAAGCGGTCACTGAATTCTGAAAAGCAAATGACTGCAGCACGCCAGCCAACCGTGGAAATGCAAGTTCAGCCGTGTTTTGCGTGGTCAATTTTGTTTTTCTCCAATTTTTTGAGTTCCATTTTTATGGAAGTGCAGGTCCCGGTCAACTCGGACTAACCCTGCCCAGGCCCAGGCATCAATTCGGCAAAACCACCGTGTCGTGCCGACGGAAGGCAATGCCAGCTGCAGCAAAGCGGCGCACGATTTCAATTTTGACCTCGCTAGGCAGGTTCATCAATTTTTCGCCTTCGTCAGGGTACTTGGGTGCGTCTTCAGGTTGCCACCTTTTTATGAAAATGCTTAGGTCAAACATATAAGTGCCATCATTGGCAATGCGATCAAAGGTCGCGTAGTAAAACGGCATGAGGCCTTTGGTTGACTTTGCAATATCGAGCAAAATGCTTCTAGCCTGATCCAATTGATCGGCCGTAGCGCTCGGGTCTATTGGCAGCGTGATCTTGGAGAACTCGCAGTTTCGCGCTTCAAGATTGAGCAGAGGGTTACCCGTGAAATTCTTATTCGGAACTATTGCCAGATCACCCGTGTTTGGCTTGAGCGTGACCGAGCGTAAACCAATGCTGACGACTTTACCGGTTATGCCCGTGATGGTGATTTTTTCGCCAATTTTAAAGGGGCGTTGCACGAACAAAAACACGCCAGAGATCATGTTGGCAATGGTGTCCTGTGCTGCAAAAGCCACTGCCATACCGCCAATGCCAATACCGGCCAATATAGTCCAGGGATCCTGCCCAATGTTTTTCAAACCCATGATAAAGCCTGTCATTAGACAAGCAATGCCAACGAGGGTTCGCACAAAAGCCAGCAACAAACCATCCAGTTTGGGTTCTGCGCCGAGTGTTTTGGGGTACAAAACAAAAGCATCAAACATGCCATATAGGCGCGACAGCAACCAATAAGAAGCCATCACAATCGTGAACTGATAGGCATTCGTCGCCCACTTCAGCGACGCTTGGGGAATCATGTCCGGGGTATCCAGCAAAAAGGACTTGTAGGCGACCAGCGCTACCAACAGAAAGATCGGCCCGCGAAGTTTGATGAGTGACTTGGATGCGTGCACATAGCGCACCATTCGCAAGACGCGCAAGAAGCGGGCAAAGCGCAATATCAAAATGCCCGACATGAGATTCTCAGGCAAGTCAATAAAGGCCGAGAAAAGCACTGGCACACTGGCCATCACAATGAAAAAATCAAGCATGTTCCAGCGATTGGAAAAGTATCGCTGGCGCCCGAGTGCCCAGATTTTTAGTGCCGCTTCAAACAAGAAATACAGCACGCAAACCATATCGACATCAGCCACCCAGGGGCCAAACTTGGCCATAGCTTCCGGATTCAGGGTCGCTGACATGAACACAATGGTGTTCATCACCAGCACCACTAAAATGGTGCTTTCCCGAATTAGAAATTTGAGAACGGATGACTTTAAACGTCCAAATTCGGCGTCTTGCGGCACTTCTTCTAGGACTGAATCCATTTGATTTCCTTCAAAACGATAAAAAACGCGTTGAAGTCTATCAAATATATGGGGTCATTCAGCTCGCCATCGGTGTTCGTATTAAATAGTCAAACGCACCCAACGCCGCTTTCGCGCCATCACCCGTTGCAATGATGATCTGCTTAAATGGCACCGTGGTGGCATCACCTGCCGCAAACACACCGGGCAGTGAAGTGGCACCCTTGGCATCGACCACAATTTCGCCATGGCGCGTGAGTTCCAGCGTGCCTTTGAGCCACTCGGTGTTGGGCACCAGGCCAATTTGCACAAACACACCTTGCATTTCAAGATGCTGCACCTCAGCGCTGCTGCGATCTTTGAAGGTCAGTCCGTTCATTTTTTGCCCATCGCCGGTGATTTCTGTGGTTTGGGCGTTGACATGAATCGTCACATTGGGCAGGCTTTTCAATTTGTTGACCAGCACCGCATCGGCACGCAGCTGGGTGTCAAACTCAATCAGCGTGACATGCGCCACGATGCCAGCCAGATCAATCGCGGCTTCCACACCCGAATTGCCACCACCGATGACACCGACACGCTTGCCTTTAAAAAGCGGGCCATCGCAATGCGGGCAATAGGCGACACCCTTGTTTTTGTATTCGGCTTCGCCCGGCACATTCACGTTGCGCCAGCGTGCGCCCGTGCTCAAGATGAGCGCTTTGCTTTTCAAAGTGGCACCGTTGGCCAGCTGCAACTCAATCAAACCACCGGGTTCTGCGGCCGGTATCAATTTTTCTGCGCGCTGCCCGTTCATGATGTTCACGGCATAGGCACGCACGTGCGCTTCGAGTGCCGCTGCAAACTTGGGGCCATTGGTTTCGGGCACCGAAATAAAGTTTTCAATCGACATGGTGTCGTTAACCTGGCCACCAAAGCGCTCGGCCAACACGCCCGTGCGAATACCTTTGCGTGCGGCATATACGGCAGCTGCAGCGCCAGCCGGGCCACCGCCCACCACCAACACGTCATAAGGCGCTTGTGCTGAGAGCTTGGCAGCGGTACTCGCTGAAGCACCCGTGTCAAGCTTGGCCAGAATTTCTTCAAGCGTCATCCGGCCCGAACCGAAAGTCTGGCCATTCAGAAACACGATGGGCACTGCCATGATCTCACGCTGAGTGACTTCGTCCTGAAAAGCGCCACCTTCAATTACCACAGTCTTGACCTTGGGGTTCACAATGGCCATGAGGCTCAGAGCCTGCACCACGTCCGGACAGTTATGGCAGGTGAGCGACATGAAGACCTCAAAGTTGAAGTCGCCTTCAAGTGCGCGGATGTTGTCGATCACATCAGCTTGCACCTTGGGTGGGTGGCCACCGGTCCACAGCAGCGCCAATACCAGCGAGGTGAATTCGTGGCCCAGGGGCAGACCCGCAAAGCGCAGGCTGTTGTTGGCGCCCACACGTTGCAAGGTGAAAGACGGTTTGCGCGCATCGCTGCCATCCGTGCGCAAGGTGATCATGTCGCTGCGCAAGCCCTGGATGGTTTGCAGCAACTCAAGCAGCTGGCGTGAGTTGTCCGAGTCATCCAGGCTGGCCACCAGCTCGAACGCTTGTGTCACGCGCTGCAAGTAGCCAGCAAGTTGTGCTTTCAGGTCAAGGTCTAGCATGATGGATCCTTTTTGCTCTATATTTTGTAGCATCTTACGCACAATTCATGAGCGTTAGAAGCTTATTTTGTTCAATATAAAGCCGGACGGCAAGACGCACGAAGCATCTTGACGCAGTCCGGCTCGAGGAACGCCGCAGAAGGCGTTCCGATCAGGTCACCGGTGTGTTAAATTTTGCCAACCAAATCCAACGATGGTGAAATGGTCTTGGCACCTTCGTTCCACTTGGCGGGGCAAACTTCACCAGGGTGGCTGGCCGTGTATTGGGCGGCTTTGAGCTTGCGCAGAGTTTCTTTCACATCGCGGGCGATTTCATTCGAGTGGATTTCCAGCGTTTTGATCTTGCCTTCGGGGTTGATGATGAAGGTGCCGCGATAGGCCAGGCCGTCAGCGTCAATATGCACGTCAAAAGCACGTGTCAGAGTGTGGGTTGGGTCACCCACCAACGGAAATTTGGCCTTACCCACAGCAGGTGAGGTCTCATGCCAAACCTTGTGAGAGAAGTGCGTATCGGTTGTAACAATATAGACCTCGGTATTGGCTTTTTGGAATTCAGCGTAGTTTTCAGCTGCATCTTCCACCTCGGTCGGGCAATTGAAGGTGAAAGCAGCGGGCATAAAAATCACAACTGACCACTTGCCCAGCAGACTGGCTTCAGTTACGTCGACGAATTGGCCATTGTGAAAAGCCTTGGCTTTGAATGGTTGAACTTGTGTATTTATCAGGGACATAGAAAACTCCTTGTGGTGGTGGGTTGAGAAAGTGTCGGTGTCACAGCTTTTGTTTGCCGATGGGTGAATCATAGTGGTGATCTATCACCTTCGTGATGCATTGTTTATAAGCTATCGATAGGCAATTTATATGATGACCTTGCAGATAATCAGCACCCTGCGCCCCTTGGTCGCTTTGATTGGATTTCTCCATGTTGTTTTTGCTTTCCCCTGCCAAGTCGCTCAATTTTTCGCCTGCCCCTGAGGATTTATCACGCTCGCGCCCACTTTTTGTGGCGCAGGCGCAGGCCTTGATTGCCCTGCTGCGTGAGAAATCGCCCCAGCAAATTGCCCAGTTGATGCATCTGAGCGATACCCTGGCAGGGCTGAATGTGGCACGTTACCAAAGCTGGAAACCGGTGCACAGTGTGAGCAATGCCAAACCAGCGCTGTTGGCCTTCGACGGTGATGTGTACGATGGACTGGCGGCCCATAGCTTGAGCGCCGACGATCTGGCTTGGGCGCAAGCACAGGTGTGCATTTTGAGTGGCCTTTATGGCGTGCTGCGCCCACTTGATGCGATGCAGCCCTATCGATTAGAAATGGGCACTGCACTTGAGAATGTCCAGGGCAAAAACCTGTACCAATTTTGGGGTCAGCAAATTGCAGACTATCTGAACCAACGTTTGCAACGCGACAAAACCCCGGTGGTGGTGAACCTGGCCAGTGTGGAGTATTTCAAGGCTGTCGACCTGAACACCTTGAAGGCCCGCGTTGTGAACTGTGTTTTTGAAGACTTCAAAGACGGTCAATTCAAAATCATCAGCTTTTATGCCAAACGTGCACGCGGTTTGATGACGCGCTTTGCCATCACGCAGCGCGTCAGTTTGCCCGAGCAGTTGCAGCGCTTTGATGCCGATGGCTATGCTTTTGCACGTGATCAATCGACTGTTGACCGGCTGGTTTTCAGGCGTCAGTTGATACGTTAACTTTGTATGACTAATCAGCCTCTAGCGCTTTATCAGCTTGCGCAAAGCGCTTCTTTTTCAATAGTGAATAATGACAACACCTGAAACCTCTCGATTAGGTCAAGCCACGTTTAATGCCGACCCATACGACGCCACGCTGCTGTTTCCGATTGCCCGTGCAGCGCAGCGCCAAAGCCTGGGTTTGACCGGTAGTTTGCCCTTTCTGGGAGCTGATTTGTGGACGGCTTATGAGTTGAGTTGGCTCAATGAGCGAGGCAAGCCGCAGGTGGCGCTGGCGCATTTCACGGTGCCCTGTGAGTCGAGCCACATCATCGAAAGCAAATCGCTCAAGCTTTATCTGGGCAGCTTCAACAACACACGCTTTGCCGATGCCAGCACGGTGCAGGCCAGGTTGCGCGCCGATTTGAGCGAGGCGGTTTGGCGCGGTGCACCCGTGCAGTCCCGCGTTGGGGTGAAATTGCTCGATGCCGCGTTGTTTGACCGCGAGCCGTTGTATGAGCTTGACGGCCTGAGTCTGGATCGGCTCGATCTGGATTGTGAACATTACACACCGATGCCCGAACTGCTCAGCGCAGCAACCAACGAAGCGCCAGTGTCCGAGGTCTTCACCAGCAACTTGCTGCGCAGCAACTGCCCGGTGACGGGGCAGCCCGACTGGGGTAGCCTGCAGATCAGCTACTTTGGCCCACAAATCGAGCAGGCCGGGTTGCTGCGCTACATCGTCAGCTACCGAAGCCACGCTGGTTTTCACGAGCATTGTGTTGAACGCATTTTTATGGACATCTGGCAGCGCTGCCAACCACACAAGTTGGCGGTTTATGCCCGCTACACGCGCCGGGGCGGGCTCGACATCAATCCGTTTCGTACCAGTTACCCGCAGGCACTGCCTGCGAATGTACGTAACGCGCGTCAGTGATTAAAACAACTGATCCGCAACAGCTATCTTGTTGATAGCTGCTTGTGCTTGTTGGACGGGCGCTAGCGGCATATTTTCTATATTGTTTGAGCTGCTAGGAGTCTTGCAGAGGTTGGCCACGCGCACACCCAACAAACGCAAAGCTTGTTTCAGTGGGGCGCGTTTCAGGCACTGCCCGGCGGCTTGGCGGATTTGCTTGGCATCGGCCGTGCAGTCAATCAGTGTTTGGTCTCTGGTCACACATTTGAAATCATCAAAGCGCAGTTTGATACCAATGGTTTTGCCCTGATAACCCTTGCGTTGCAAGTCAGCTGCCACTTGTTCGCACAGCTGGGTAAAGATGACTCCCAGCTCGGCTTTGTCGCGCACAGCATGCAAATCGCGCTCAAAGGTGGTTTCGCGGCTGATAGAAACCGGTTCACTTTGTGTGACGACCGGCCGATTGTCGTGGCCATGAGCAGCGTCAAACAGCCAGGCACCGGTTTTTTGGCCAAAGTGATCAATCAGCCAGTCCACGTCGTGCTGTGCCAATTCGCCAATGGTCTGAATGCCGAGTTGGTGCAGCTTGTCATCTGCCTTGGGGCCGACTCCATTGATTTTGCGACAAGCCAGGGGCCAGATCACGCGCTGCAGATCGTCCTCGAGCACGATGGCAATGCCGTTGGGTTTGTTGAATTCACTGGCCATTTTGGCGAGCAGTTTGTTGGGCGCTACGCCCACCGAGCAGGTCAGCCCGGTTTGGTCAAAGATGGTTTTTTGAATCAACCGGGCCAGCACACGGCCACCTTCTCGCTGGCCACCTGGCACGTCTGTGAAGTCAAGATAAACCTCATCCACACCGCGATCTTCCATGACGGGGGCAATCTCGGTAATGATACTTTTGAAGGTTTTCGAAAAATGCCGATAACGGGCAAAATCTACCGGCAGCAAAATGGCCTGAGGACAAAGTTTGGCTGCTTTCATCAAGCCCATGGCCGAGCCAATGCCAAACTGGCGTGCAGCATAGGTTGCCGTGGTAATCACGCCGCGCCCGGTATAGCCTGCAAGCAGTGGGAATTGATGAATGGGTATTTTGTGCAGCGCTGTCGTGTCAGCGCCTTGCATCATGGCTGCGTCCTGAGCGCGACGCCCCCCACCTATCACCACCGGCAAGCCTTTGAGTTGCGGATAGCGCAACAGCTCGACCGATGCGTAAAAGGCATCCATGTCCAAATGCGCAATACGACGCAATTTGGGTGTTTTCATATTCATATTCATGGGTCAATGGGTTGCATCATCAACGACAATAGCCATTAAACAGGTTAAGCTTCACAGATCAACACGCAAGTCAATAGGTAGTTACATGGATAAGCATTTTCTGACTCCTCTTTTTTCACCCAATTCGATTGTGGTGTTTGCCGGCAAGCCCGATGACCCCGAATCACAAACACCCCAAGCGCGGGCGTTGCATCAAGCGCTGACCGCACAACGATACGCTGGCAAACTGGCATTTTTGGACATTCATGCCAGTGGCACTTTAGCCGACTTGGCCACCACCAACGCCGACCTGGCCATTATTGCGCTACCGATTGCCGAAGTCGCTGCTGCACTTGAAATAGCTGGCCGTATCAAATGCCGCGCGGCACTGGTGATTTCCAGTGGAATCGATGCAGCCCATGCGGCTGAGTTGCACAAAATTGCCACGCGCGATGGCATTTATCTGCTGGGACCCAATAGCTTGGGGTTTCAGCGCCCCGACCTGCACCTGAATGCGAGTATTGCTGGCGCGATGTGCACACAAGGACCGTTAGCACTGGTGTCGCAGTCAGGGGCTCTCACCGCGTCGATTCTCGATTGGGCCAAAAAGAATGCCGTGGGGTTTTCCACGGTCGTTTCTCTAGGGCCAAATACGGCCGTGGACATGGCGCAAGTGCTCGACTTTTTGGCTGCAGACGCCAAAACACACAGCATTGTGATCTACCTTGAAGGCATTACCAATGCACGGCGTTTTATGAGTGCACTGCGCGCTGCTGCCAATGCCAAGCCGGTGGTGGTGCTCAAGGCCGGCCGCAAATCAGGTGGCAACCGGGCTGCCCTGACCCACTCGGGCGCGATTGTGGGCAGCGATGATGTTTTTGACGCGGCGCTGCGGCGTGCTGGCGCGGTGCGTGTGCGCTCGTTTGTGGCGCTGTTTTCAGCAGCCAAGTGCTTGGCCTCGCGCTACCGTCCGGTGGGCAAACATCTGGCAGTGGTCACCAATGGTGGTGGGCCTGGCGTATTGGCGGCAGACTGGGTCAGCGAAATCCACCTGGAGCTAGGCAGTCTTACCGCCACCCAAGCCAAAGATTTGCAGCCAAAGCTGCCACCCCTGGCGACGCTCACCGACCTGATTGATTTATCTGAAGAAGCCGGTCCAGAGGACTACAAACTGGCGATTGAAGCTGTCAGCAAAGCGCCCAATATCGACGGCATTTTGGCAATCTATTCGCCCAAGTTCGGTGTTGATTGCACCGCCATTGCCTCCGTGCTCGCGGGCATCAACCGCAATTTAAGTAAGCCGCTATTAACTTGCTGGATGGGTGATGCCACCGTGGGTGAAGCACGTAACATTCTCAAGGAAGCGGCTATCCCGACCTTTCGCACACCCGAAGCGGCGGTGGGTGCGTTTGGCAACATCGCCTCGTTTTACCAAAACCAGCAGTTGCTTCAGCAAACCCCTCCACCCCTGACCGATTTGGCTAAGCCCGACGTGGAGGGTGCGCGCATGCTGATCGAGAGTGTGCTGGCTGAGCGTCGCAAAGTGCTCACTGAAATGGAATCGAAGGCGCTGCTGGCAGCATTTCACATTCCCGTCACCAAAACCATTCTGGCACGCAACGTCAACGAAGCCATCATGATCGCCACTCAGCTAGGGTTTCCAGTGGCGCTGAAGATCGACTCGCCAGATATCAGTCACAAGTCGGACGTACAAGGTGTAGCACTGAACATTAACAACGCGGTGGGTGTGCGCGACACTTTTGTTGATATGGTGCAAAGTGTGACCCGGCAGCTGCCGAATGCGCGCATTAACGGCGTGACGATTCAAAACATGGCCAGTCAAAAGCGTGGTCGCGAGGTCTGCATTGGCATGGTGACCGACGACCCCTTTGGCCCGGTGATCGCCTTCGGCGCAGGGGGTACCATGATCGAACTGATCAACGACCGCACCATGGAGCTGCCACCCCTGAATCAATTTTTGGCGCGTCGTCTGATTGAACGCAGCCGCGTGGCCGAAACCCTGGGTGATTGGCGTGGCGCACCTGCGGTGCAGGTTGAAGCACTTGAACAAATTTTGCTGCGCGTGTCGGAGATGGTGTGCGAGCTGCCACAGCTGCGAGAGATGGACATCAACCCGATCATTGTGGATGAGACAGGTGCACTGGCGGTCGATGCTCGCATCGTGATCGACAGCACAGCACCTTCTGTGCGCCATTACAACCACTTGGCGATACTGCCATACCCATCACAACACGAACAGATCTGTCCTCTGGCAGGCGGCGGCGAATACACCGTGCGACCAATTCACCCCGACGACGCCACGATGCTGCAGGCTTTTGTGCGCGGCCTGTCACCCGAAAGCCGCTATTTCAGGTTTGTTTCGAGCATGCAGGAACTGCCAGCGAACATGCTGTCGCGCTTCACGCTGATCGATTACGACCGCGAAATGGCGCTGATTGCCCTTTACACCGAGTCGAAGTTGGATGCCGATGGCGTCGCCAGCGATGTCACCCGCATCGTGGGGGTGTCTCGCTATATCACCAACCCGGATCGTGCCAGTTGCGAGTTTTCGCTGGTGGTAGCCGATGATTTCAGTGGCAAAGGTTTGGGTTCGCGCTTGATGCTCTCGATCATGGACTTTGCCCGTCAAAAAGGGCTGACCGAGATTGAGGGGTTGGTGCTGGCAAACAACCCGAATATGCTCAAGCTGATGAAGGGGTTGGGCTTTAAGGCCAAGTCGTTTGCTGAAGACCCCGACTTCAAGCTAGTGACTTACCGCCTGTAAAAACCCTTAAACGGGATAACTGCCTGGCAGCAATATCCCGTGATTCACCGTCTCGATATTGGTATGGCCACAAAATGCCATGGTCAGATCGAGCTCTTTGTGAATGATCTCCAAAGCTTTGGTTACACCGGCTTCACCCAAGGCACCCAGACCATAAAGATGAGCACGACCAATGTAGGTGCCACGAGCACCCAGCGCGCGGGCTTTCAACACGTCTTGCCCACTGCGAATGCCGCCGTCGATGTGAACTTCAATCTGACTGCCCACCGCATCCACAATCGCCGGCAAAGCGCTAATAGAAGACGGGGCACCGTCGAGCTGGCGCCCTCCGTGGTTGCTAACAATGAGTGCATCTGCACCTGAATCCACCGCCAAACGGGCATCTTCTACGTCCTGTATGCCTTTAAGGATGAGTTTGCCGCCCCAGCGTTTTTTGATCCACTGCACATCGCCCCAATTGAGCGCCGGATCAAACTGTTTGGCCGTCCATTCGCTCAAGGTGCCCATATTTTCGATGCCTTTAACATGGCCAATGATGTTGCCAAAACCATGTCGTTTGGTGCCCAGCATGCCCAAACCCCAGCGCACTTTGGTCGCCATGTTGATGATGTTGGCCAGGGTTGGCTTAGGGGGGGCGGAGAGGCCATTTTTCAGGTCGTTATGGCGCTGGCCAATGATTTGCAGGTCTAACGTGAGCATCAGCGCCGAACAATTGGCGGCTTTGGCACGATCGATCAAACGCTCGATGTAGCCACGGTCACGCATCACATACAACTGAAACCAGAATGGATGGCCACCGGTTTCCTGGGCTACATCTTCAATCGAGCAGATGCTCATGGTAGAGAGTGTGTACGGAATGCCAAATTTTTTAGCTGCCAAAGCCGCCTTGATTTCACCGTCTGCAGATTGCATGCCGGTGAGTCCGGTCGGCGCAATAGCCACGGGCATGGCAACACTCTGCCCGATCATGCTACTGCGTGTGCTGCGGTTTTCCATGTTGATGGCAACACGCTGGCGCAGTTTGATTTTTTGAAAATCTTCTGAATTGGCGCGATAAGTGCTCTCGGTCCAGCTGCCGGAGTCAGCGTATTCATAGAACATGCGCGGCACACGCGCCTTGGCCAAAACACGCAAATCCTCGATATGGGTAATCACTGGCATCAGATAATTGCTATATTTTTAATAGCTTCTGGCGCTTGCTGCTTAAGCATCAGAGGCCAATTTAACATCAAATACGAGCCGCTGCCTTGTCGATTTCGGCACGCAATTCATGGTAATTCATGGTGACCGGAAATTGCGGGAACTCGTCGATCACGTTTTGCGGTGGGTGAAACAAAATCCCTGCGTGAGCCGCTCCCAGCATGGCCGTGTCGTTGTAAGAATCGCCCGCTGCGGTGACCTTGAACTGCAACTCGCGAAAACGCACAACCGCTTCTTTTTTCTGGTTCGGCATGCGCAAATGGTAATTCACCAGAAAACCGGCAGCGTCCGCTTCAAGCTTATGACAAAACAGCACGGGCATGCCCAATTGCGCCATCAACGGCATGGCGAATTCGTAAAAAGTATCCGACAAAATAATGACCTGATAGTCGCGTCGTAGTGCATCTAAAAATTCGCGTGCACCTGGCATGGGACCCATCTCAGAAATTACTTTCTGGATATCGGGCAGACCAAGCGCATGTTTTTTTAACAAATCCAGGCGAAACCGCATCAGCTTGTCGTAATCCGGTTCGTCGCGCGTGGTGCGCGCAAGCTCAGGGATGCCGGTGCGTTTGGAAAACTCGATCCAAATCTCAGGAACCAAGACCCCTTCAAGGTCTAGACAAACAAGCTGCATTTAACGTCTCCAACAGTTGATAGGGATATAGCCTTGCTTTTCATCATCAAAAAGGGCACTTTACTGAGCTTTCTGGATCAGTGCACCAGTCAACAAATAAGGCAGTCTCGGTGCGCGATCAGGCTCAACACCGCCTTTGTTTTCAACACTCACCGCAAGACCTTTGGCTTGTGTCAAGATTTTTTCAGACACACGCATTTGTGAGGTTTTTAATTTTGGGGTAACCACCCCAAGGGAAAGTGGCCGCCCACTTTCGTCTAAAGCCCACAGTTGCATGCTGTCTTCAGGCCCCTCTTTGAGATCATTGAGACGCTGAATTTGCAAATAACCGTCCAGCGGATCAAAGGTCACAAGCTGGGCCGGCAACTGCTTTTCATCCAACAAAACTGCCACGAATTTGATTTGTGGAACTGATTTGAGCTTGGCTTGCAAGTGGGTTACTTGTGCTTTGAATTGCTCGTACATGCTCACCATCGTGGCCGCACCAATTACCAGCAAAATCAGGCAAGCAAGGGTTGCAGCCAACCAGCGGGTGGCGTGGCAAGGCTTAGACACAGCGATGAGCGTTTCAGTTGTTTGAGTTGTTTCAGGCATGGGTTTTTCAGTTGCTTGTGAGGCCAAGACTTCTATATTTTGAATATTGAATCAGAGCTTTGAGTTTAGCTGCTGCTGAGCATAGGGCCGGCTTTCGCCGAAAGAGATCACGCATAATGGTCACTTAACCTGACATTTCCCTTTGTTTTTGGAGCACCAGCATGTTTACTCGTCGGCAGATATCTTGGTTTTACATGGTTTTCTTTTCAATGGCATCCAACGCTTGGGCACAAAACACAACGCACGCTGGTCAAGCCGTCGGTAACGGTGGCCAAGCCAGCGGCCATGCCAGTGCCAGCGCGGCACACAGCATTGCGGCCTCTGGTCAAGTCACATCGGCTGTCTTGGCTGTGCCTTTGCTTTCAGGCGCTGTAGCTCTGGGCTCAGCCGGTGCAGTTAGCGCCATGGCAGGGCGTGATTCATTGCGAGCAGCCACAGCACCCATTGGCACACCTCTCGAAATTTCCAACGAAGCCATCACTGTCGTGCCGCCTAATCTGGCACTCAAGTCAAAAACCAGCGCGACCAAACCATGAGTTAGTCCATCTGCTGGGTGAATGTTTATCGATCGAAAAGGAGTTCTCATGCTGCGCAAATTTTCTTTATCCGTCATCTTGCTAGCTGCCTTCAACCTTCATGCTGCTGCTGCAGGCTTTAGCACAAGCAGCAGCCAGGCCGGCGAAGAAGTCAAATTCAAACCCGAACAAATTATCAGTTTTGCCAAAAAAGTAGAGAAGACGCTCGCCTCGCGTGGCGCCCGGGTCGCCGTGCTGGCACGTATGGGGCGCCCGCCGGCCGAATTGCCTGATGGCATGCACTTTACGCACGTTGCTTTCGCTGTTTATTCTGAAATTACAACCAGTGATGGGCGAAAAATTCCAGGCTATGCCATTCATAACCTGTATCAACAAAACGACCGTCCAGACGTGAGCGAATTGGTGCAGGATTTTCCGGTTGATTTTTTTGCTGGAGTTGCGCAACTAGAAGCTGGCATCATCATTCCTTCGCCTGTGCTGCAGGCGCGTCTGCTGGAGGTGATTGCCTCACCCACCTACAAAGCATTACATGACCCGCACTACTCCGTGATCGCCAATCCATTCACCTTGGGGCGGCAAAATTGCACCGAGTTTGTGTTGGATGTGGTGAATGCTGCCATTTATCAGACCAGTGACATCAAGGTGATTAAAGCCAACGAAAAAGCTTTCTTTGTGGCACAGACAGTAAATGTCAATCCATTCAAACTTCTATTGGGCTCGATGTTCAGCGCTGAAGTTTCTACCGTCGATCAAACTGGAACCCCCGTGACGGCAACTTTCGAGAAAATGGGGGAGTATTTGCGGAAATACGACGCTGAGTCAGCCGTGCTAACGGTTCTTCCAGACTAACTTCTTTTGGCGCGAGCCTGCAATCGGGCCTTCAAAAAACCACCCGTGCCGTAGCGCGTGACACGGCTATAAAAACGCTGCTGCAGCCGCTGCAGCATGCTGGCATAAGCATCGACCAACGGCGGCAAAATTCTAAAACTATCGTAATTGGCGACAACGGCAACTCGTTCGCCCAAAGGCTCGAGCATGGACGTGATCTGCGTTTCGATGGCATTCACATCCTCCATGTTGTCAATCGAAAGGCCTTCAAAATTGATGAACAACTGCAAGCGCTGCGTGTCAAGCTCGAGACGTTCCGTTAGTGGCGAAGCGAGCAAGCGCTCGCGCAAGCCCATGGGCTCAGGTAAAAAAATGCTCGAATCCATCGTACAAAGTTGCGCACTGATCAATGGAACAAAATCCATTTGCGCCAATACATCGCGCTGTAGATCAATACCAGGTGCGATTTCGATCAATTCAAGTTGCGGCTGATCGACCGTGCCAACCAGACGAAAAACACAGCGCTCAGTAACATAAAGCACCTGTTGATTCCGCGCACGCGACTCACGGGCACTGAAAGTTCGGTGTTCGATCTGGTTGACAAATTTGTGCGGACTTCCTTCGTTATCGATCCACAGCCTTGCATTTTCAACCCGAGTCTTCAGCTCACCTGTGGTGAAGGTGCCCACAAAAACAACTTTTTTGGCATTTTGGCTGATGTTGATAAATCCACCCGCACCAGCCAGACGACCACCAAATTTACTGACGTTGAGGTTGCCTTGTGCATCTGCCTGCGCCAAACCCAGCACCGCCACATCCAGCCCACCACCGTCGTAAAAATCGAATTGGTTGGGTTGATCCAGCACGGCCTGCGTGTTGATGGCCGCACCAAAACTCAAGCCACCGGCCGGCACGCCACCAATCACACCCGGCTCGGCAGTGAGGGTCAACAAATCAAATATTTTCTCTTCTGCCGCAATTTTTGCCACACCTTCGGGCATGCCGATGCCCAAGTTGACCACGTTGTTAGGTTTGAGCTCCAACGCGGCGCGCCGGGCGATCACTTTGCGGTCTGTCATGGCCAAAGCGGGGATCAAATCCATTGGCACCCGGATCTCGCCCGAATACGCCGGGTTATAAGCTTCACTGAAGGTTTGCATGTGATAAGCCGGATCGCTAGCTACCACCACGGCATCGACCAGAACGCCTGGCACCTTGACGCTGCGCGGGTGCAGCGTGTTGCGCTCCGCCAGTCGCTCTACCTGCGCGATAACAATCCCACCACTGTTGCGTGCGGCCATGGCAATAGCCAGGGCTTCCAGCGTCAGCGCTTCGCGTTCCATGCTCAGATTGCCATCCGGATCGGCAGTGGTGGCGCGAATAATTCCGACATGAATCGGAAAAGCTTTGTAAAACAGATAGTCTTTTCCATCAATCGTCATGTGGCGCACCAAATCTTCGGTGCTGCACTGGTTGATTTTTCCACCGCCGTGGCGCGGGTCAACAAAGGTGTCCAGCCCCACATGGGTGAGCGTGCCGGGTTTGCCGGCGGCAATATCACGGTACAAATGAGTGATCACGCCTTGGGGCAGGTTGTAGGCTTCAATTTGGTTATTCATGGCCAGCGTTTGCAGGGCAGGAACCAGCCCCCAATGCCCACCAATGACCCGACGCACTAAACCTGCATGACCAAAATGGTTCAGTCCACGTGACTGTCCATCACCTTGCCCAGCAGCATAAACCAGTGTCAATTGACTGGGTGATCCAAGTCCTGTTGCCTCTCGGGAATTTAAAAATCGTGCCTCCAGGGCTACTGCGATTTCTTCTGCAAAACCGATACCAACAAAACCACCTGTGGCGACGGTGTCGCCATCGTGAATCAGACTCACGGCCTCACTCGCAGTCACAACTTTATTGCGCCGAGCGCCGTGCGCGTGCAGATCATTAAACTGGGTGTGCACGGTCTGCTCCTAAAAGAAATCAACCTCCTCGATCGCATCCGCCTGCGCTACCAGTTCGCCAGTTTGTACCAGCAAGGTGTAGCTACAAACTTGGTTGCGACCGTGGCCTTTGGCGTAATAAACCGCCTTATCAGCGCGATCAAAGGCCGCACTCGGGGTGTCGTTTTCATAAAGCGGTGTAAAACCGCTGCTGATGGTGATGTGCTTCACTTTGGGAAATTCATGCTGTGCAATTTGCAGCCTGAAGCGCTCTAGTGCAGCCTCTGCATCGGCATGACTGGTACAGCGCATCAGCACCACAAACTCTTCGCCACCAAAACGATATAACTGGTCGTGCAAGCGAAAACTGCTGCGCATGTGACGCGCTAGCAACAACAAGACCTCGTCACCAATCAAATGCCCGAAGTTGTCGTTAACGTGCTTGAAATGGTCAATATCAAGCACGGCGAGCCAATAGCTACCCTCTGGAATTTTGGCGCGGCGCTCATCCATTGATGGATCGCGGCTTGACTCCTGGGCCTGGGCTGCACGCCAAAAAGCACTGTCAAAAGTTTTGCGATTGAGCAACTCGGTCAGCGTGTCTTTTTCGCCATAGTCAAGCAAGGACTGCATGTTTTCGTAAATTCGCAACACGCTGTCCACTCTGGTTTGCGTGTCCATAGAGACAGATTCGTCTGACTCGACCTCAAGCAAACTGCAAACACTGGCTTGGGTGTCGATCGGAAAGTGGATGGTAAACGGCCCACTTCCACTGCACACTACAGATTCAGTCACGATAGCGGCTTCGCGCTGTGGCATGTCGCTCAGGCACGGCAAGTGGCTCAAGTCAAGCCATACATGATCGCATTCAGGCTCGGTTTGCTGCTGGGTCAGGCTCGCCAATGTGAGCCAGTGTTGCGCATCCAAAGACCCCACAGCACGCAACAAGCGAACCGATGTAAAACGCCAAAGGCTGGTGTTGAGAATAAGTTTGACCAAGGCAAAATCAATCTCATGGCGATCGCGCAGTCCGCTGAGCTTGGCCAAATTCAGGAGCAGTTGATTCATGAAATGAGTCTACTACCAACGCTTGCCAAAATCCGTCAGGGTAAACCGCCTATTCACAATAATCGCCCCAAGTAATGTCCGGTATGACTGGCCGGATTGGCCGCAATGTCTTCAGGTGTGCCAACACCCACCACCATGCCGCCCCCGCTCCCCCCTTCAGGGCCCATATCAATCAGCCAATCGGCGGTTTTGATAACGTCCAAGTTGTGCTCGATGACCACAATTGTGTTGCCCGCATCGCGCAACTGGTGCAGCACTTTGAGCAACAAGGCTATGTCGGCAAAGTGCAACCCTGTGGTCGGTTCGTCCAGAATATAAAGAGTGCGCCCGGTATCTCGCTTGGACAGCTCAAGCGCCAACTTGACGCGTTGCGCTTCACCACCAGAAAGCGTGGTGGCAGATTGTCCGAGTCGAATGTAGCTCAAGCCAACATCGAGCAGCGTGTGCAGTTTGCGCTCAATACTGGGCAGCGCCTTGAAAAAATCGTGAGCCGCTTCAACCGTCAGATCGAGTATCTGGGCAATATTTTTACCCTTGTACAACACCTCCAGGGTTTCGCGGTTGTAGCGTTTGCCAGCACAAACATCACAAGGCACGTAGACGTCAGGCAAAAAATGCATTTCGACCTTGACCATCCCATCACCCTCGCAGGCTTCACAGCGACCACCCGCCACATTGAAGCTAAATCGACCCGGACCATAGCCGCGTTCACGTGCGGTTGGCACTTCGGCCATAAAGCTCTCGGATGGGTGTGAACAAACCTGTGTAGGTAGCTGGATTGCTGCGTGGTGTGCGACCAATCGGCGACTGGTCAACATTGATGACCTTGTCGAAATGCTCGATACCTTCCAGCGCTAAATGCAGTGCAGGCTCGTCGTGTGCACGGTAAATTTGGCGGGCCACTGCCTTGTAAAGCGTGTCGTTAACCAGTGTGGATTTGCCCGAACCAGAAACCCCAGTGACACAGGTGAACAAACCCACAGGGAACTCGACGCTAACTAGCTTGAGGTTATTGCCGCTGGCCTGGCTGACCCGTATCACTTGCCAATCACCCTGGGTTGCCAAATGCGCTTGCTGGCGCTCAGCCCAAGCCAGCGCGGCTTTGCTGGGCGCATTTTTACTGGCTGTTTTGCTGGCATTAGCAACGGGTTTTACGCTGGTTAACCACGCCGTGCGCTGTTTGGGAACTTCGATTCGCAGCGTTTTTGCCAGATATTGACCGGTTAATGAGTGCGGGTTGGCGCGCACTTCATCAAACGTTCCCTGTGCCATGACTCGGCCACCGTGAATACCCGCTCCCGGCCCCAGATCAATAATCTGGTCGGCTGCGCGCATCATGTCTTCGTCGTGTTCGACCACCAACACACTATTGCCAATATCACGCAAGTGTTTCAGGGTGTCAATCAGGCGGTCGTTATCGCGCTGGTGCAAGCCAATGCTGGGTTCATCAAGCACATACATGACACCCGTCAAACCGGTGCCAATCTGACTGGCCAGGCGGATGCGCTGGGACTCGCCACCGCTGAGCGTTTCGGCACTGCGATCCAGACTCAAGTAGTTCAAACCGACATCGTTCAAAAACTTCAGCCGCAAACTGATTTCACGCACCACCTTGGCGGCAATATCGCCCTTGGCGCCATGCATTTGCAGGCTGTTGAAATAACTCAAACTGTCGGATAAGGTGCTGTGACTGAGTTCATAGATAGCGCGTGCCTGCTGACCTTCACCAATTTTCACAAAGCGCGCTTCGCGACGCAGCCGTGTTCCTGCACACTGAGGACAGGGTTGGGTGCTGCGCAAGCGAGCCAGGTCTTCACGCACCAAAGCCGATTCAGTTTCGCGATAGCGCCGCTGCATGTTCGGAATGACACCTTCAAACGGATGTTTTTTACTGACCCTTTTGCCTTCAGACAAACCCGAACCCATGGTGTAGTGAAATTTGATGTCTTCATCACCTGAGCCAAATAGCACGGCCTGCTGCACCTTCGTTGGCAGTAACTCAAAGGCTTGCTCAATATCAAATTTATAGTGTGCAGCCAGACTCTCGAGCATGGCAAAGTAGTAGGCGTTGCGCCGATCCCAACTTTTAATAGCGCCACTTGCCAAACTCAGTGTAGGAAACGCCACAACCCGCGTTGGATCAAAAAAATCCTGTGCGCCAAGTCCATCACATGCTGGACAGGCACCTTGAGGCGAGTTGAACGAGAACAGACGAGGCTCCAGTTCAGCAATCGAATAGCTGCACATGGGGCAAGCAAACTTGGCATTAAATAAGTGCTCTTTCTGACTCTGACGCCCGTCTATATTGCTTGAGATGCTATCAATTTCAAGTGCAATAGCACGTCCATTCGCGAGCCTCAATGCAGCCTCGAAGCTCTCGGCCAGGCGCTGTTGCATTTCTGGGCGTACCTTAAGGCGGTCGATCACCACATCGATGTCGTGTTTTTCAGTTTTCTTCAAAACCGGCAACTGATCAAATTCAAAGGCCGCGCCATTGATACGAAAACGCACATAACCTTGCGCTTGCATGTCGGCAAACACATCTAGGAACTCGCCCTTTTTCTCGCGTGCCAGTGGCGCCAAAATCATTAGTCGTGTATCGAGTGGCAAGTTCAGCACGGCATCCACCATCTGACTGACAGTTTGCGACTGCAATGGCACATCATGATCCGGGCAATAGGGCGTGCCAGCACGCGCAAACAGCAAGCGCAGATAGTCATGAATCTCGGTCACGGTGCCAACGGTGGAGCGCGGGTTGTGGCTGGTGGCCTTTTGCTCGATCGAAATAGCGGGCGACAAGCCTTCAATCACATCCACATCAGGTTTGTCCATGAGTTGCAAAAATTGCCGCGCATAGGTCGATAAGCTCTCGACATAGCGGCGTTGCCCTTCGGCATACAGCGTATCAAATGCCAAGCTTGACTTGCCCGAACCCGACAGCCCCGTGATGACCACCAACTGATTGCGTGGAATATCGATGTCGACATTTTTCAGATTGTGTGTCCGGGCACCACGAATGCTGATGCATTGCGCCAAATAGCGGCCTTGGCTGCTGGATTCAGGAGAATGGGTATTCACTGTCACTTTTGGATTCAATCAGGTTACATAAAACAACCCTGCATCATAGTGATAAGCGCAGGTGCTGGTTCGGTGTGACAATCCGACCCTTGCGGTCAGGTCTTATTAGTTTGGGTGTTGTGAATTCGGAGAGAATTTTTGTCGTCAGTTCATGTTTCTGCGCAGCAAGTGAGTCAGCGTGCCGATACGGCGATGCTACCCATGGAACTGCGCGCCAGTTTTTCACTGGCATCGATATTTGCCTTGCGCATGCTGGGGCTTTTTTTAATTTTGCCAGTGTTCGCGATTGAGGCGCTCAAATACCCTGGCGGAGATGATGCGGCCATGGTCGGGCTGACCATGGGCATCTATGGGCTGACGCAAGCGCTGCTGCAATTTGTTTACGGACTGGCATCAGATCGTTTGGGACGCAAACCAGTCATCATTTTTGGCTTGCTGATATTCGCTGTGGGTAGCCTGATTGCCGCACTAGCAGCTGACCTGACCTGGTTGGCCGTTGGCCGAGCTATTCAGGGCGCGGGCGCAGTTTCAGCGGCCGTCACGGCTTTGTTGGCTGACTTGACGCGTGACGAAGTGCGCACCAAATCCATGGCGCTGGTGGGCATCAGCATCGGCTTGATGTTTGCCGTGTCGCTAGTTGCAGCTCCCGCATTAGCCGTGCACATTGGACTTGTCGGTATTTTTGCCCTGACTGGCAGCTTGGCTTTGCTGGGCGTGGCGGGGGTCGTTTGGTGGGTGCCGAAAGAGCCACTGCAACACAAAAACCTGCCGCGTGGCCGACTGGCTGATGTCTTGCAGTCAGTCCCGTTGATGCGTCTAAATTTTGGTGTATTTGTTTTACATGCCGTGCAGTTAGCCATGTGGATGGCAATTCCGGCACTGCTGGTGCAGGCCGGCTTGAGCCGCGAGCACCATTGGTGGGTTTATTTGCCTGCCGTTTTGGGGTCATTTGTGGTGATGGGTGGCAGCTTGTTTCAGCTCGAGAAAAGAGGCTATTTGCGCGCAGTCTTTTTGCTCTCCATTGGTCTGATCGCTGGGGTTGAACTGGGGCTGTGGTGGCTAGCCGATACAACGCCAAGCATTACCCTGCTAGGCGTTTTGCTGTTTGTATTTTTTTATGCTTTTAACGTGCTGGAAGCTTCCCAGCCCAGTATCGTCTCAAAACTGGCTCCCGCCAACGCGCGCGGAGCGGCCATTGGGGTTTACAACACGCTGCAATCCTTGGGGTTTTTTGCAGGTGGCCTGATGGGTGGCGGGTTAGTTAAGTATGGCGGTGCAAGCGTGCTATTTGGCGTATGTGGTGCTTTGATGTTGGCCTGGTTGATATTCGCTTGGCCCATGCAGGCGCCCAAAACGGCTGCTTCAAATCACCTCAAAGACGGCTAAACTGAGGCACAAAGCCTCAACTATTTACCAAGGAACAAGACAATGGCATCCGTGAATAAAGTGATACTGGTCGGCAATTTGGGTCGCGACCCTGAAGTGCGCACATTCTCCAATGGCGATCGCGTGGCCAATGTCACGATTGCCACCACAGATAAGTGGAAAGACAAACAAAGCAACGAAATGCGCGAATCCACCGAGTGGCATCGCATTGTCTTTAACGGTCGTTTAGCCGAAATCGTTGAGCAATATCTGCGCAAGGGTTCACAAATTTACGTCGAAGGCAGCCTGCGCACACGCAAATGGACCGACAAAGACGGCCAAGAAAAATACACCACAGAGATTCGTGCCGATCAAATGCAAATGCTAGGCTCACGTCAGGGCATGGGTGCACCTCACGCTGATGACGATGGCTACGATACAGGTGCCAGCCAAAACTACGCACGCCCCCCAGCACCTGCAGCGCGCGCAAGTGCGCCATTGCAACGCCCAGCGCCAACCCAAGCCGCACCGGCCGCCGCGCGACCAGCCAGTAGCTTTGACGATATGGATGATGACATTCCGTTTTAGGGTCTTTTCGGCTTCCTCTGAGTACTGGGTGGGGTATTCAAATATACTCGCCACTGTATTCAACAGGAAGTCCTATGCGCCGATTATTTTTTCAAACTATCTCCACATTTGTTGCTAGCTTGGTCACGGCTGGCGTGACGCCGCTCTATGCCCAGAACGCACCGCAGGTCAGCGTTGTCGCAGTTGAATTAAAAGCAGTGGGTCAAGGTTTCGAAATGGATGGCGTGGTGCAACCCGTCAAGCAAAGCACTATTTCTGCACAAGCATCCGGACGCATTGTTGGCTTGAACGTCAAGGCTGGCGACTCCGTGCGTGCTGGACAAACTCTTGCAAGCATTGACGATCGCGAGACACAAACCGGCATTTTGCGAAGTCAGGCTCTGGTGGCACAAGCGCAAGCCGATTTGCGCAATGCACAAAGCAACTTTGAGCGCACGCGCGATTTGCGCAGCCAGGGATTCGTCAGCGCAGCGGCATTTGACACCGCTGAGTTGCAGCTCAAATCAGCGCAGGCAGGACGCGAGCAAGCCAGCGCGGGCGCCAAACAGTCAGCCTTGCAGCAAGGTTTTACCCGAGTCACGGCACCCTTTGACGCATGGGTTCTGCAAACACATTCCGAGACGGGTGATTTGGCAGTGCCTGGCAAACCCTTGTTGACGCTGTATGCCCCACAACCTTTGCGTGCCGTGCTGCAGGTGCCAGTATCACGTTCAAGCCAAATTTTGCCAACCAGCGTGATCGAACTCGATTTGCCCATGGCTGATGGCTCACGTCAATGGGTGCGCCCAGCTGCTCGCAGCCACGTACCCTCGGCTGATGCTGTCTCGCAAACCGTTGAGTGGCGCTTTGAGTTGCCGGCTCAAATGAGCAAAGCTTTGCTTCCCGGTCAGCAAGTGCGGGCGCGCTTTGCATCCGGCCAGGCGCAACGTTTGCTGATTCCATCGGCAGCCGTGCTACGCAGGGGTGAGTTAACCGCTGTTTATGTTGCCAGCAACAAGGGTTTTGCCCTTAAAGCCATTCGCTTGGGTGCAGAGCATGGCACCCAGGGCGTTGAAGTGCTGGCTGGTCTAAGTGCTTCTGACCAAGTGGCGGTGAATCCCATCAAAGCCGGACTGGCTGGCGCCACACCCGCCGCTGCAGCTTCTGCCGGGCAATAACCCATGAGCAAGACGCAAGACAGCCCACTGGGCATATCAGGCCGCTTGGCCAAAAACTTCAAGCTCAATGCCATCACTCCCTTGCTGGCACTGGTGGCTTTATTGCTGGGTTTTTTTGCGGTGCTCGTGACACCCCGTGAAGAAGAACCACAGATCAATGTGACCATGGCCAATGTGCTGATCGCTTTCCCAGGAGCCAGCAGTGTTGATGTGCAAAACATGGTGGCACGCCCCGCCGAACAGGTGCTAAGTCAGATTGCCGGAATTGAGCACACTTATTCTGTCGCACGGCCAGGTTTGGCCGTGATGACGGTGCAGTTCAAAGTCGGCGTGCCACGCACTGAAGCGCTGGTGCGTTTATATGATGTGCTCAACGCCAACCAAGATTGGCTTCCGCGTGACCTCGGTACCTTACCGCCCATCGTCAAACCCAAGGGCATTGATGATGTGCCGGTGTTGGCACTAACGCTGTGGAGCACACAGGCCATGCCGGCATTGGAGCTTGAGCGCGTCGCACACACGCTCGAAGCCGAACTCAAGAGCGTGCCAGGTGCGCGTGAGGTGCAAAGCTTAGGCGGTCCCGATCGAGCGGTGCACGTTTGGCTCGACCCCGTGCGCTTGCGTGAACGAGGCATCGATTTGCTACAACTCAAAGCCAGCCTAGCCAGCGCCAACACCAGCATACCCGCCGGCTCTGTGATGAATAACGATGCCGGAGCAGCCCACATGCTGCAAGTAGAAACCGGTGAATTTTTGCGAACAGCTCAGGATGTTGGCGACGTGATCGTCGGTGTCAATAAAGGTTTGCCGGTTTATTTGCGCGAAGTTGCCCGCATCGAAAGTTCCGCCCAATTGCCGCAGCGGTATGTTTGGTTTACCCCAGGAACCGCGTCGCCCGCTGATTCAGCCAATCCAAGCAGCACCGGCTCGGTCTACCCGGCTCTGACCATTACTGTCACCAAAAAACCCGGCACCAACGCTGTCGATGTGGCAAGCGCTGTGCGCGCGCGGGTTGACGCGCTGCGCAACACCGTGATTCCGGCGAATGTGCAAGCCACTGTGACCCGCGACTATGGCGCAACCGCCGCTGAAAAAGCTAACAAATTGATTCAAAAATTGGCATTTGCAACCGGTTCGGTGATTTTGCTGGTTGGCTTTGCACTGGGTCGCCGCGAGGCTGTGATTGTGGGTGCTGCGGTGATTTTGACATTGACCGCAACCTTGTTTGCGTCATGGGCCTGGGGCTTCACCCTGAATCGGGTGTCACTTTTTGCACTGATTTTCTCCATTGGCATCTTGGTCGACGATGCCATTGTGGTGGTGGAGAACATCCACCGACACCAGCAGCTTTTTCCGCATAAAAGTCTGCGTGAAATCATTCCGCAAGCGGTTGACGAGGTGGGAGGCCCCACCATTTTGGCCACTTTGACGGTTATTGCCGCCTTGCTGCCAATGGCATTTGTGTCGGGTTTGATGGGGCCTTACATGAGTCCGATCCCGATTAACGCGAGCCTGGGCATGGCCATCTCATTGGCTATTGCGTTCACCGTAACCCCCTGGCTGGCTTTGAAGCTGATGCGCTCACACGCGCCAAGCCACACCAGTGGCAGCCAAGCCCAAGGAATCGGCCCCAAGCTGCAAGTCTTGTTCGAACGGGTTTTGACACCATTGCTCGAAAGCGCGCGCAAACGCTGGTTGCTGCTGGCTGGGATCTTGGCAGCGTTGATGCTGTCGGTGGGGTTGGCGCTGGTGCAGTTGGTCGTGCTGAAAATGCTGCCCTTTGACAACAAGAGCGAATTTCAGGTGGTGCTGGACATGCCCGCAGGCACGGCACTAGAAGAAACGGCAGCCGCATTGAACGATATGGGCGCCTTTTTAGCACAGCAACCCGAAGTGCTGAACCTGCAGGCTTACGCCGGAACAGCTTCTCCCATCACATTTAACGGCTTGGTGCGCCAATATTACATGCGCGCCGATGTCGAGCAGGGCGACCTGCAAATTAACTTGGTCGACAAACACCAGCGCAGCGAAAAGAGCCACGCCATCGCACAGCGCCTGCGCCCGGCTCTGGAAAAAATCGCACAACGCCATCAGGCTCGCATCAAAGTGGTTGAAGTCCCGCCAGGCCCACCCGTCTTGTCGCCCTTGGTCGCTGAAGTCTATGGCCCCCATGAAGCCGGTCGTCAAGAATTGGCGCAACGCCTGGCAAAGGCGTTTGCTGCAACACCCGACATTGTTGGTGTGGATACCTCGCTGCGCGAAGATGCACCACGCGCCTATCTGCGTGTGCGCCGTCAGCGCGCCGAATCGCTGGGCATTTCAGTCGCCACGGTGGCGCAGACCGCAGCCATGGCGCTTGGCGGCAGCAACGCGGCCTACTTGCACGATGGCACCTCAAAATACCCGGTGCCGGTGCGTTTGCAACTGCCGCTAGATGCTCAGGTTGGCTTGGATGCGCTGCTGGCGATGCCCGTGCGAGCAAGCAACGGTCAACTGGTGCCGCTGTCTGAGCTGGTGCAGGTGGAACGCATAACCATCGATAAGCCCTTGTTTACCAAGGATTTGCAGGGGCTGAGTTACGTCATTGGCGATATGGCTGGCCAACTCGATTCACCTTTGTATGGGTTGTTCGCCATTCGCCATCATCTTGCTCAAGTAGCATTGCCAGACTCGGGCAAGCTCGACGAATATTGGATCACGCAACCCAGCAACCCCTGGCAGGCCTACGCCATCAAGTGGGACGGTGAATGGCAAATAACCTATGACACTTTTCGCGACATGGGTGCGGCTTATGGCGTTGGCTTGATCTTGATTTATTTGTTAGTGGTGGCGCAGTTCAAAAGCTATCTGACGCCCTTAGTCATCATGGCACCGATTCCACTAACCATCATCGGCGTTATGCCTGGGCACGCCATGCTTGGAGCGCAATTCACCGCAACCTCGATGATCGGCATGATTGCACTGGCTGGCATCATTGTGCGCAACTCGATTTTGCTGGTGGACTTTATCGAACTTCAAGTGGCACAAGGCATGGCATTCAAAGAGGCCGTGGTGCAATCAGCTGCAGTGCGTGCACAACCGATTACGCTGACTGGGCTGGCGGCCATGATTGGCGCATTTTTTATTCTGGATGACCCTATTTTTAACGGCCTGGCGATCTCGCTGATCTTTGGCATTTTGGTCTCGACCCTGCTCACGCTGGTCGTCATTCCGGTTTTGTATTACGCCTTGTACCGCCAGCGTATCGAATCACCCTCCCCTCAAACCCATCCTTAACCTTTATCACCAGGAGTTTTCATGACCGTTCAGCGCTACATCCACGTCATCGCCGGTTTTTTTATTTTATTTTCTTTGGCGCTTGGCGTTGAAGGCAGCCCACTTTTCTTCAGCAAATGGGCACTTGCGTTCACTGCCTTTGTCGGACTGAACTTGTTTCAGTTTGGGTTTTCCAATGTTTGTCCGCTCGGATTTATCCTAAAAAAAATGGGCGTGCCAGAAGACAAAATTAGCTGTGCAAGCTAAGCAGGGCTTGCAGCATGACAGCTCTGACCAATGACGTTGCGCGGGCGGATGTGATTAACCGCCTGCGCCGCGCTGAAGGCCAAATTCGGGGCGTTCAACGCATGATCGAAGAGGGTGAGCCTTGTCTCAAAATCAGCCAGCAGTTTTCTGCTGTGCGTAAAGCCCTCGACAGCACTTATTTGCGCATGACCATGTGCTTTATGGAGCAAGAGCTAGGGCAATGCCTGCCCGCAGACAGTGCGCAGAAAACGAACGTTGATGCCGTACTCAAAGACATGGAAAACCTGCTGGCGCGCATGAACTGAGTTTCACAACAACCAGGGGATGAATCGCTTTACGCTCTGCGCGTAAATAAAGTAGCTGGGGTAAAGCTGTTTAAGGGCGGTTTCTTCCAGACTTGCTTTAACCCAAAGCACGGCCAGCAGCGCAGCCCATAGGGTCACCCCCACAACTGGGGCACTCAGCCAACCCAGCGCAGCCGCCGCCAGCAGCACCGCCCCATACATGGGATGCCGCATATAGGCATAGGGACCGCTTGTAACGAGCGCACCACCAACTTTGGGTGTGGGTCGAATGTTGAAGTTGCCCAATCGGTTATGTGCCAGCGTCCAAACTCCCAGCAAACCCGATAGCACGGCCAGTGCCATGCTGACTGACGGCCAGCCGTTTGCGGGAAACTGCCGAAACGCGCTCAGGCAGAGCAGCAGTAACACCCCAAACTGCAATAAAACCAGCCATACGCCAATCGAGTTGAGTTGATTTACGGCGGGATAGAACAGCCGCAAAGAAACGCCGCAAATCAAAATTGACAAAGCGTTGAGCGCGGAACACAATTATTAAATCCTTATTTAGAGCATGG
>CAIYYA010000113.1 GCA_903930255.1 uncultured beta proteobacterium
CTGCTAGGTTTGATATTTTTGATACAATGCCTTTCTTTCCTGAGATGCCCAGGTGGCGGAATTGGTAGACGCACTAGTTTCAGGTACTAGCGAGTAACTTCGTGGGGGTTCGAGTCCCTTCCTGGGCACCATATTAGCAGCGCAGATAGTTTATTAAATGACACTATTTGCGTTTTCGCTAAAATTTTCACTCTGAACCATACGCTTAGTTTAAGCTGCTCGATGATCCGATCATTGAAGGGTTTTATGCTTTGACTCAGCAGCATGCAGATTGGTTTTACCAACTTTGTATCCCTTTAAATAGCATGTAAGCAGCCAATAAATACAAAACACTGGCAAATACACGCTTGAGCTGCTTAACTGGCAATTGATGCGCTGCCTTGGCGCCAAGTGGTGCAGTTGTCACGCTGCAAAGTGCAATCACCGCAAGACCAGGCAGCCAGATATAGCCTAATGCATAGTCGGGCAAATTGACTACGTCAAGTCCACCCATGGCAAACCCGGTTGCATTTGCAAGTGCGATCGGAAAGCCCAAGGCAGCCGAGGTTGCAACCGCATTGTGAATAGCAATGTTGCACCAGGTCATGAACGGAACACTCATAAAACCACCCCCAGCACCAACCAAGCCCGATACAAAACCGATGCACGACCCCACCCCCATGAGTCCGGCCGTGCCAGGCAATTGACGACTGGCCGCCGGTTTTTTGTCGAGCAACATTTGTGAAGCCGAAAAACTCACAAAAAAAGCAAATATCAAAGCCAGCATAGCGCCTTTTAGCCACAAAAAAGCCCCCAGACTGGCCATGGCTGCCCCCAAAATAATGCCTGGAGCCAATTTTTTCACCAGATCCCAGCGCACTGCACCTCGTTTGTGATGCGCACGAACACTCGAAACCGATGTGAACACGATGGTTGCCATCGACGTGGCAATGGCCATTTTGATGCTGAGTTCGGGGTTGACACCTTGCTTAGAGAGAATAACGGTCATGAAGGGCACCATCACCATGCCGCCACCGATACCCAATAAGCCGGCTAAAAATCCAGAGGTCAAACCCAGCGCAGCCAGTTCAACGATCAAAAGCAAATCAAAGGGCATAGCGGGTGGGCTGTAAAAAGAGAAGGGGGTGTCTGCACGCATTGCCAAGCCGTCACCTGAACCGGGGTTCAGGTGGGCGAGATCAAATGTGCTTCGGGTTCTTCTAACGCGAGAAGATCACGCCAGCACAATTATGTTTCAAGCCCGAGCTCAATGAGCATTGGTTCAAGAAAATACAAAGCCTGACAAGCGATGCAGACAAAGTCATTCTAGGGTCATTTGACCCAAGAATCCTTTAATCCAACAGCCAAATTAAAAACCGGCTTGGCAGTTTGGTGGTCTGACCTGTCGGCAACAAAATAGCCATGCCGTTCAAATTGAAATTGCTCACCTGCCTTGGCGTTGGCCAAAGAGGGTTCAACGATGGCGGTGATCACTTTGAGGCTATTCGGGTTCAGGCTTTCAATGAAATCTTTCCCGCCGGCATCGGGTTGCGCGTCAAGAAACAGTCGATCGTATAAACGTACTTCGGCATTGACCCCGTTTGCAACACCGACCCACGTGATGGCGGCTTTAACTTTCACTGATTCACTGCCGGGTGTACCACTTTTTGTATCAGGCACTATGTTGGCCTGAACCTCAGTGATATTGCCTTGGGTGTCTAGAGTGCATCCGCTGCATTCGATGACATAGCCGCCTTTGAGGCGAACTTTATTGCCTGGATACAAACGTTTATAGCCCTTGGGTGGAACCTCCTCAAAATCTTCACGCTCAATCCAGACCTCTTTGCCTAAAGTGAAGTGGCGCAGTACGGGTGTTTCTTGATTTACTGGCGGATGGGGCAGTGTGGGCTGTGTGCATGGCTCCAAGTGGCCGACCCCCATCACTTCATCCCAGTTTGTCAATACCAGCTTGAGCGGGTTTAGCACGGCCATTGCACGCGGAGCCCTGCGCTCAAGATCTTCACGCAGACAAGCTTCCAGTGTGCTGTAGTCGATCCAGCTGTCGCTTTTGGTCACACCTATGCGATCAGCAAAAAGTTGCAAACTTGCTGGGGTGTAGCCACGTCGACGCAAACCCACGATGGTGGGCATACGCGGATCGTCCCAACCGTTGACTTTTTTCTCGTTCACCAGTTGTGCCAGTTTGCGTTTGCTGGTGATGACATAGGTTAAATTGAGTCGGGCAAATTCATATTGACGGGGTGCTGGTGCAGCGAGCAACGCAGATTCAATCAGTCGATCCAGCAGCCAGTCATAAAACGGGCGTTGATCTTCAAACTCCAGTGTGCAAATGCTATGGGTGATTTGCTCCAAGGCGTCTTCAATCGGATGCGCAAAGGTGTACATCGGATAAATACACCAGGTGTCGCCCGTGTTGTGATGGGTGGCGCGGCGAATGCGATAAATGGCTGGGTCGCGTAGGTTGATATTCGGGCTGGCCATATCAATTTTAGCTCTCAAAACCATAGCTCCATCAGCATGCTGACCCTGCCTCATCTCATGAAAACGTGCTAGATTTTGTGCTGGTGTTCGGCTGCGGAAAGGGCTGTCGATGCCGGGCTTGCCAAAGTCGCCACGGTTGCTACGCATAGTTTCTGCGCTTTGCTCGTCAACATAAGCGTGACCGGCTTTGATCAGTGCAAGTGCTGCGCGGTGCATGAAATCAAAATAGTCGCTCGCTTGATAGGGTGGCGCATCGACCTCGCCATTCCAGTCAAACCCCAGCCACTTGACAGCATCGATGATGCTGTTGACGTATTCGGTATCTTCTTTTTCGGGGTTGGTGTCATCAAAACGCAAATGGCAGACACCGCCGTAGTCACGCGCCAAACCAAAGTTGATGCAAATGCTTTTAGCGTGGCCTATGTGCAAGTAGCCGTTAGGCTCAGGCGGGAAACGGGTGCGAATCTTGGCAGGGTCAATTTCACCTGCTGCATGATGGGCCGCATCACCCGGCGAACCAGCCCAGCGACGATGGGCATAAACACCCGCAGCCAAATCAGATTCAATGATCTGGCGCAGAAAGTTACTGGTTTTCCCAGCCTCTGGTGAAGCTGTTGTCGTCGAAGAATTTGCATGGACAGGGTGTTTGGAGCTCATTCCACAGATTTTAGACGCTGGGTCTATTCCAACAGCGCTGCAGCAAACGCGTTAATGATGTTGACATCAGGCGCTAGCACCGTATAGGGCAGGTGTTCACGATCCATGATTTCACGCAAACCCAAATCCACTTCGCGGGCTTGCTCTTCGTCTTGAAAGCGACCACTGCGAACATATTTCTTGTCGCCTCGTCGTACCAAAATATTGACGTTGTCGTTTTGTCGGTACCAGTCCAAAATTTGTTCGCGGGTTTTGGCGACGTCGCAAATATTGTCAGGGTAATTTTCGTTATAGAAAAGCACCTGCGGTAGCGAGCATTCGGTGATTAAAAAATGCACCTGACCATCGATTAAATTCAACATTTCATACTGACGCTGCGCTATGAAATATTGATTTTTGAGGACTTCAAAATTTTGCTGCCACACCAATGACTTGGCGTAGTCAGGAATGGTTTCAACGGTTTTACCGCGCAAACTCAAATATAAAACGATGGCAGCAGAGAATAATGACTTGTCACTACCCGGGCCACCAATGATATTGATCACCTTGGTGGGATACAAGCGCATCTTGGTTTCGGGGAGATGGTTGATGACATTGCTGTAACGAATGCTCATGGGGTTGGGTCCGATCAGAAAACTATATTTGATGCAGCATGGTGCGTAAATCTCTTTTGAGTTTACGTCCAATGCTTACCAACTCCGCCAAATACCCGTTGTGTGTTCTGCAAGCGCAGGAGGCCAAACTCGACTCACAAGGCAATCGGCTGGGGGCGGTTAAGGGTCTTGATGTGCATTTCAAATAGCGAATAGCTGATATTTGTCAACAAATGCACGATTGCATTTATGTATTCTGCTGGACAGTGCCTACTTTTTCCGTTTTTTGTCAGGCCGCCATTGACTCTACATCAGGGGACGGGTCACGACGGCGATATTTGGTCATGATTTTCGTCAAGTCAGGGGCTAAAGTGGGA
>CAIYYA010000114.1 GCA_903930255.1 uncultured beta proteobacterium
GCCACTTGTCAGAGGCCGACATGCCGCGCCAAGGCGATTTGGATGGCCGCGGCACCCTCAGCGACAAAATGCTGCGGGACTGGTGTGCATTTTTCATTGAAATTTGCCAGGATCAGGTGACTTTCATGACCAACACCCTGGCGCTGCCCACACTCAAAGACCGGCTGGCCGGCTTGGTGCTGGTGCGCAGCCAGCAAAGCCCTGCCCTTGAATACCGGCCAGAAGCCATATTGCCCTTGCACCATGTGCTGGTGGCTGGCTCTGTTGCGCGCGGTGAGTTTATCCAGATGACCGGCCTGGGCGAGCGCACTGGGCGCAAAGTGCTGGCGCGCCTGCTGCAAGACGGCCTGCTGCAAAGCGACTCCCCCAAAGGCCCGGTACGCATCGGTTTTCCGCTGGATTGCCTGCATTTGCTGTTTCCCAACCTTTACCCTGAAGCGGCTGCCGAGCTGCGCGAACCCAACACCAACGCAAGCTTGCCAGACTAGCGCCCAAGCGACACTGCCTTTACCATTGCCCCAATGAACACCATCCACCTTTGCATTGCCACCGGACAAAACGCCGCCAATCTCATCCCGATCAAACAACTGGATGCCCAGGAAGTCTGGATTCTTGAAACCCCGGCGATGAAAGCCCAGCGCAGCGGAGCTAACCTGAAGCTGGCACTTGAGCCCTATGTGCCCATAGTCAAATGCATTGCCTTTGACGACAGCACACCGCAGTCGATTTGTGATGCTGCAGCCAAACTGGCCAACGAATCGCTGGACGGTTGCAACGTGGTGTTTCACATCACCGGAGGCACCAAGCTCATGGTTCTCGCCATTCATCGCGAGCTTGATCTGCTGAACTCGGGCACGGGCAGCTACCGCACCTTGTATGCCGATACCCAAAATCAGACCATTGACTGGATGGATGCCAAGCCCACTCAGGAGTCCATGAAAGATGTGCTTAGCCTGCAAGATTTATTGCTGTTGCGCGGCTATCGCACCACCAACGACACCCGCGCCGCCAAAGACCAGCAACGTGCCGCTGCACGCGCCGCAGTCTCGCGCTTCATGGGTGAGCAAGCTCAAGCACTGAACCGCTTTTTTGGTACCCTGGCCTACAAAGCACAAGCCGCGTCTAGTGGCCTACTACTACAACATTTTGACTATCCGCCAGGTGGCCCTGCCGCCAAGTTGCTGACCTTGGCTTGCAAACATGGCTTGCTGCTCTGGTCAGCCGGCCATAGTGAGTTGACCTTCGCCGACCAAGACAGCGCCAGCTTCTTTGCTGGCGGCTGGGCAGAAGAATACGTTTTTCTGAAGTTGACTGGCCTCTTGAAACCAGGGCAATATGCAACCAATGCCCAAATCGTTCAAAACCACACAAAGACCCGCAACGAAATTGACGTGATTGCCGTCAAGAACAATCGTGCACTCATCATCGAATGCAAAGCCAAAAAACAGGACGAAGCCCAAGCAGCCATTTACAAGCTGGGGCAAGTTGTGCGCCAAGTCGGTGGACTGATGTCCCGAGGCCTGTACGCCAGTGCGCGAGACGTTAGCCCGCATGACCGCAGCCGTGCCGCTGAATACGGCATTGACATACTCGCTGGTGAAGAACTTCAAAACATCAACCAGTATTTGCGCGACTGGGCCAAAACCTGAACATGGATACTCCCCTACCCATCGCCCGCTACCGTTTCACCGCCCGCGTGCTGCAGCCCTTGAGCCTGCCCGACTACGCTGGCTCGCTGTTGCGCGGCCAGTTTGGCGCGGCTTTGCGCAATGTGGCGTGCATGACACGCCAGCCCACCTGCCCAGGTTGCCCGCTCATCCAAACTTGCCCTTACACGCGCATTTTTGAAGCCCCAGCGCCGCCCAAAGGCAGCCACGCACTGCAAGATTTCAGCAGCATCCCCAACCCCTACGTGATCGAGCCACCCACACCGGGTGCCAGGGTGCTCGATGCGGATGACGACTTTTCGTTCCATCTGGTGCTGGTCGGCCACGCCACCGAACAACTCGCGCTGATCATTTTTGCCCTGCAACGCGCGCTCAGCCAGGGTTTGACGCGAGCGCGCGTGCCGGCTGATTTGCTGCAAGTTGATTGGGTTGATGCGGCTGGCGTGCCGCATCTGGTCTGGCATATGGACCGACCAGTGCTGCTGGCGCATTTGGCTGAAATCACCCCACCTGCTATGAACAATGGAGCTGCTAACGCACAGCTGGCAAGCGCTACAGCCCTAAATAGTCAAAGCATCACGCTGCACATCAGCACCCCGCTGCGCCTGCAAAGCCAGGGTAAACCGCTGGGCATTGGCCAGCTCACACCGCGCGCGCTCATCGCCACACTGGCGCGCCGGGTGGCCCTGCTGATGGAACTTCATGCCGGCCAGAGCGGCTGGGGCGAGGCCGCCAAGCGCATCACCCATCTGAGTGAACGCCTCATCGAGACGCAAAACCTGCACTGGTTTGACTGGACGCGCTACTCCAGCCGTCAGCAGCAAGAAATGACCCTGGGTGGCGTGCTGGGCACTTGGATTTTGCATGGCGAGCCTGAAGTGCTTGCCGAAATTTACCCCTGGCTCTGGCTGGGGCAATGGCTGCACGTTGGCAAAAATGCCAGCATGGGGTTGGGTGGGTATCAGTTGGAAACTGAGTCGGAAATGGCCACCGGTTCATCTGACAGCACGTCAGCAAACATCTGAGCCGGCGTGACGGTGAGCGCCACGCTGGCCAGCTCAACCGACTCGTCTCGGGCAAACGGGTGCAGCACCCACAGACCATCGGCACCCTTGCGATAGCAGTCGGTGCTGCGCGTATCCAGGTCAACCAGCACATATTCCTGCAAACTGGGCAGCTTGCGGTAATGGCTGAACTTGATGCCCCGGTCATATGCCGCCGTGCTGGGGGAGAGCACCTCCACAATCAGCGTGGGCTCTGACTTCGACATGGCGCTGGCACGGTCATGGGCGCTGCAAGTCACCAGCACATCCGGGTAAAAATAGCTGTTGGAAGCCGCCACATGCAGGCGCATGTCAACCATATAAGTTCGAAACGGGCCACCCGACAGGTGCTGGCGCAGGGCAAAAATCAAATTCATCGTCACCGTCACATGCCGGTCTTCGGTCCCGGCCATGGCAAACACCTCGCCATCCAAATACTCGTGGCGCTCCAGTTGCGTGGCCTCCCACGCCAGATAGTCGTCAGCGCTAAAAATGGGTTTGCGTGCAGCGAGTCCCATGAGTTGATTCCTTTTGGTTCGATTGGTGCACGATTATGCAGGGCGGCAAGCTTGCCACAGCAGACAAAACCGGCGCGGCGCCCAACAATAGCCGCCATGACCCAACGCATCCTGCACCTGGCCTGCTATGACGTCGCCGAACCCCGGCGGCTGATTGCCGCGCTCAAACTGGCGCGGGTCTATGCCACTGGTGGGCAAAAGTCGGTGCATGAGCTGTTTTTGACACCTGCTGAGCGCATCAACCTGGTGGAAGACATGAGCACCCTGCTTGACCTAAGCACCGACCGTTTTTTGCTGCTGCGGCTAGACCCACGCAGCCGTGTGCACACCCTGGGCAAAGCCGTTAAACCGGCTGACCCAGACTATTTTTATGTGGGCTAGAGCCACAGGCACAACCCGACATTTGCACTTTATTTAAGAGCACTCTACGCAAGCCCCACCTGCTTTAGAAGCCTATTACACACATAACCCCATGGCCCTACTTTTACTTGATCGCGCCCAGCTCGAAATCAAATCCGAGGGCGAAACCCTGGCCTTGTATGAAGCTGGCAGCCGCCGTGGCACCGTGCCCATCAAGCTGATTGACCGCTGCGTGATCCACGGTGCGCAAACCCGGCTTGACACGGGCGTGTTGATGAAACTGGCCGAAGCCGGTGTGACCACCCTGCTGATGAGCCCACGCTTGCCGCGCCGGGTGGCGCTGGTGCTGGGCGCCCAGCACAACGATGCCAGTGTGCGCCTGGCGCAAGCCCAGCGTGTGATGGACGACACCGCCTGCCGCCAATGGGCGCTGGCTTTGGTGCGCAGCAAACTCACCCGCCAGCGCCGCACCCTGCTGACCCTGCAAGCCGCCCGCCCGGATGCCCGCAAGCCGCTCTTTGATGCGCTGCAAACGCTGGATGGCATATTGGCACAACTGCGCCTCAACACCCACGCTCCCGTTCGGCCTGAGCCATCCCCCGTTCGGCCTGAGCCTGTCGAAGGCCCCACGCTGCCCACCCTGCTCGGTCTTGAAGGAGCCGCCGCCCGCGCCTACTTTGGTGGCCTAACTGGCGTCTTTGCCCCGGCGCTCAACTTCACCGGGCGCAACCGCCGCCCACCACGCGACCCGGTCAACGTCTGCCTGAGCTTGAGCTACACCATGGCGCACCTGCAAGCTGTGCATGCCTGCGGGCAAGCCGGGCTTGACCCGATGCTGGGCTTTTACCACCGCCCCAGCTTTGGCCGCGAAAGCCTGGCCAGCGACCTGATCGAGCCACTGCGCCCGGCCATCGACCTGTGGGTGTGGCAGCTGTTGCGCAGCCGCACCCTGCGCGAAGACCATTTTTCTATCGACAAAGGCGCTTGCCTGCTCGGCAAAGCCGGGCGCGCCATCTATTACGCCGAATGGGAAAAAGCCAGCACCCCGTGGCGGCGCTACCTGCGCGTGCAATGCCAAGCCCTGGCGCGCAGCCTGCGCGAGCAAGGGCTGGTCTGGCTGGCTCACCCCGACCTGGACGACGAAGCATGTTGAACACCCAACGCCTCATCAAACCCGGCCCCGGAGCGCGTGCCCTCTATCTGGGCAGCCGTGGCCACAAACGCGTCAGTTGCACCGACGAGGCGTTGGTGGTCACCAACGAGCGCGCCCAAGTCATGCGCTACCCAGTAGCGCGGGTGGCACGCGTGGTCAGCAGTGCCGACGTTGTGGACTGGAGCGGCCCGGCTCTTAGCCTGTGTATGCGCGCTGGCATTGGCATCACCTGGCTCGACGCACGCGGCCAAGCTGTCGGCAGCATCTATGCCCAGACCCGCAACACGGCCAGCCTGGCAACCGTGCTAGAGCTCTGGAGCGAGCGTGCAGACGGCGTAGTGTGCTATCAAAATTGGTTACGTGCCCGGCGCATGGACACCCTGGTGCGCTGGCGCGAAGAGCACGCCACCAGCGTTACCCCGCAGCAATGGGAAGCCACCAAACGTGAATATGTCTATGCCGGGCAATTCACCGTGCATCTGCCGCTAACCCTGCGCAGCCTGTGCCTGGCCTATGTGGCCGCGCAACTCAATAGCCACGGACTGACCCCGCAACTCTGGGGGCCTCGGTTGGAGTCGATAGACCTTGACGAAGACTTGTCTGAGCTACTCTGGGCCGAGCTCAACCTAGGCGCTGGCACGTTGGCAGAAAAAGCCGACGAAGCCGCTACCGCCACCGAATTATTTGAGCGCTGGAGCGCGCGCAACGCCAGCAGCCTCACCCTGCACCTGGTGCATTTGCACCGCACGGCCCTTAAAGCCATGCACACCTGAGCAAAACCATGGCCCAAAACGAATCAGCCAGCTACCTCGTCACCTACGACATCGCCAACCCGAAGCGCCTGAGCCGCCTGTACCGGTTCATGAAAAAGCAAGGCGTGCCGGTGCAATATTCCGTCTTTCAGGTGGAGGCATCAGCCACCGAAATAGCCTCGCTGATGGTCAAAATAGCCAAAATGATCCACCCCGATGCCGATGATGTGCGCGCCTACCGGGTCCCCGAGAAAACTTGGGTAATGACGCTGGGGACCAGCATCCTGCCTGAAGGTGTGCTACCCGGCAGAGGCCCAACTCATTCCTAAACTCATTGATTTGCACACCATGACCGCACAAATTTCAGAAGAACTTATATATCAGGGTAAAACCCTCACCCTTTGTAGTGAACCTTTGGGGCCATTTCTAAAATATTCAGCCAGCCCGTTCAAGTTTTACGCCAACTGCACAGCGCTTTGGCGTGGTTACGTGGGTACTTGGTCGATTCAGGCTGACCGGCTGTATCTGGTGAAACTGGCAGGCACGGTTCAAACTGATGACGGCACCATCAAACCAGTCGGTCTGGTTGACTTGTTCCCCAACTTTCCCGAAGGTGTTTTTGCCCACTGGTTCACCGGCTTGATGCGCTGCCCTGATGGTGCACTGCTCCACTATGTTCATGGCGGCTATTACAGCACCTATGAACGAGATGTGTTTTTTCACGTTGAAAAGGGAATTGTGCTTGCCCAGTGCACCCAAATCAATGGGCAAGCAGAACCTGGGGCCTTGCAGCACTACACGCTTGCCGGCATGACCACCTTTGGTACTCCACCGCAAAATTAACATGTTCCCAACAACACCACAGCATTGGTTTGCCGCGTATCTGATTGTCGGAGTGATCGCACTGGTTCTGACTCGTCTGCTGGTGGCGATTAGCCAAAGAAATACAGGCAAATCGGAACTCGGATTAGAAATTTATCGAATCGTTCAGAACAAGCGTCGCGAACTTATGAGCAATTTGTTCATGTTTCTACTGATGTTCCTACTGTGGCCGCTGGCGCTTGGCATCGTCATCCATCTATGGTTTTTCGAACGTCAAACCGATTCGTTTGTGACACCCGATTCAGAAGATGCCTTTGAATGCGAACCGCACCATCTGTTCAGTGCAATGACCGTCCAAGAGGCAGAGTCTCAGGCATACACCGCAGACCCACTAGGGCGAATACCTGATCTGCCATTTGGTCACTTGAATGTAGGTTGGCAGGCCCTGCTAACGCTCCAAACACCGACGGATGCACTTTGGTACTTTGAGATACCTGGCAATACCGATTCTCATCTCGGCGCGAGCCAATGGTCGGTGCCAGGTGGAGCCAAACGAGGCTACGCGCTAGTGAGGTCAGACAAAATACAGGCCGAGTTCATTTTTGAGTGGGACTAGGAAATTGGCTCGGCGTAACAAAAAACACCCGCTAACGCCCGTCCATCAAGCACAAGCCACTTCATAAACCATAGCAGCCAGTGGCCATCGATGATGCACGACTCGAGCAAATTTGGGGTTGGAGTACGTCCGGCCAGCCACCTATGAAATCCGTCAACAGCGCCCCGGCGGATGTACTCTGACAACAATATTACGGCACTGCCAATAAAGATGACGACCATATTGCCCTATCATTACCGCGCACTGTTAGCCTTGCAGCCACCATTTGCAAGCGCCAAACACCCATCCAAGCCATTGACAACATTAATGATTTTGACGAGTGCTAAGTAAATACCAGCCCTGAATTCAAAGGGATTAAGACCGCCTGAAAATACTCTGAAAGGTTAAGCTTGAAAGTAAATACCAGCCCTGAATTCAAAGGGATTAAGACAAAACACTCGTTCAAGGGCGCACCCTGCCAAAAGTAAATACCAGCCCTGAATTCAAAGGGATTAAGACACCCCGCCCAATGGCATGAGCGGCGCTATCTCAAGTAAATACCAGCCCTGAATTCAAAGGGATTAAGACTAGCCTAAACGACTAGTCCAATGCTCTATTGCAAGTAAATACCAGCCCTGAATTCAAAGGGATTAAGACTACTGAATGGTTTTCGGTGTTGATTTCAGTTTCAAGTAAA